>NZ_OY782507.1:3135000-3435000 GCF_963677725.1 uncultured Cohaesibacter sp.
ACGCGGTAGCGGAGCGTTCTGTAGGCTGATGAAGGCGTACCTGCGAGGGGCGCTGGAAGTATCAGAAGTGCGAATGCTGACATGAGTAACGATAAAGAGTGTGAGAGACACTCTCGCCGAAAGTCCAAGGGTTCCTGTGCAATGCTAATCAGCGCAGGGTTAGTCGGCCCCTAAGGCGAGGCAGAAATGCGTAGTCGATGGGAATGAGGTTAATATTCCTCAACCAGTGGGATGTGACGAATTCCGGTAGTTGTATGATCTTATTGGATTGATTGTGCAGCGTAGGAGTTCCAGGAAATAGCACCCACATTAGACCGTACCCGAAACCGACACAGGTGGACTGGTAGAGTATACCAAGGCGCTTGAGAGAACTATGCTGAAGGAACTCGGCAAATTGCTCCCGTAAGTTCGCGAGAAGGGAGACCCGTTAGAAGGCAACTTTTAGCGGGTGGCACAGACCAGGGGGTTGCGACTGTTTATCAAAAACACAGGGCTCTGCGAAGCCGCAAGGCGACGTATAGGGTCTGACGCCTGCCCGGTGCCGGAAGGTTAAGAGGAGATGTGAGAGCATCGAATTGAAGCCCCGGTAAACGGCGGCCGTAACTATAACGGTCCTAAGGTAGCGAAATTCCTTGTCGGGTAAGTTCCGACCTGCACGAATGGCGTAACGACTTCCCCGCTGTCTCCAGCATAGACTCAGTGAAATTGAATTCCCCGTGAAGATGCGGGGTTCCTGCGGTCAGACGGAAAGACCCCGTGAACCTTTACTATAGCTTTGCGCTGACAGTTGTGTTGGCATGTGTAGGATAGGTGGTAGGCTTTGAAGTCCGGGCGCCAGCTCGGATGGAGCCATCCTTGAAATACCACCCTTGTTGTCATGGCTGTCTAACCGCGGTCCGTTATCCGGATCCGGGACAGCGCATGGTGGGTAGTTTGACTGGGGCGGTCGCCTCCCAAAGAGTAACGGAGGCGCGCGAAGGTTGGCTCAGACCGGTCGGAAATCGGTCGTCGAGTGCAATGGCATAAGCCAGCCTGACTGCGAGACTGACAAGTCGAGCAGAGACGAAAGTCGGTCATAGTGATCCGGTGGTCCCGAGTGGAAGGGCCATCGCTCAACGGATAAAAGGTACTCCGGGGATAACAGGCTGATGATGCCCAAGAGTCCATATCGACGGCATTGTTTGGCACCTCGATGTCGGCTCATCGCATCCTGGGGCTGGAGCAGGTCCCAAGGGTTTGGCTGTTCGCCAATTAAAGCGGTACGTGAGCTGGGTTCAGAACGTCGTGAGACAGTTCGGTCCCTATCTGCCGTGGGCGCAGGAGAATTGAAAGGAGCTGACCCTAGTACGAGAGGACCGGGTTGGACGCACCTCTGGTGGACCTGTTGTGGCGCCAGCCGCATTGCAGGGTAGCTATGTGCGGAAGGGATAACCGCTGAAAGCATCTAAGCGGGAAGCCCACCTTGAGACAAGTTCTCCCTATCAGAGCCGTGGAAGACCACCACGTCGATAGGCCGGGTGTGGAAGTATGGCAACATACGAAGCTTACCGGTACTAATAGCTCGATCGGCTTGATCACTCCCATTTATCAATGTTCATTCAGAGCAATTGGTCAAAGCCAATTGCGGAATAGGCGAAAGGCAATTCGTGTAACGAAATGCCGAAAGCCAAAAAAACCAGCTTCTCAAATTTTGCTTTTAACCGGCCTGGTGGTCATGGCGAGGCTCCCAGACCCGATCCCATCCCGAACTCGGTAGTCAAACGCCTCTGCGCCAATGGTACTTCGTCTTAAGACGCGGGAGAGTAGGTCGCCGCCAGGCCTGTTAAAAGCAAAATATATAAAAAACCCCGGTCATAATCATGATCGGGGTTTTTGCGTCCAAAAAACGGGAAAATGGTCCGGGCAAGGGGCAATTGCAGTTTTGTCTGGCCATATGGGTGATGATGGCTAACATTGGCAACGAGCGACGCTCTTGTTATAAGATTTGCAAATCTGATTGCACAATCGGCCATTTTGTTTATCCCACCTCTGACCGTTGAAGAGGCATATTTGAATAAGACCCTCACATCCCAACAGGCCTTTGAGCGTTATGAAGCCGTTCGCGGACGTTTCCCTTCTTTCCCTGTAGACGAAGGTGCACAGTTCGATTCCGTGCAAGTCGCCAGCCATTTGGGGGTTGTCGCTTCAAACTATGATGCCTTTGTCTTTGATGCCTTTGGGGTTCTCAATGTGGGTGAAGCGCCCATTGCCGGAGCAGTCGATCGGATTGCTGCTTTAAGAGACCAAGGGAAAAGACTGTTCGTACTGACCAATGCAGCCTCTTATGCCTTTGCGCAAGTGATTGAAAAATTCGAACGGCTCGGCTTTGATTTTCATCCCGATGAGCTGATTTCTTCCCGTGCTGTTTGCGAGCTGCATTTGGCTCAGCGGGCTGATCCATTTCACTGGGGTGTGGTTGCCCCGGCCAGTTTCTCTGAACAGGAATTGGCCCATTCCGTCGAGCCTCTGGGGTATGACAGAGCTGTCTATGATGCGGTCGACGGGTTTCTTTTCTTATCTTCTGAATGTTGGTCCGACAAGCGGCAAGATCTGTTGGTTGATAGCCTGACCTATACTAAGCGCCCGGTTGTTGTGGCCAATCCGGATCTGGTGGCACCGCGGGAGATTGGCCTAACGGTTGAGCCGGGCTTTTTTGCCCATGATCTAATGGATCGAGTTCCCGGTTTAGAGGTTGTCTTTCATGGCAAGCCCTTCCCAAGTGTCTATGATTATATAGAAGAACAGATTGGCTCATCCATTGCGCCGGCGCGGATTGCGATGGTTGGAGATAGTTTGCATACGGACATTTGGGGCGCGTTGGCGCGTGGCTGGGGCTCGGTTCTGGTGTCAGATCATGGTTTCCTTAAAGGGCAGGATCCGATAAAGGCGATTGTCGAGAGTGGCCTTTATCCTTCCGTGATCGTTCCGCAAATCTAAACTGCGCCAAAGTCAATTGCGCGTTGCGGTTCCCCTTGTAGGGCGATATCACTGATCGAAGGGGGATTAGCCATGCGCTTCATTCATGCCGCCGACTTTCATCTCGGCAAGCCGTTCGGACAATTTGACGAAGAAACACGGGTTGCCTTGCGGCAGGCCCGGCTGGACGCCCTGCGGGCTTCGGGAGAAGCGGCTCGTTTGCATGATGCACCCTTTGTCCTGATTGCCGGGGATACGTTCGATGCGGAAGCGCCACCCTCCAAGCTGGTCAAGCGGGCGCTCGACGTCATGGTGGCGGAGCCTTCGGTCACTTGGGTCTGGATGCCAGGCAACCATGATTCCCTTGCGGCGGCGGATCTATGGGAACGGATTGCACGTGACAAGCCGGGCAATGTGATTTTGGCAACGGATGCCGCTCCCCTTTTGATCGGCGACGATGCGGCGATCCTGCCTGCTCCACCGACAGTCAGAAGCCCCGGTTTCGATTTGACGGAATGGATGGGCCTTGCGGAGACGGGCGAGCGGATCCGAATTGGCCTCGCCCATGGGGGCGTTACCGAATTTGGCTCCGAAGACGGTGGGCTGGCAATCATCCCTCCGGACCGTGCCGAGCGATCCGAGCTTGATTATCTGGCTTTGGGAGACTGGCATGGTCAGATGCGTATCAGTGATCGTTGCTGGTATGCGGGTGCATCTGAGGCTGACAGCTTCAAGGGTCATGATGCTGCGGGGGTGCTATTGGTTGACGTGGCCACGCGTGGTGCGGTGCCGACGGTCGAGCCGATCCCGATCGGACGTTATCATTGGCAGCGCACCGAGCAGACCTTTTTTCCTGGTTGTGATCCGGTGAGAATCCTGGACGATGCTCTGCCACATGAGGCGCGAGATCGGGCTTTGGTACGGTTTGTCGGGACTGGACGACTGGGGCTATCCGAGCATGCCGCATTGCGTAAGGCGTGTGAAGCGGTCGCTGATGACTTTCATTTTTTTGATTTTGATCTTAGCCGCATTGGCGTCGAACAGTCGGTTGAAGATCTTGACGTGATCGCCGAGAGCGGTGCCTTGCGGGTAGCAGCTGAAAGTCTGCTCGCTGAGACCAGCCTTGAGGGACGGACCGAGCAAGACGCCCGCATTGCGCAGACGGCCTTGTCGCATTTGTTCCATCTGGCTCAGGAGGTGGGCCAATGAGATTACGTCGCCTTACGCTCACCAATGTGCGCCGGTTTGCCAATCAAACGATGGATCTTGGGCCCTTCGGTGATGGTCTGACGACCATCACGGCGGAAAATGAAAGCGGCAAGAGCACTTTCTTTGATGCGCTCCATGCGTTGTTTTTCTTCGATCATGGCGCCAACAAGAAAGAGCTGCGCAGCCTGCAGCCTTATTCCGGTGGGGCGATGACGGTTGCTGCCGAGATCGAGGTGGATGGCGAGGCTTATCGGATTGAGAAAGTCTTCAACTTGCGCAAACCTGGCTCATCGGCAACCGTGACGGCGCTGGCCACCGGCTCCGTCCTGAAACAGGCCGATGATGCAGAAGTCTGGATCCAGAGCCATTTGCTTCAGAACCGCAAGGGGCCGGTTGGCCTGTTGTGGGTGCGGCAAGGCATGGTGGGTGTCGACCCTGATGGCAAGGGCGAAAGCGAAGGGATCGAAGCGCGCCGGGATGTGATGTCGAGTGTCCGCGGTCAGATCGATATGGTGACCGGAGGGCGACGGATGGACCAGATTGTCCAGAGCGCCAAACAGGAACTGGATGCGATCAGCACCAAGCAAGGCAAGGCAAAGGCCGGCAGCGCGTGGAAAGAAGCCGAGGATCGGGTTCTGGCATTGAAGGAGGAGCGGGACCGTCTTGAAAAAGACGTGCAGGCACTCTCCCAAGATTTGGCTATGAAGAAAAAGGTTACGGCTCGATTGCGTGAGTTGCAGAATGAAGATCTGCGCACCGAGCGACGCTCGGCGATTGCCCGTAGTCAGGCACAATTGACCCAAGCGCGCGATCACGCGCAAAAGGTGGCAGCGGCCGGGAAAGACCTGCAATTGCTTGTCAATGAGGCCGAAGAGGTCGCACGGCAGATCAAGGAGATCGAGGCCAAGCAAGCCAAGCGCACCACGCTGGCCCGTGGCGTGGGCGACAAGGAAAGCCTGGTTGCCAGTGCGCAAGAAGCAAAAGCCAAGGCCAAGGCGGCGACGGATCGCCTGCAGACGCAAATAGCTGAGCTTGAGGCCAAGCGGCGCACGCTGAGCGATGGGCTGACGCAAGCCAGACAGGCCGAACGGCTGCAATCGCGCCAGACACGGTTGAGGGCGCTTGAGGACCTGTTGACGACGATCCGGCCCATCAAGCAGAGGCTGGTTGAATTGGAAGGCTTGTTGCGTGGCACGGCTGTCAGTCGCGCAGACCTTAACCAACTGGTGGATCTGGAGCGGCGTCATGATATGGCGGTTGAAAAGCGCAAGGTCGCTTTTGCCAGCTTCACCCTGTCAGCAGAGGCGCAGCCAGCGCAATGCGACGGTGTTGCAGTTGCCAGCGGTGAGCCGCATCTGATTGATCGGGCCATGACGCTGACCTTGCCGGGCTTTGGCGGGCTGCATGTGCAACCGGCTGAAGGGACCGGGCTGCAAATAGAGGATCCTTCGCAATTGCTGGGGGATCTCAAGAGGCAATTGACCGCTTTGGCGGTGGAGAGCGTCAAGGCGGCGCGCCATCGCCATGAAGAGCAACAGAGCGCGCAGCAAGAACAACAGGCGCTTCTTACCCAATTGAAAACATTGGCCCCCGCTGGGATCGAGGCCTTGGAGCATGAAAAGCGCCAGCTTTGCCAAGAGCTGGGCATCGCGGTTGATGCGCCGCTCCCTCCGTTGACCTCTGATGCGGAAAGTGGTGCTCCGAAGGCCGAGGGGCTGGAAACGGCTCTTACCGAGGCAAATCACCAGCTTGATGGTTTGCGTGTCGAGGAAGGCCGGTTGCGGGATGCCTACACCATGGCGGTTGGTGCTCTGGCTGCCGAGGAAGGAACCTTGACGCGGATGAAGGCCGAGTTGGCGGATCTGACAGCCTCTGAGGATGAGGCGATGCGCCTGAATGCCTTGAGCCGTGAGCAAGAGGCCAACGGGCAGAAGGTATCTGATGCCAAGGCTTCATTGACGGCATTGCAGAAAGATGCGCCAAACTTGGCCATGGCAGAAGCTGCCCATCAGCGTGCCCAGAAGGCGGAAGAGGAAGACCAGAAGGAAATTGCGCTGCAAGAGAAAGAGCTGGCACGGCTCAATGGAGCGATCCAGATTCAGTCCGATGGGGCGGTCGAGGAAAAACTGGCCGAAGTGCTGGGTAAATTGGAGCGGGCCAGCCAGCGGGCGCAGCAATTTGACCATCATGCGCGTGCGCTGCGGCTGCTGATTGATCATCTGGAGGCGGCGCGGGCTGAAGCGCAGGAGACCTATTTCGAACCGATCCGCAAGGAGCTTTTGCCCTTGTTACAGCAATTGCACGGGGGGATCGATTTTCAACTCGATGCGGACAAACTGCTGATTGAGACCATCACCCGACAAGGGGTAACGGATCATGTGGAGGCTCTGTCAGGCGGGGCCTATGAGCAGATTGCCATTTTGACCCGGCTGGCCTTTGCCCGGCTGATTGCCCGGCAAGGGAGCCATGTACCGATCATTCTTGATGACGCTCTGGTGCATACGGACGATGAGCGGATCGCGACCATGTTCAACATGCTGGCACAGACAGCCAAGGATCAGCAGATCATCGTGCTGTCTTGCCGCACCAGAGCTTTTTCAGATTTGGGGGGCGAGCGGGCGTTCATTCAGCAGGAAAGCGCCAGCTGACACCCATTGCATAGGACAAGCAGAAACGAGAAAAGGCCCCGGTTGGGGCCTTTTCTTTATGGCGCGGACATTTCGGATTTCTTCGATCGGTTAGATCAGAAATGCACCGAACGGGTGGTGCCCGGAACTTCCAGCGGTGGGGCAAATTTTGTCAGGTCAATGCCTTCCACTGCGGTTTTGTATTCCTCAAGGGTTGGCGTGCGACCAAGAACGGCGGACAGAACCACCACCGGGGTCGAACCAAGCAGGGATTCGCCTTTTTTGTCTGGTGCATCCGCGACCACACGGCCCTGGAAAAGCCGGGTCGAGGTGGCCAGAACGGTGTCGCCCTTGGCGGCTTTTTCCTGGTTACCCATGCAGAGGTTACAGCCCGGACGCTCCAGATAGAGAATATTTTCATATTCTGTCCGCGCTTCGGTCTTCGGTGCGGCATCGTCAAATTCGAAGCCGGAATATTTCTGCAAGACTTCCCAATCGCCTTCTTCCTTCAACTCATCAATGATGTTGTAGGTCGGGGCTGCCAAAACGAGCGGAGCCTTGAATTCTACCTTGCCCTTCTTGGCTTCAAGATTGCGGAGCATTTGTGCAACAATCTTGACGTCACCCTTATGCACCATGCAGGAACCGACAAAGCCCAGATCGACCTTTTTCTCTGCGTTGTAGTAGGAGATCGGACGAATGGTGTCGTGGGTGTAACGCTTGGAGATATCGGCGTTGTTGACATCCGGGTCAGCGATCATCGGCTCGATGATGGCGTCGAGATCGACAACCACTTCAGCGGAATATTTTGCATTGTCATCTGGCTTGAGGGCAGGCACTTCACCGGACTTGATTTCGGCGATGCGCTTGTCGGCAATATCGATCAGGTGAGCGAGCATGCCATTTTCATGTTCCATGCCTTTGTCGATCATGATCTGGATGCGCGATTTTGCCAGTTCAAGAGAGCCGATCAGGGTCTCGTCGTTGGAAATGCAGACGGAGGCTTTTGCCTTCATTTCTGCGGTCCAGTCGGTGAAGGTGAAGGCCTGGTCAGCGAGCAGGGTGCCGATATGCACTTCGATGACGCGGCCTTGGAAGACATTGTCGCCATGCTGCTGGAGCATCTGGGCCTGTGTGGCATGGACCACATCGCGGAAGTCCATGTGATCGGCCATCTTGCCCTTGAAGGTGACTTTCACGGATTCCGGAATTGGCATGCTTGCCTCGCCGGTGGCCAGAGCCAGAGCGACGGTGCCGGAGTCTGCACCAAAGGCAACGCCTTTTGACATGCGGGTGTGGCTGTCGCCGCCGATGATGATGGAGCGGTCATCCACGGTGATGTCGTTCAGCACCTTGTGGATCACGTCTGTCATGGGATGATAAACGCCTTTGGGGTCACGACCGGTGACCAGACCAAATTCATTCATGAATTTCATCAGGCGTGGGGTATTGGCCTGTGCCTTCAGATCCCAGACCGATGCGGTGTGACAGCCGGACTGATAAGCGCCGTCAACACTTGGGGAGAGAATGGTCGCCGCCATGGCTTCCAGCTCCTGCATGGTCATCAGGCCGGTGGTGTCCTGCGAGCCTACAATGTTGACCTTGACACGAACATCGGAGCCCGCATGCAGTGGCTTGTCGGATTTGACGCCAACCGCATTGCGGTTGAAGATTTTTTCAACGGCAGTCAGGCCCTGACCTTCGTGGGTAATTTCTTTCGATGGGGCATAGACCAACGGGGGTTCCACGCCAAGGGTTTCAGCCGCAAATGTCTGGAGCTTCTTGCCGAAGACGATGGCGTAGGAGCTACCGGCCTTCATGAACTCGACCTTCTGCGGAGTGAAGGCGTTGGCAACGTCGGTCAGCTCTTCGTCACCGGCTTCGTTGTAGAGCTTTTTGGTTTTGGAATTGATCGACAGGATCGTGCCGGTCTCGACAGAGTATTTCTGTTCCAGAACCGGGTTGCCATCATTGTTGAGTATCGGCTTGCCTTCGTCGTCGAGCTTCTTGACCCAGTTCTTCAAATCAATGCCGATGCCGCCGGTCACGCCAACGGTGGTCTGGAAGATTGGCGAAATCCCGTTGGTGCCGGCCACAACCGGTGCAAAGTTGACGAATGGCACATAAGGGCTGGCCTGTTTGCCGGTCCAAAGCGCGACATTGTTGACGCCGGACATGCGCGAAGAGCCCACGCCCATGGTGCCTTTTTCGGCGATCAGCATGACACGCTTGTCTGGATGCTGCAGCTTGAGGGCCTGAATTTCCTCCTGCGCTTTTTCCGAGATCATGCATTTGCCATGCAGCTCGCGGTCAGCGCGGGAGTGGGCCTGATTGCCCGGCGAGAGAAGGTCGGTGGAAATGTCGCCTTCACCTGCAATGTAGGTGACAACCTTGATTTCTTCTTCAACGTCGGGAAGCTTGGTGAAGAATTCGGCCTTCACATAGCTCTCGAGCAGTTCTTTGGCGACAGGGTTGCCTGCCTTGTAGGCGGCTGCAATGCGGTCGGTGTCTGCTTCATACAGGAAGACCTGGGTTTTCAGAACCTCGCCTGCCTGCTTGGCAATGGCGGGGTCATCACCAAGAGCCAGATCAAGGAGAACGTCTACCGATGGTCCACCCTTCATGTGAGACAGGAGCTCAAACGCAAAGGTCGGTGAGATTTCTTTGACAACTTCTTCTTCAAGGATGATTTCCTTGAGGAATTTTGCCTTGACGCCAGCTGCGCTGGTGGTGCCCGGCACGGTGTTGTAGATGAAGAAATTCAGGGAGTCTTCGCGATGTTCGTTCTGAACGTCTTTGATCTGCGCGATGATTTCGGCAAGCAGGGCACCATCATCAATGGGCTTAGGGTGCAGGCCCTGAATTTTGCGCGTTTCAATCTCGTCTAGATAATTTGTATACAAGCTCATGGTGGTCCCGACAATGTAGCGTTGGAAGACGCTTGCGCCGTGCCAAATGCAGATCTGGCAAGGGTAGGCAAGCCCGATTAATGTCTAGGTAAATTAATCGAAGGCGGATTTCAATATATTCTACAGTAGCATGACGTTTTTTGCATGGCTGCCCTGCAGTATATTCGCAGTAAAAAGCTAGAGCAATTCTCGGGACCTCCCGTTCACGAGACTGCAATAACATACTGAGAAATGGCGTTTAAATCTAAACCGGTGACCCGGTTTAACTTCAAAGCCCTCTCGTAAAACAAGGATCTTGAGCCGCGCGTCGGCCCATGACCAGAAGAAGAGTCCAAAAGAAGAGGCATGCAAAAGGCGATCACTCTTTGGTGATGGTGAGACCTTCGATGGTTGTAAAGCATTCGAGCTTTGGCGGTCCCTGATATTCCACCAACGGTTTGACCTTGGCGTGGGATTGGCGGAATTGTGCAGAGCGCGTCCACTGGATGAAGGCTGCTTCATCCTGCCAGATGGCATGGGAGGCATAAAGAATGAAGCCGTCTTCGGTTTCACTGCCTTTGAGAAGATCGAAATGCACAAAGCCTTCCATATCAAGCAATTTGCTGTCGCGATTGGCCCAAATGCTCTCAAAGGCCTCTTCAAAGCCCTTTTTGACCAAGAACCGGTTCATTGCGATATACATTTGGCTGTTTCCTCTTCTCTGATTTCAAGCAACGCCTGTTCGTGTCTGTCCTTGTCTGGCCAGTTCGAAGAGAGGTTAGAGCCAGTGTGGGGCTATTTTAGGGCCAGCAAGGGGAATGCTCAGGTTTGATAGCGGTCACTTGTCGAGATCATGGTCCTGCGGGATTTCAAGGGCGGATCCGATAACCCGGATTTCGAGGGGATCCTGTCGTCCTCTCAGGGTGACCGATTGCAACGGGAAGGCGGATAAATCAAAGCCGCTGCGCTTGGCAGTGCGTTCCGAGACAATCAATTGGGCGTCATGGTCCTTGGACAGGGTTTCTAGGCGGCTGGCCGTGTTGACCACATCCCCGATTGCCGTGATGCTGGTGGCATTGCGGAAGCCCATATTGCCGACAATCGACAGGCCGGAATGCAGGCCAATGCCGATTTTCAGCGGTGCATTCATCTCCGTTGCCAGATTTTCATTCAGTTTGTCGAGATTGCGGGCCATCCGAATGGTTGCTGCAACAGCCTGTTGGCTGGCGCTTTCAATATCACCATCAATGCCGAAAATTGCCATCACGCCGTCGCCAATGAATTTGTCAAGATGACCGCCTGAGGCTTCGATCGCCGTGCCCATGGCCGCAAAATAGCGGTTCAGCAGATAGGCGACATCATAGGGCAGGCGGGTTTCTGACAGTTTGGTAAAGCCGCGCAGGTCGGCAAACAATATGACCAGATCCTGCTCCATGCCCGCATGATGGCGGGGCTGTGGTCCGGCTTCTCTGGCGCTCGGGTTCGGGCTAAGCAGGGCGGTGACACTGAGGGCGGAGGGTGGATAGAGCTGGCAGGCAAGCCGGACATTGGGAGGCGCGGAAATCCGGTCCAGAACCTTTTGTTCGGTGGCATCGGGAGAGGGAATATCGGTCTGGCTGTGGTCGATGCGGACCCGGCAGGTCGAACATCGCCCGCGGCCGCCGCAGACGGCGGCATGGGCGATGCCTGCCGAGCGAATTGTATCCAGAAGCGTCATGTCCGGACGCATCTGCAAATCTGCTGACAAGCCCGTCTGGGGGTTATGATAATGAAGGCGGGTCTTGGTTTTATGGGCGTTCAGGAACCAGCGGACCAGATGATACAGGATGATGGTGGCAATGATGGCTAGGGTCACCAGCTGAACCCTGAATTCACCGCCATATACCATTTTTGCCATTTCGGAGAAATGGGGGCGAAGGGGGGCAAGGACCCCATCGAGCCAACCGGGTTCCTTGACCTGTTCGATGATCCGATAGCGCCCGGAGATAAGACCGGCAAGCGCCAGTGCGGGCACCAGAATGGCAATGAACAAGGCCGGATTGCGGTTGCGCAGATACCATGACTTGGTGGACAGCCAGTTGTGCCAACCGATGCAGCCATGGGTCCAGACGACCAGCAGCGCAAAGCATAAAGTCCACGCCTTGAGTGGAGCGGCAATCCATAGGGCATAGAGCTCATAGGAATAGCGTTCGCTATAACCATAAGCCTCATAGGTGGCGCGCGTGGCAAAGAAGTGGCTGGCGATCAACAAAGGGATCATGAAGCCAAGGGTCAGCTGCAACCAGTCTTTGGCACTGGTGCGCAGGGTGCGGCGGCGCATAACCGACCAGACTGCCAGAATGCCATGGGTGAGGAGAGCCGCAGAAATGAGAATGGTGCCGGGCAGGGTGCGCCAAGGAGTGATCGTGTAAGCGGATACTGCATTCATCGCGTCGATCGTGGTGATGCCGACCGCATGGTTGATGAAATGACCCAAGACAAAAAGAAAGAGGATCAGGCCGCTGGTCAGGCGCAATTTTCCGATCATGGGTGCCGCTTCCTGTTCGGGGATCCGCTTGTTTTTTCATAAGGCAGCGCGGATTGGTTTCATCATCAGTCGATTGGGCTTGAAGACGCTTCATACAGGATAGGCTTGGCGTGGGGGCGTTTCAATAGACTTGTGCGGCACGATGCCGCGATCCAGTCGGTTAAGGGGAGCCTTGGACGAGAAAAAGCCTCGCAGCCTTATCAGCAGCGAGGCCTTGATCATGGTGAAGTCTTGATCATGGTGAAGCTAGGACAATCAGGCAAAGGCCGGGATGATGGTGTTGCCATATTTGGCGATGATTTCTTCCTCGTTGCCATTGTCCAGATAGATGTTGAACTGGGTGACGCCAGCATCCTTCAATTCATGCAGCTTGGCGATATGGGCGTCTTCGCTGCCCAAAACCGAGAAGCTTTCGATAATGTCGTCAGTGATGAAGTCGAGATACGGATTGTCGCTCTGGCCATGCTTGGAATAGTCATATCCCTTGCGGTCCTTGATGTAAGCGGTCAGAGAGTCCGGAATATCCTCGCGCTCGGTGCCATATTTCTCGACAATGTCGGCGACATGGTTGCCGACCATGGCCGGGAACCAGCGGGTCGCTGCGATGCACTCTTCCTTGGAGCCGAAATAGGCGGGAGCTGCTGCCATGACCTTATAGTCGGACATGTCGCGACCGGCTTTCTTGCCTTCATCGATGGCTTGATCGGCCAGCCATTTGATGATTTTCGGCTCGGCAATCTGCAGGATGAGACCATCGCCGACGCGACCGGCAGAGCTCAGGGCCTTGGGGCCATAGGCGGCGACCCAGACGGGCAATTCATAGCCAGTGGCCCACGGGAACTGGACCGGCTCGGGGCATTCGCCATACTGGGCTTCTTCGCCGCGGATAAGCGCCTTGACCACATGGGTGAATTCTTCCAGCCGCTTTAGTGTGGCCGGTTTCTTGCCCATGACGCGCACGGCGCTGTCGCCACGGCCAAGGCCAATGTCAAAGCGGCCGCCGGACTGTTTGGCCAGAGAGCCGAACAGGCTTGCTGCATGGGACCAGTCACGGGTGTTGGGATTGGTCACGCAAGGACCAAAGCGCATTTTGGTGGTGTGTTCCATGCACATGGCCATGGCGACAAAGCTTTCGCGCCAGAGGATATGGCTGTCATAGAACCAACAATGGGTGAAACCGGCATTCTCAGCCTGCCGAACCAGTGCCCTCGCGCGTTCCGGCTCAACGAAGCCTTTGAAGCAAATTGCAAAATCCATGATGTCTCTCCGTTCCGTCGATGATTGTGTTTTTGTTTTGAGCTTTGGTATTTGAGTCTTGAGACTTGCATTCAGTGATCAGGTGCCCAGATCTTCACGCCTGCATGGGTGAAGGGCACCTGTGCGGAAATATTGATGCGAATGAGGATCGGGGTGATGGCTTCGATGCAGCGCGCGGCATCGGCTCCGCCTGCATTGTAAGCGGTGACGCCGAGGGTCTCGATCAGGGTCATCACCTTCTTGCGAGCCGCCAGGCTGTTGCCGCAGACGAGAATGTCGCAATTGATGTCCCAGTCGAGATTCTTGAGGGTCGTAGCCGAGACATTGTGCAAGGCGCCGATGACCGGAATGTCCGGGCCGAGCAGGGCCTGTGCGGCTTCGGTGGCGGAGCCTTCGGGGGGCATGTTGACCTTTTTGGGGTCATCCTCGGCCAAGGGCACCACGATATCGACGAGGATCTTGCCCTCAAGGTGGGGTTTTAGTGTCTCAAGGGTGGCATTGTGGCCAGCAAATGGCACCGCGAGGATGACCATTTCGTCGGCGGCCTTGACCGCGTCCTCATTGGCCAGACCGGTGATTGGGGCGGCGTCTCCACCCAGCTGGGCCATCAGTTCTGTGCCGATTTCGGCGGCGCGTGTGGCATCGCGGGAGCCGAGCGCCACCGGGGTGCCTGCGCGGGCAAAGCGCAGCGCCAGCCCTTGGCCTTGCGGCCCGGTGCCGCCGATGATTGCAATGGTCATCTGAACATATCCTCCTGTTTCACTCTGAGCAGGTCCTTGTGCGAGCTTGGGGTTGGGGACCAATCAAGGCCCCGGAAAAGAACGACGGGGGTCTTGCCCGCCTTTTTGACGACAAGGCCGGATGCGGCTGCCAGTTCGTCGGCAAAGGCCGCTTCGGTCACGGTGAGCGGGCGGCCCCATGCATCGAGATTGCCCTGTTCGCGAATGGTTGCGGGCACGCCGGACAGGCCGATGGCGACATTGACCTGCCCGATGCGCCATGGGCGGCCAAATGTGTCGGTCATTACGACCCCGATGCGACAATGGAAGCGGGCGTGCAATGCCTCCTGCATCCTTTGGACCGAGCGGTCCGGATCTTCGGGCAGGGTCATCACCGCTTCTTCTTCTTCGAAATTGCTTTCATCCACCGCCGCATTGGCGGAGATGAAGCCAAGATGATGGCGGCAAATCATGGTGCCGGTGTCCTTGCCGGGATGGCGGAAGGCCTTGACCACTTCTGCGCTTTGGGAAAGCACCACCTCCACCTTGCGTGGATCCTTGCCCAGCTCTTTGCCATAGCGGATGGCTTCTGGGCCGGGTGTGACGGAGGCAAGCGGAATGATGCAGCCTTCGGCCTTGGAGAAGACCTTTTGGGCGATGCAGAGAATATCACCGTCCTGTGGCCCATTGCCCGAGGCGATCAGGGCATCGCCGATGATGGTGGCCAGATCGTCTCCTTGACAGATATCAGGGATGCCGGGGATGGCGGTGATTGCCAAGCTGCTCATCGGCCATCCCCCTTTGCCAACAGGTGCCAATGGTCGCGGCTCAGATGGCGCAAATCATCCAGCTGATCTACATCGAGCCTGAGGCTGGTGAGGGGCAGTAGGATCGGCGTCAGGCCAGCTTCAGCCATGGCGCGATAGTGATTGTGAAAGCTCTTCTCGCCGAACTGGAAGCGGATCGGGTTTGGCAGTGGCAATAGAAGCGCATTGGTACCCCAGTCGCTTGATGGGCAGATCACAGCCTTTTGCCCCGCTGCCGCATGATCGATCAGCTGCGAGAGGTCCGCAGGTTTCGGGTCTGCGAGATCGCCCGGTAGAATGCAAAGGGACTGGTAGCCAAGCGCATGGGCTTGATTGGCAGCATGATGAAGCGCTGCCGACAGGCCCCCGGTTGGGCCTTCTGGAATATGGCGTATGTCGAGCCGTTGGGCTGCATCCTTCAGGATCGGGCTGGCCGAGACCACGGCAAGGTCGATGCTGGCGACACTGTCTTCTTGGCTGGCACGGTTCGCCAGCACGCGCTGGATGCGGTTGACCAGCATCTCGAACAACGACAAAGCGAGAATACTGCGTTCCTTGCGATCAAGACTGCCGCCAAGTCGGGTTTTGGCCTCCTTGGGGTCCTTCATGGGAATGACCAGCAGGGTCCTTGCGGTGTGCTTGGTCATGTGGCCTCCCCGGATGATTGGAACGCCAGGGCATGCCTGATCACCTGAGCGGCAAGGCGGGCTTTGTCCTCTTGCGATTTCATCAAGATGGATTCAGCAATTGGCTTGATGCCAAGGGCTTCGATGTCAGGGCTGAGCGCACCATCTGCATGGTCAATCACCAGCATATCGATGAGGTCTGTATAATGCTCGGCAATGCCCAGACTGTCGGCGCGCATGCCAAGGGCAGTCATCATCCGATCCGCCGGACCCTTGACGACTTTGCCTGCGATCAAGGGGCTGACGGCGATTTTGACGGCATTGGCCTTGATCACTGCGTCACGAATATCGGGGATGGCAAGGATCGGTGCGATGCTGACCAGCGGATTGGACGGGGCAAATACGATGATGTCTGCCTCACCCAGTGCTGCAATGGCCTCAGGTGTCGGGCGGGCGAGATTGATGCCATCAAAGCGCAGGGTCGAGACCGTCGGTTTGCATTGTTCGCGGACGAAATATTGCTGAAAACTGAGCCACCCCTGTTCGGTTTCAAGACGCGTCTGGATGGTGTCATCTGTCGGCAGCAGGATCTCAGGTTTGACCCCAAGGGACCGGGCAACATGTTGGGCAATGTCGAAGGGACGGTCGCCATTCTTGCGCCGCATGGTGCGATAGATATGCAGCCCCAGATCCTTGTCACCAAGGGTCATCCAGGTCTCTTCCCCCAATTGCGATAAGATACCAAGCGCCCGCTTGCCTTCATCGGCCACACCCCAGCCCTGAACGCGGTCGATCATGCCGGCAAGGCTGTAGGTCAGGGTGTCGATGTCGGGGGACACCCAGAGGCCGTGAAAGACCTCATCATCGGCGACATTGCCGATGATCGACAAGGCAATATCGTCAAGACTGGCCAAGCCCTCGGCCATCTTGGCACCGCCAACACCACCTGCCAGCAAAGCGACCTTGTGGGCGGGGGGCTGGCTCATTGTGCGGCCTCAAATGACGGTTGGGCATGTGGGACCATGTCAAGGAAGTCGAGCGGATTGGCGCCCGTGCGTGCCACCAGTGGTGCTTGGGCGACCGGGTCGTGATTGTCGAACATTTCAAGGATCGAATAGTTCGTGCGTCGCTGGGCAGGGATGCGGCCTGCGGCGCGAATGATCTGGACCATTTCATGGGCGGTGATTTCCTGCCCGTGGCTGGCTCCGGCTGAGCGCGAAATGCTCTCATTCATCAAGGTGCCGCCAAGGTCATTGACCCCACGGGACAGCAATTGGGTTGCCCGCTTGGCCCCCAGCTTGGTCCATGAGACCTGAATATTGTCGATATGGCCATGGAGCATGATGCGCGACACGGCGTGCATCTTGTCGACCTCGTCGACGGTGGGGCCGGGGCGGACCTTGTCCGGGTTTTGGCTATAGAGCGGGCTTTCGGTATGAACAAAGGAGAGCGGCACCAACTCGGTGAAGCCGCCGGTATCCTTCTGGATGTCACGTAGCAAGGCCATGTGGGCCGCCCAATGGGCCGGGCCGTCAAGATGGCCATACATGATGGTGGCAGTGGTCGGGATGCCGACCTCGTGGGAGGTGCGAATGATCTCGACCCAGCGCTCGGTGGAGAGTTTGTTCTTGGTCAGTTGGCGGCGGATTTCGGTGTCGAGAATTTCCGCAGCCGTACCGGGCATGGTGTCAAGGCCTGCCTCTTTCAATTCGCTTAGGAAATCGTGATAGCTTTTTTTCGACTTGGCCGCGCCATACCAGATTTCAAATGGCGAGAAGGCATGGATATGCATGCCGGGCAATTCGGCCTTGATGGCACGGACAATGTCGAGATAGTAGCTGCCTTCCATCTTGGGGTGTAGACCGCCCTGAATGCAGACCTCTGTGCCGCCCCGGTCCCAAGCCTGGCGGGCGCGGGCGACAATCTGGGCCGGTTCGAGCCACTCGGCTCCGGCTTCATCAGCCCGTTTGGCAAAGCCGCAGAAACGGCACCCCATATAGCAGATATTGGTGAAATTGATGTTGCGGTTGACCACGAAGGTGACCAGATCGCCATTGGCGCGCTGGCGCAGTTGGTCGGCGGTGGCATAGATGGCGGGCAGATCCTTTCCTTTTGCGGCAAACAGGCTGGTGCCTTCGCTTTGCGTGACCTCTTTGCCGGACAGGGCCTTGTCCAGAATGGCGCGGATCTCGGGGCTGGCTTGTGTGATTGGATCGGTCGAGAAAGTCATGCTGGGCGGCCTTTCTGTCTGTCTGCGTCTTCAAGGTGATGTTGTTGGGCGGCAAGGCCGCGCGGGTTGGCCAGAGCTGCGATGCGGGGCTGCAAATCGGCATCCACGAATGTGTCCGGTTTGCCGAGAAAGTCGGGATAGATGGTCAGGCGCTCGGTCAGCTCATAGCCTGCCTTCTGGCAAGCCTCATCCAAGGTGCGGATTTCCGGCCAGTCATGCTGGGGGTTGATGAAATCGATGGTGACCGGCGAAATGCCACCCCAGTCATTGATGCCAGCATCGAGATAGGCAATATGGCGATCAGACAGGTTGGGCGGCGCCTGCAGGCTGATGTCAGGGCTAAGGATCAGCCGGGCGGCGGCAATGGTGCGTAACATGTCCTCAAGCGACGGCTCGGGATGGTTGACCATGGCAATGTCCGGTTTGCGCTGGAAATTCTGGATGATCACTTCCTGAATGTGGCCATGGCGGGCATGGGCTTCGTTGATGGCGACCAGAGCTTCAATGCGTTCCTGCCAGCTTTCGCCAATGCCGATCAGCAGACCGGTGGTGAAGGGGACCTTGCGCTCACCGGTGCGTTCCAAGGTGCGCAGGCGCTGAAGCGGCATCTTGTCCGGGCAGGCATGGTGCGGGCCGCCCTTTTGTGCGAGGCGTTTGGACACGGTTTCGAGCATCATGCCCATTGAGGCGGCAACAGGGCGCAGGATGTCGATTTCCTCGTCGCTGAGCGTGCCCGCATTGACATGGGGCAGCAGGCTGGTTTCCTCAAGCACAAGGCGGCACATGTCGGCGAGATAATCGGTCATCCGGCTATAGCCGAGACTGGTCAGCGCCTTTTTTGCCTTTACGTAACGCAGTTCGGGCTTTTCGCCGAGGCTGAAAAGCAGCTCCTTGCATCCTTGTGCCTCGCCACGCTTGGCGGTGGCCAGAACTTCATCGGGGGTCATGATGTTGGCGGCGGGGTCGTCAGGATGTTTTACAAAGGTGCAATAGCTGCAGGTGTCGCGACACATATTGGTCAGCGGGACAAAGGCCTTGCGGGAATAGGTGACCGTGCGGCCCCAATGCTGATTGCGGATGGTCTGGGCCATCGCCATCAGGACACTCAGCTCGGCGTCGGCCAGCTTTTCCGCTGACAGGTGTTTGCCTGTCATCTCATTGGCGAAGCGGGGCGCGGACAGGATCTTCTGGTAGACCTGCATGGTGGGTTTCCTCATCGCATGGCGTTAACAGCAAGGCGCAAGAGCCGGATTTCAGAGACAGGTCTGCCGATCGCTGCGGATGCTGCGTTGCGGGAGACCGGTCTGTGGGACTTGGCAGAGTGTGACCAAGGAAGATCGGGGCTGTTGGATCTTCTCGGTCCGGTCGACGCCCGGCACGTATGCCGGGCGGGATTTGTCATGTGATGGTGAGCAAATGCCTATTTCAGGGCAGCGTCGGTGACGACATGGGTCCAAGCGCCTTCAGGCACCTTGGTGATGACCGGAGAAGAGCCACCGCTCATCAGGGTTTTGACCGTGCGCTCATAGTCAGCCGGGTCAAGGGCACCATTGGAACCGGCAGTCAGCTTGGCGACTTCGCCCATCATGCGCTTCTGGTGCTTTTCGGTCTGGGCGCCGGTTTCGTCATATTCGAGAACGATGTCAGCTGCTTCATCCGGATTGGATTCGGCGTATTTCCAGCCCTTCATGGACGCGCGAACGAAGCGCACCATCTTGTCGACTTCTTTCGGGTCGGCGAGCTTTTCTTCCAGCACATAGAGGCCGTCTTCAAGGGTGGCGACACCCTGCTCTTCATATTTGAAGGTGAGCAGGTCATCTGGCGTCAGGCCAGCATCAATGATCTGCCAATATTCGTTGTAGGTCATGGTGGAGACGCACTGGGCCTGACCCTGCAGGAGCGGATCCACGTTAAAGCCCTGCTTGAGGACGGTGACGCCATCATCGCCGCCTTCGGTGGACAGGCCGAGAATGCTCATCCAGCTAAGGAAGGGATATTCGTTGCCGAAGAACCAGACGCCCAGGGTCTTGCCGGGGAAGTCGGCCGGGGTCTTGATGCCGCTATCCTTGCGACAGGTCAGCATCATGCCCGAGGATTTGAATGGCTGGGCAATGTTGACCAGTGGCAGGCCCTTTTCGCGCGCTGCAAGGGCAGATGGCATCCAGTCGATGACGAGGTCAGCGCCGCCGCCTGCGAGAATCTGGGTCGGGGCAATGTCCGGGCCGCCCGGCTTGATGGTTACATCCAGATCTTCATCGGAATAGTAGCCCTTTTCCAATGCAACATAATATCCGGCGAACTGGGCCTGGGTGACCCATTTCAATTGCAGGGTCATGGCATCGGCCGCATAGGCGACGCCAGCCCCCAGGAATGATGCAGCAGCCACTGCGCCAACGGCAAATGTCTTTAAAGCTTGTTTCATTTTGCGTTCCCTTGTGAGGAGGTTAAAGGTGATGCTTTTGACTTTTTTATTTATAGTTTGAGGCTTTAGCCCCTTTGTGAGGGGTGCCAGAAGGTCACCCCTTTCTCCAGTGCCGCAACCAGTCCGTAAAAGGCGGACCCGGCGATGGCTGCGACAACGATTTCTGCCCAGACCATGTCGAGGCCAAGGCGTCCCACTTCGGTGGATATACGAAATCCCATACCGACGATGGGGGAGCCGAAAAATTCCGCCACGATCGCGCCGATCAGGGCGAGGGTGGTCGAGATTTTCAGCCCGTTGAAAATGAATGGCATGGCCATCGGCAAACGAAGTTTGAGCAAGGTCTGCATGTGATTGGCCGCATAGGTTTTCATCAGATCGCGCTGCATGTGATCGCTGGCAGCAAGGCCCTGCACAGTGTTGACGAGCATTGGGAAGAAGACCATCACGACAACGACCGCTGCTTTGGAATGCCAGTCGAAGCCGAACCACATGACAAGGATCGGCGCGGTGCCGACGATGGGCAGGGCGGCGACGAAATTGCCGACCGGCAAGAGGCCCATTTGCAGAAAGGGTGTGCGGTCGATCAACAGGGCGGTGAGAAAGGCCGCGCCGCAGCCGAGCAGATAGCCGGTCAATGCGCCTTTGACGAAGGTCTGGAAGAAGTCCACCCAGAGCAGATCGGTTGAGGCGGCAAATTTCGCCGCGATGGCGCTCGGGGGCGGCAGAATGACCTGTGGCACTTCCAATCCGCGCACCAGCAGCTCCCAGACAATGATCACGGTAACACCGAATATGATGGGAACTGCGAGTTTGACCGCGCGGCTGTTGCTCATCGCGCTGTGGGACAATTTGACATTGACCCAGCAGGCAAAGATCCAGGTGAAGAAGGCGATTATGACTTCAATCATCGATCCATCCCCATGCGTTTCATGACAACTTTTTCGGTCAGACCAACAAGGGCGACGAGGCTCGCAGCCAACAGGGCGGCGGCGAACAGGGCCGCCCACATCTGGACGGTCTGGCCGTAATAGGAGCCGGTCAGCAGTCTGGCACCAAGCCCGCGAATGGCACCGGTGGGCAATTCGCCAACGATTGTGCCAACGAGCGAGGCGGCGATGCCGACCTTCATCGAGGTGAAAAGATAGGGCATGGACGAGGGCAGGCGGAGTTTGAAGAAGGTATCGGCCTTGCTGGCATGATAGGTGCTCAGAAGGTCAAGCTGCATCTGGTCGGGAGAGCGAAGACCCTTGACCATGCCAACCAGCACGGGGAAGAAGCTCAGATAGGCCGAAATGATCGCCTTGGGGATCAATCCCTGAATGCCGACGGAATTCAGCACCACGATGATCATCGGTGCGATGGCCAGAATGGGGATGGTTTGAGAGGCGATTGCCCAGGGCATGAATCCCATATCCATAGCGCGGATATGCAGAATACCGACCGAGAGAATGATGCCGCTGAGGGTGCCGATCAAAAAGCCGAGCATAGTGGCGCGCAGGGTGATCCAGCCGTGGAAAATCAGCGAGCGCTTTGAGGTGATTTTCTTGCCGACCGTCGTCTTCCATAACTCGCTTGCCACCTGATGTGGTGCAGGCAGCACCGGGCGATCCTGATTAAGCGTTTTGGAAATCAGCTCGGATGTGGTCAAGGTTACACCGGCGCGACCGGCCGCTTCCAGCGACCATTTGGCATTCATCTTCACCGAGGCCCCATACCAGAGCACGACGATGGTGAAGAGGACCGTAAGGATGGCAAAGGCTTTCTTCATGTGTCTGCTCCGTCGCCATGACCGGCGCGCAGGCCTTCACGGACGCGGTGGGCGATTTCGATGAATTCCGGGCTGTCGCGGATTTCAAGGGGTCGCTCGCGCGGCAAGGTGCTTTCAATCACGTCGGTGATGCGGCCCGGGCGCGGACTCATGACAACGATCTTGGTTGAGAGATACACCGCTTCGGGAATGGAATGGGTGACGAAGCCGATGGTCTTGCCGGTGGTATCCCAGAGGTGAAGCAGTTGTTCGTTGAGATGATCGCGGACAATTTCGTCCAGCGCACCAAAAGGCTCATCCATCAGCAGAATGTCCGCATCAAAGGCCAGCGCGCGCGCAATGGAGGCGCGCTGTTGCATGCCGCCGGACAATTGCCAGGGGAATTTGTTGCCAAAGCCCTCGAGATCGACGAGTTTCATAACCTTGTCGACGCGCTCTTCCTGCTGTTTGGCCGAAAAACCCATTATTTCGAGCGGCAGTTTGATATTTTTGGCGATGGTGCGCCAGGGATAAAGGCCTGCAGCCTGAAAGACATAGCCATAGGCGCGGTCCATGCGGGCATTTTCCGGGCTGGTGCCGTTGACGGTCAGAGTTCCCGAGGTCGGATGTTCAAGGGCGGCAATGGCGCGCAAAAAGGTGGTCTTGCCGCAGCCGGACGGACCAATGAAGCTGACAAAGTCGCCCTTGTTGATCTCAAGGTTGACATCCTTGAGCGCATGGACCGGGCCGTCATTGGTCTGAAAGGTCAGACACAGGTCCTTGGCCTTGACCACATGAAAGTCTGCCTGACTCATTTTGATGTTCCTCTTTTCAACTCAACTGAGCCCCAACTGGCGGCTTTTCTGGTGAATGAGGCCGCTGCAAACATGGTCTGCCTGCAGCGGCGTTGACGGGGGTTAAACACCGGAGGCCGGAATGCCGGTGCGTTCAACCGGACGCGGGGAGACAAGTTCCTTCCAGGTGGACAGGGCCTTGTTGACTGCGGTGAAGGGCTGGCGAGGGACGAACTTGCCGTATCCTTCCTCGGTCTTCAGCTCGCCTTTGTCGAACACCACCTTGCCGCGGGAAAGGGTGTAGCGCGGCAGGCCCTTGACCTCTTTGCCCTCAAAGACATTATAGTCGATGGCCGATACCTGCTTGTCCGCCGTGATGGTTTTGGATAATTCAGGGTCCCAGACAACAATGTCTGCATCAGAACCGACTAGGAGCGCGCCCTTTTTCGGGTAGACATTGAGGATCTTGGCGATGTTGGTGGAGGTGACGGCGACAAATTCATTCATCGTCAGGCGACCGGTGGTCACGCCATAGGTCCAGAGCATCGGCATGCGATCTTCCACGCCGCCAGTGCCGTTGGGGATCTTGGTGAAATCACCAACGCCATAGCGTTTCTGCTCGGTGGAAAAGGCGCAATGATCGGTGGCGACCACAGACAGGGAGCCGGATTGCAACCCAGCCCAGAGACTGTCCTGATGTTGCTTGTTCCTAAATGGCGGGCTCATCACGCGGCGGGCGGAATGATCCCAGTCCTTGTCGAAATATTCGCTCTCATCCAGAGTGAGATGCTGGATCAGCGGCTCGCCATAGACCCGCATGCCTTTCTGGCGGGCGCGGCGGATGGCTTCATGGGATTGCTCGCAGGAGGTATGGACCACATAGAGCGGCACTTCGGCCATGTCGGCAATCATGATGGCGCGGTTGGTGGCTTCGCCTTCCACTTCCGGTGGGCGGGAATAGGCGTGGCCTTCGGGCCCGGTATTGCCCTCTGCCATCAGTTTGGCCTGCATCGAGGCGACGACGTCACCATTTTCCGCATGGACCATGGGGAGCGCGCCAAGTTCGGAGCAGCGCTGGAAGGAGGCGAACAACTCGTCGTCATTGACCATCAGCGCGCCCTTATAGGCGAGGAAATGCTTGAAGCTGTTGATGCCTTTTTCCTGCACAATGGTCTTCATGTCGTCAAAGACCTGCTCGTCCCACCAGGTGATGGCCATGTGGAAGCTATAGTCACAGACGGCGCGGGTGGACTTGTTGTCCCAGCGCTTGAGGGCATCAAGCAGGCTTTGGCCGGGATCTGGCAGGCAGAAATCAACCACCATAGTGGTGCCGCCCGAAACCGCAGCGCGGGTGCCGGAATAGAAATCATCGCTCGAATAGGTGCCCATGAATGGCATTTCAAGATGGACGTGCGGGTCGATGCCGCCGGGCATGACATAACAGCCGCTGGCGTCCAGCGTTTCGTCGCCGGTGAGGTCGGAGCCGATGGCGACGATGACGCCGTCTTCGATCTTGATGTCCGATGGGTAGGTGAGGTCGGCGGTGACAATGGTGCCGCCCTTGATTACGGTGCTAGTCATATGAAATCTCCTCTGTGTCTTCGCCAATCTCCGGGTGCCTGATCGTGCTGCGGCAGAACCGGGTCGGCGCATAGGGTGCAATTGCTGTCTGGCTGCGTGCCTATTCGACGATTTCTGCGGCTTCGAGTACTGCATGGAGCAGGACATCTGCGCCTGCGGTGGCCCATTCCTGGCTGATGTCTTCCGCCTCATTGTGGCTGAGGCCATCGACGCAGGGGCACATGATCATGGTTGCCGGGGCAACTTTGGCGGCCCAGCAGGCATCGTGGCCAGCGCCGGAGACGAGGTCCATATGGCTGTAACCAAGCTCGATGGCTGCGTTGCGGACCATGTCGACCAGAGCGGGATCGAAGGTGACCGGATCGAAGTGACCGACAATCTCGACCGAGCAGCCGACTTCCAACTCTTCGCAAATGATGGCTGCCTTTTCGCGGATCGCGTCGCGCATGCCGTCCAGTTTGGCCTGATCCACGGTGCGAATGTCGACGGTGAAGACCACGGTGCCGGGCAAAACATTACGCGAATTGGGGGAGAAGGTAACCTGACCGACGCCACCGACCGCATTGGGCTGCGCACCCATGGTGACGTCCTGAACCATTTCAAAGATCCGGGCCATGGCGAGGCCTGCATTCTTGCGCATCGACATTGGGGTGGAGCCTGTATGGGCTTCCTTGCCGGTGAGGGTAAATTCCAGCCACCAGAGACCCTGACAATGGGTAACGACGCCGATTTCCTTCTTCTCGACTTCGAGGACCGGACCCTGCTCGATGTGATATTCGAAATAGGCGTGCATCTTGCGCGCGCCGACTTCCTCATCACCGACCCAGCCGATGCGCTTGATTTCTTCGCCGTAGGTCTTGCCTTCCAGATCCTGCCGACCATAGGCATAGTCAAGGGAATGAACGCCAGCAAAGACGCCGGAGGCCAGCATCGGAGGCGAGAAGCGCGCGCCTTCCTCGTTGGCCCAGTTGGTCACGACAATCGGATGCTTGGTCTTGATGTCCGCATTGTTGAGGGTGCGGACCAGTTCGAGGGCGGAGAGCACCCCAAGAACCCCGTCATATTTGCCGCCTGTTGGCTGGGTGTCGAGGTGGGAGCCGACATAGACAGGCAGGGCGTCGGGGTCGGTGCCGGGGCGGGTCATGAACATGGTGCCCATCTTGTCGACGCCCATGGTCAGGCCTTCTGCATCGCACCAGCTTTTGAACAGAGCGCGGCCTTCAGCATCTTCGTCGGTGAGGGTCTGTCGGTTGTTTCCGCCTGCAATGCCCGGGCCGATCTTTGCCATATCCATCAGTGACTGCCAGAGGCGATCGGAATCGATGCGTAGATTTTTCTTCATAGCCAATTGTTCCCTGTCGTTCGGCAAGCCCTACCCGTTGACGGACGAGTAGCCTCGAACGCCTGCCATTATTTGAATCTCTGGAAGGTCGCGCATTCTAAAGTGCGCTTTGACCTTTGGGTCTTCCCTGCCGATTTGGCCCCTTATGCGGGCTCTGTTAGCTGGGGAAAGTAAAGACTGCGCCCTGAGGAATGCCCTCGGGCCAGCGTGTCGTTGTTGTTTTCAAGCGCGTATAGAAATGCACCGCTTCGGGGCCATAAATGCCATGTGAGCCGAAGGAAGAGCGTTTCCAGCCGCCAAAGGAATGGAAGGCCACCGGTACCGGGATGGGAACATTGACTCCCACCATGCCGACCTCGATGGCCGAGGAAAATTTGCGCGCCGCATCTCCATTGCGCGTGAAGATTGCGGTGCCGTTGCCATATTCATGCTCGTTGATCAGTTTGACCGCGCTGTCGAAGGTCTGCGGCTCAAGGATCGACAGGACGGGTCCGAAAATCTCGGTCTTGTAGATGTCCATCTCCGGGGAGACCTTGTCAAACAGGCTGCCACCAAGGAAATAGCCCTTCTCATAGCCTTGCAGCGAGAAGCCGCGGCCATCGACCACGAGGTCGGCGCCTTGCTCGACGCCACTGTCAATCAGGCCCGTGATCCGGTCTTTGGCCTCGGCGGTGATGACCGGCCCCATTTCGGCGGTCTCGTCCGTCGACGGGCCGATCTTGAGAGCCTCGACTTTTGGTTTCAGCGCGTCGACCAGTTTGCCTGCGGTCTCTTCGCCGATGGGTACAGCGACGGAGACAGCCATGCAGCGCTCACCAGCGGAGCCATAGCCTGCGCCCATCAAGGCGTCGGCGGCCTGATCTATGTCGGCGTCGGGCATGACGATCATATGATTCTTGGCACCGCCCAGAGCCTGCACCCGCTTGGCGCTGTCTGTGCCACGGCGATAGACATATTCGGCAATCGGGGTCGAGCCGACGAAACTGACGGCTTTGACATCGGGGTGGTCGAGCAGGCAATCAACTGCGGATTTGTCGCCATGGACGACATTCAATACGCCCTTTGGCAGGCCAGCTTCCATCATCAATTGGCACACGAATGTGGCAGCCGACGGGTCGCGCTCGGATGGTTTGAGGATGAAGGTATTGCCACAGACAATCGCCATGGGGAACATCCACATGGGCACCATGGCGGGGAAGTTGAATGGTGTGATGCCTGCCACGACGCCCAAAGGCTGGCGCTCGGACTGAGTGTCAATGCCCGGACCCACATTGCGGGAGAATTCGCCCTTTAGCAATTCCGGTGCTGCGCAGGCATATTCGATTACTTCCATCGCCCGGGCCACTTCGCCCAAGGCGTCGTCATGGGTCTTGCCATGCTCGCGGCTGATCTCGCGGGCAATGTCATCGGCCCGTTCGCGGACCAGAGATGCATAGGCAAACATGATGCGGGCGCGTTTGGCTGGTGGTGTGGCTGCCCACGCGGGAAAAGCCGCCTTGGCGCTGGCAACCGCCTGATCGATTTCAGCATCCGAGGACAGGCCGAGTGTGCCAATCTGCTCGCCGGTGGCCGGATTGAAAATGGCGCTTTCCCGGCCAGATTGGGAGGCGACGGCTTCACCGTTAATGAGGTTGGTCACAGAATACATGATCAGGCAAGCTCCTTGAGGATCCCGGCAAGGGTGTCGAAGATCTCGTCGATCTGGGCCTTGGAGATGATGAGGGGAGGGGACAGGGCGATTATGTCGCCGGTGGTGCGGATCAAAAGACCCTTTTCATAGGCCTTGAGGAATGCGGAGAAGGCGCGTTTTGTCGGTTCGCCTTCGATTGGGTCCAACTCAATCGCGCCGATCAGGCCCAGATTGCGCAGATCCTTGACGTGGGGCAGGCCCTTGAGGCTGTGCAGGGCGTCTTCCCAATAGGGAGCCAATGCGTTGGCATGCTCGAACAGGCCTTCTTCCTGATAGGTTTCAAGGGTGGCTATGCCTGCAGCTGATGCAATCGGGTTGCCCGAATAGGTGTAGCCGTGGAACAGCTCGATCATGTGTTCCGGGCCGGTCATGAAGGCATCATGGATCTCGCCGGTGGTCAGCACAGCGCCCATGGGGATGACCCCGTTGGTCAGGCCCTTGGCGGTGGTGATCATGTCCGGCATGACGCCGAAATAGTCGGCTGCAAAGGGGGAGCCAAGGCGTCCAAAGCCGGTGATGACTTCGTCAAAGATCAAGAGGATGCCATGCTTGGCGGTGATGGCGCGCAGGCGCTCGAGATAACCCTTTGGCGGGATCAGAACGCCAGTGGATCCTGCAACCGGTTCCACAATGACAGCGGCAATGGTTTCCGCCCCGTGCAGGGCAATGATCCGCTCCAACTCGTCGGCCAGATTGGCCCCATGTTCGGGCTGGCCACGGGTGAAGGCATTTTGCTCGGGCAGGTGGGTTGCGGGCAGATGATCCACCCCGGTCAGGAGCGAGCCGAACATCTTGCGGTTGGTGACGATGCCGCCGACCGAGATGCCGCCGAAATTCACCCCGTGATAGCCGCGTTCCCGACCGATCAGGCGAGTGCGTTCACCATGGCCCTTGGCACGGTGATAGGCGAGCGCCAGCTTCAGTGCGGTTTCGACGGACTCAGAACCAGAATTGGTGAAGAAGACATGCTCGAACGGATCGGGTGCCAGATCGCGTACGCGGGTTGCAAGCTCAAATGCCTTTGGGTGACCCATCTGGAAAGCCGGAGCATAATCCAGCTCATCAACCTGTGCCTTGATGGCTTCCACAATTTTCGGACGTTTGTGTCCGGCATTGCAGCACCACAGGCCCGCAGTGCCATCCAGCACCTGTCGATTGTCGGCCGTGCGATAGTGCATGTTTTCAGCACCGACAAACATACGCGGTTCTGCCTTGAATTGCCTGTTTGCAGTGAAAGGCATCCAGAAGGCTGATAGATCATTTTGCATTGCTCAATCCCCCAAACGAACAGCATTAACTTTTGCTAAATCCGTCTTTCATGGTATGAACGCTTGCATCGTCTGCACGATCGGTCAATATATTTCCCGCACGATCGGTCAGAAAAACGCGATTTGCCTATTATTTGTTCAAAAAAACACAAATTAGGCTGCAAAAAGTAATAAATAGCGCCACTTTTTGTTAAAGAATTTTGGACTCGACTGGTTACTGGAAAGCTTGGAGTCCTCGGTTCTGAACTATGGTGCAATGCAAAAAGTAAGACATGCAGGATCTTGAATGGCAGATACGCAATACATGACGCAGAAACAAAACCGGGAAAACAATATTGAAAAGATCTTGGTTGCGGCCGAGATGGTCTTTGCCGAATATGGCTATAATGGCGCATCGATCAGCCGGATTGCGGATATGGCCGGACTGCCAAAGTCCAATGTGGTCTATTATTTCTCTACCAAGGAGCTGCTCTATCGAACGGTGGTAGAGGATATTTTCAATGTGTGGCGAGCAGCTGCGGACGAAATTGATGTGGATGCGGATCCGGTTGCTGCCCTTGGGGGATATATTGATACCAAGATGGAGCTGGCCCGCACGCGACCCTATGGCTCAAAGGTTTGGGCCAATGAGATCATTCAGGGCGCGCCCATTGTTCAGGACTATCTGGAAAGTGAGCTGCGAAACTGGACTGATCAGCGGGTTGGCGTGATCAATCGATGGATCGAGATGGGCAAAATACGCCCCATCGACAGCAAACATCTGTTGTTTACCATCTGGGCGACAACCCAGCATTATGCCGACTTCAAGCATCAGATCTCAACCTTGAATGATGGCAAGGAACTGAGTGCAGATCAGTGGGAGGAGACCAAGACAGCGATCAAGTCGATCCTGCTGTTCGGGATCTGCAAAGGCGACTGATTAGCTTGTTCAGAAAGGCGATCGGGGGCGAGCTGGTCAAATCCGGCGCTGCCCCTTTTGTTTGGCTCAATAGGTGCGGTCCGCCGTCACCGGAGCAATTGGTGCACTCGATTGAGACTGCGTCTCTGATTGCATCGGCTGGGAGGTCGCCGTCTGTGACTGGGTCTGGGATTGCTCTTGTGTGCGTGCCAGTCCTGGCGCTTGAGACTGTTTCTCGGCGACGTGGGTGGGGTCTTCCGGTGCAGAGTCGGAGTTCTGTGCGGGTGCCTGAGTGGCGTCTGAAACAGGGGCCTGAGGCGAAGAAGGCAATGACGCAGATGTCGTGCCCTGCTGCAGCTCTTCAGTGGTGATCGACGGAGTGGTTTCGTTGCCCTCGCTATCAATCGGCATCACGTCTACGGAAACGTCGACGAAATGCTGACCGCCGCCCAGAATGATGCCGGACAGGGGGCTGACATCAACAAAGTCCCGACCGATGGTCAGGGTGATATGCTCGTCGGCGATCATTTTGTTGTTGGTCGGGTCAAAGTCGACCCAGCCTTCTTCCGGGCACCAGGCAGATATCCAGGCATGGGATGCGTCCGCGCCAATCAGTCTTGGCTGGCCTTTGGGCGGATAGGTGCGCAGATAGCCTGAAACATAGCGCGCTGGCAGGCCAAGTGCCCTCAGACAGGCCAATTGCAGATGGGCAAAGTCCTGACAAACGCCGCCCTTTAATTCAAACATCCGGGCTACCGGTGTGGTGGCATCGGTGACCGAGCTGTCATATTCGAAATCATGATAGATGCGGCTGGTCAAATCCTGAACCGCTTCCAGCATCGGGCGGCCCGGCGGGAAGGAGATTTCGCCATAAGCAGCAATCTCTGAGGTCGGGGTGGTAAAGCCCGTATAGCAGGTAAATTCCGCTTCAGCCGCATATTTGGGATCGAACATCAGATCGCGCACGGTTTCCCATGATGCAACCGACATGGCGAGGCTGGCATTGAAATCGCGCTCAACCGTGATGGTGCTCTGGGCTTCGACAGAAAAGAGCTTATGGTCTTCCTCAATCACCAGATGCATGGTCGGATTGCCGAAATAATCCTGAAAATCCCGCCGTTGGGCCGGGATGGGATTGATCAGCAGGTCGTGCTGTTCGATGGTCTGGCCCTTTGTCAGGCGTGGTCCCAGATGCACCAGATGGTTGGACTGAGCCACCGCACTGGCATAGCGATAGTCCGTTTTGTGGGTAATCCGGTAGCGCATGCTTGGTTCTTGCTCCTCGCAGGGTCAGATGCGGTGTGGTTTGTCTTCGGTATGGGTGAAGTAGCGCTTGGTCAGGATATCGGTCAGTTGCGGCAGTTTTGTGGTTTGATTGTTGAGCAGACGCTCAAGCTCACTTTGCTCCGCGATCACGTCCTCGAGTGGCTTGCCATCATCCAGGTTGGGAATATGGGCCAGAACGTGGCCTTCGGCCAGTTGAAGCTCGGATCTTAGCTCAAGGATGAGACGGTTTTCCTCGCTGCGCAGACCTGTTTCCGGTTCCATCGGCAGGGAGTGGATATGATCGGACAGGGCGGCGATCTGGAAGGCAATCGAGCGCGGGTTTGTCTCGTCGAGCAAGAGCAGATCGATCACCGCTGGCAAAGCCGGCATGATGCGATAGCGCGATCGATAGGTGATGAAGCTGTCGGCCACTTCCAGAATGAACATCATGCGACGCGGGGCGTCGGTGGTCATGCCGGGGGCAAAGACAAGGCGGTTGAACAGTGATGTGAGATTTTCCGCCCGTTCAATGCGGCGGCCGATATCAAGGAACCGCCAGCCGAAATTCCGGGTCATGTTTTCCATTGCCACGCCGGAGAAGGCTGCAAGGCTGACCAGCCCCCGGTTGAGCATGTCAACAACCTGCCCTGAATGGACAAAGCCCGGCTCTTTTTGCCAACGGCGGTCGGTGAAAAAGTCGTTCAGAATATGCCAGGCATCGGATGACATGCGGTCGCGGGTCAGTCCGGCCAACCGATGCATGTGATGGAGGCTTTCCTGGAAACCATGGGTGCGGTTCTTGCCATACAGAATGGTGCGAACGAGGCGTTCCAGCTCATTCATGCCACCAAAGCCGGCGTCGAAAATCTCTGCCTTGGGCGCGCGCAAGATAAGACTGTTGAGTGCTGAACGCACGGTTCTCTGGTCTTCTTCGGGGCCACTGTCTTCTTCAAGACGCGCCAAAGCCTGTCGGCAAAGGCGGAACTGCCATTCTGCCCGTTCGACATTGCGGCCCAGCCAGAACAGATTGTCGGCAATCCGGCTTGGAAGCGACCGGCCTGCGCGGGAATAGGCGGTGGAGGCTTCAAGGCTCGCCCAGATGCTGTCTAGGGGGGCGACCTTGGTTTCGGATTGGATCCAGACATCGCGGGTCAGGCCGCGCGGTGAATGCAGCCCGATGGCTTGGGTGTCTCCAACAGACATGGAAAGTCCGCCAGGCATGACTTCGAAGCTTTGGGTCTTGCGCGAGGCAAAAATGCGCACGGCGAAAGGCTTGGGCTGGAGTGCACTGCCATTCCAGCTTGGTGTCGTGGCAAAGCCCATTTTCTGCTCGGCGACCATGGTTCGGCCACGCAATTGGATCTGGTCGAACAGCTCCTTTCGGGACTGGTCATTCAGGGTTGCGCCATCGACTGCCGGGCGCGCTTCGCCCGGTCTGCCGGAGCCTTCATGGGCGTCCGAAATCAACATCTGATCCAGATTGGCCAGCACATGGGCCTGTGATGCCGGGTCGCCAAGCCACCAACGTGGGGCTTCCTTCAGCATCAGCTCTTCGCCCAGCAAATACTGGCAGATGCGCGGCAGATAGGGGCCAAGGCCACGATTTTCGACAATCGCGGTGCCAAGCTGGTTGATGATCTTTGCGCCCTTGTTGCGCACAGTGCGGACCAGCGAGGTTGCGCCGTCAAAGCCATCGGGGCGCAGCTCAAGTGGATCTGCCCGCGCGCCTTCAATGCAGCGAATGACCATATCGATGGGTTTAAGACCCGCCAATGTTTTCAGGCAGACCTGATTGTTCTGGCAGACCAGATCACCGCCTTCAACCAACAGATACCCCAGATAACGGGCGAGATAGGCATGGGAGAAATAGTCCGGATGCTCGGGTCCTGGCGTCAGGATGGCAATTTGCGGGTCTTCCATGCCTGACCGGTTGACCAGCGTCGTTTGCATCCGCTGGAAATGCGGTGCAAGGCGCATGGCGTTTGTTTCGCGGAACAGATTGCCCGCACAATGGGTCATTGCGATGCGGTTGGCCACGGCAAAGCCGATCCCGGCCGGGGTTTCGGCGTGATTGTCCAGAACGCGCCAGCTGCCGTCGGGTGCCTTGGCCAGGTCGGTGGCAAAGAACTGGATGCCGTCCATCGCGCCGCGATGGCCCTGCATCGGGCGCAGATAGGTGGGGTCGCTGAAGATCAGGCTGGCGGGGATGAACCCGCCTTCGATCAGCTTGCGCGGACCATAGAGGTCAGAATTGATCGCATTCATCAGGCGCGCCCGTTGGGAAATGGCAATTTGCAGCCATTGCCACTCTTCCGGTGCGATGATCAGCGGGGCAATATCAATGGACCAGGGCTGTTCGTCCGCATTGGGGTCGGCAAACAGGTCGTAGGCTATCCCGGTCTCGCGGACCTTGTTGTTGAGTTGCTCTGAATTGTCCGATTGTTCCTGCTTCGTCCAATGCGTAAAAGCATTATACCACGTAGACCAGTGCGGCAAAACAGTGCCTGAGGCATCCATCATTTCATCATGGACACCCGGAACAGGCTGATAGAAATGGGCCATGTCTGGCCTCACCGTCTCAGCTTGAGTCTTTGGTTCGCCACCCGAAGATCCCTGATCATTCGGGTTTCCAGCCTGATTTAACTGCATACAGTCTCCGCACACTGGCGATTGTCCGTTGATGATCCGGTTAAGCTGCGGGATCCGATCGCCATCTACCAGCATAATGTGAATTTCTGCGAACTGGAATGTCGCAGAATGGCTTCACTATGCCTTTTTTCTGTTCTTGTTGTCGGCATTTCGCGATTTTTCGCGGAAAGTAAGGATTTCCACGAATGATTGGAAGTCAAGCTTGTAGCATTCCTTTGGATAGAAACATAGATGAATCCTGTTGAAGGATGTTCATATCTCTAAAGGTCATTGATTTTATGACAGATGTTCAGGGATGCCGGAGCTGAGCCGTTGTTATGTGAGGCGGAGGATGAGGGATATTTGTGTGCGGGAAGGTCAGGCAAGGCCCCCAAGAACACCTTGATGGGAGGCTCTTGCCTGACTGTTGTGATGGCTGTGATCTGATTAGCGTACTGAGGCCAATCGCAAATCAAGCGTGTATGGGAAGTCGGCATTCTCTTCCAAGATAACAGGATCCACATAGCCCGCTGAATGACCGATGGTCTCGAACCGCGACAGGCGGCGGCTTTCCGCTTCATAGGCATTGACTGGGAAGGTCTCGTAGCCACGTCCACCCGGATGGGCAACATGATAGCGGCAACCGCCAAGGGAGCGCATATTCCACTTGTCAAACAGGTCGAAGGTGAGCGGTGTATGGACGCCGATCATCGGGTGCAGGCAGGATGGTGGCTGCCATGCCCGATAGCGGACGCCAGCGACCGCTTCATCCTGTCGTCCGGTTGGTTGCAAGGGGATCGCTACCTGATTGACCGTCAGGATATGGCGGTCGGGATTGAGACCCTTGGCCTTGACCTGCACGCGCTCCAGAGAACTGTCGACATAGCGGGCGGTACCGCCCACGGCGCCTTCTTCACCAAGCACGTTCCAAGGCTCCAGAGCCTGACGCAATTCGATCTGCACACCTTCATAATTGACTTCCCCATAGCGTGGGAAACGGAATTCGAAGTGCGGAGCGAACCAGTCCTCATCCAGCGTGATGCCGTAATTGGAGAGATCGCGCAACACATCACGGAAGTCATCGCGGACATAATGGGGCAGCATGAATTTGTCATGCAGCTGGGTGCCGAAACGCACCAAGCGCTGGCGGTAAGGCTGTTCCCACAGGCGCACAATGATCGCGCGGAGCAACAGTTGCTGGGCGAGCGACATTTGTGCATGGGGTGGCATTTCAAACGAGCGGAATTCAACCAGTCCGAGGCGACCGGTCGGCCCGTCGGGCGAAAAGAGCTTGTCGATGCAGATTTCCGCGCGGTGGGTGTTGCCGGTGACGTCGATCAGCAGGTTGCGGAACAGACGGTCAACCTGCCAGTTGGGAATGAAGCCTTCACCCGGTAGCGGCAATTGCTTGAGGGCAATTTCCAGCTCATAGAGATTTTCGTGACGGCCTTCATCCACCCTTGGTGCCTGCGAGGTCGGGCCGATGAAGGTGCCCGAGAAGAGGTAGCTGAGGCTTGGGTGATTTTGCCAATAGGTGATCAGGCTGCCAAGCAGGTCCGGGCGGCGCAGAAACGGGCTGTCGCTGGGGGTGATGCCGCCCATGACGATATGGTTGCCGCCGCCGGTGCCGGTGTGGCGGCCATCCAGCATGAATTTCTCGGTGCCCAGACGGGCGAGTCGGGCCTCCTCATAGAGGACCTGGGTGATCTTGCTGGCTTCCTTCCAGTTTGTTGCTGGCTGGATATTGACCTCGATGACGCCCGGATCCGGGGTGACCTTGATCACATTGAGGCGAGGGTCAAATGGCGGTTCGTAGCCTTCGATATGGATTGGCTGCTCGATTTCCTTGGCTGCATCCTCGATGGCGGCGACCATCGCAGCGTAATCCTCGGCATTGTTCAGCGGTGGCATGAAGATGCAGAGGTGACCGTCGCGCGGTTCAACCGTCAAGGCGGTGCGCACATGACCCGAAATCTCGTTCATCGGGATATGGGTGGTGTGGAGTGTTTCGTGCCACTTCAAATCCGGTGCTTCGAGCAGCTTGGCCGGATCCATCTTCTTCAAATGGTCGCGCTGCTTGAAGGGTTTGCGGCGGTCGCGCAGCAAGGCTTCCTTGGCGGGAAGTGCCGCATGGGCTGCATGGGGGTCCATGGGCAAGACATGCGGATACTGCACTTCGGTCAGATAAGGCAGTGAGCCGAGCGGCAGACGGAAGCCAACCGGGCTGTCGCCGGGCAGGATAAACAGCTTCTCACGACGCAGTTTCCAGACTTCCGACATCCAGGAACGGCCATAGACTTCGGAATTCCATGCCTGTACTGGCAAGACAAAACCAGCCGGGTTGGTCAGGCCCTGTTCAAACACCTTGACGATACGAGCGCGTTCAGCCGGATCTTCGATCTTGTTGTTTTTTGGATCGACATCAAAGGGCAGTTTTTGCTCGACCAGTGCGAAATGGGCCGGGTCCTCATAGGCGGGGATGACGCATTGGGGATCGATGCGCAGCTTTTCGCTAAGCTTGTAGATGAAGCGCTTGGCCACCTTATGATCGGCAGCGGCCTTCGGCGTTTCTGAATCGATAAGGCCCGGATCTTCCCAGAGCGGCTCCTCGTCAGCACGCCAGTAGAGGGCAAAGGCCCAGCGAGGCAATTGTTCTCCGGGATACCATTTGCCCTGACCGAAATGCAGCAGTCCGCCGGGCGCGAAGCGGTCACGCAGGCGGCGAATGAGATTTTCTGCAAAGGCACGTTTGGTCGGGCCAACCGCGCCGGTGTTCCATTCATCGCCTTCATAATCATCGATGGAGACAAAGGTCGGCTCACCGCCCATGGTCAGGCGCACATCGCCTTCTTCAAGGCGTTCATCGACCTTTTCGCCCAAGGCATTGATCGCCTTCCATTGTTCGTCGGTATAGGGCTTTGTGACACGGGGGCGTTCGTAAATGCGCTGAACGTCCATCTCGAATTCGAACTCGACTTCGGCCTTGTCATGGGCGCCGGTGATGGGCGCGGCTGAAATGGGGCTCGGGGTACAGGCGAGCGGAATGTGGCTTTCGCCAGTCAACAGGCCCGAGGTCGGGTCAAGGCCGATCCAGCCGGCACCGGGAACGTAAACCTCGGTCCATGCGTGCAGATCGGTGAAGTCGTGATCGGTGCCTTCCGGCCCTTCGAGTGGTTTGACGTCCGGCTTGAGCTGGATCAGATACCCGGAGGTGAAACGGGCGGCGAGCCCGAGATGGCGCATCACTTGGACCATCAGCCACGCACTGTCCCGGCAGGAGCCAGAGCCTTTTGTCAGGGTCTCTTCGGGAGCCTGAACGCCCGGTTCCATGCGGATCAGATAATCGATCTTGGATTCGATCAGAATGTTAACCTGAACCAGCAGATCGATGGTTTTAAGGTCTTTCTGCTTGGTGATCGGCTCAATTTCCTTGAGCAAGGCTGCGAGCAGTTTGGTCGGCTCGTCCTTTTCAAGATAAGGCGTGAGATCCTTCTTGTCTTCCTTGCCATAGGTGAAGGGATAATGCTCGGCGGCTTCCTCAATGAAAAAGTCGAACGGGTTGATGACCGCCATTTCGGTGACCAGATCGACGGTCACCTCGAAGAAATCGACCTTTTCGGGGAAGACAACGCGGGCCAGGAAATTGCCGAAGGGATCTTGCTGCCAATTGATGAAATGCTCGGCAGGTTCCACCTTGAGCGAATAGGACAGGATCTGGTTGCGCGTATGAGGGGCGGGCCGCAGCCGGATGACTTGCGGTCCCATGCCGGTCTGGCGGTCATAGCAATATTTGGTTCTGTGTGTCAGAGCAGCGTGGATGGACATGGACTAGGCGCCTTTTTTGGGTTTGCCCAAGAACGGATCGTCAAACGGAGAACGGATCGTCAAGCGGATTGATGAAGCAGATTGAGTGTCTTGTCAGGACTGACTCTGGCTTTGGGTCGAAGCGTCTTCAACGGGAGCAGCAGCATGCCCGAAGAAGGATGTGCCGAGGCTCTGGGTGATTCCCATCAGCCGGTGCTGGACCTTGTCGTTGAAGCCATGGAACCGCAAATGGAGATGCGGGTCATTGGCGGCCGATTCCAGCTCACGGAGCAGATTTTCGACCTCCTCATAGCTATATTCGACATGATAGAGCTTGTAGCCGAGATAGAGATCTTTGAGCATGCCCTGAAGCTCGCCAATGCAATGGGTCAGCGAACGCGGGAAGCTCTCGTTGAACATCAGGAAGTTGGCAACCTTTTTCGGGTCGAGAATGCCGGATTCGGTGCGTTGGAAGGCGTGATAGGCTTCAAAGGAATGGAGCAGCAGCTTCCAGAATTCAGCGTCGGTGACGCTGTCTTCACCGTCATCGAGCCAGTGGGAGGACCCAATCTGGGCAACCTTGACATCGAGCAGACGGCTGGTCTGGTCAGCGCGTTCGATCCACAGGCCCAACTGATAGAAACGCCAGCCAGCGTCGCGATAATAGGTGCTTTCGGTGACGCCCATGATGGCGTCACAGCGCCGGGCGATCACTTCGCACGTCCGCGCTAGCCGGTTTGGATGCAAATCCCAGTTGGAGAGCTTGCTGAATTCGTTGAAGGACATGTTGATGTAGGACCACATCGACACTGAAATCAGCGGCCGCAGCAAGCGTGCATTTTCACGCGCAGCCCACAAGCAGGACATGATGGAACCGGGATTTTCCCGATCTGTGATGTAGAAGCTGGCCACATTGCGGGCATTGATTGTGTCGTATTTTTCTTCGAAGCGATCTGTATCAGCATAGAGGGAAACGATGGCTGACCAGTTTTCCTGATTGGCGTCATCCTGCCAGAAACCGGCCTGCACATTGAGGATGCGGGCAAGGCTGGCAGAGCGTTCCACATAACGGGCAAACCAGAAGAGGGCCTCGGCATAGCGGCTGAGCAGCATGGTCATGAGCGTGGTCCTCCCGAACGGATTGGTTTTGGATCACAAAGGACCCATGTGTCCTTGGTGCCGCCCCCTTGTGAGGAATTGACGACAATCGAGCCTTCTCTCAAGGCCACGCGGGTCAGGCCGCCGGGGAGTACCCAGGTGTTCTTGCCGGTAATGGCAAAGGGGCGCAAATCAACGTGGCGCGGCACCAGATCACTCTCTCCAAGGGTCGGGCAGACCGAAAGCGAGATCATTGGCTGGGAGATGAAATTGGCCGGGTTGGCGAGCAGCGTCTCGCGGGCTTTCTCCAACTCTTCTCTGGACGCTTTCGGACCGATGGTGATGCCATAGCCGCCGCTTTCTCCCACCGGCTTGACCACCAGTTCATCCATGTGATCAAGGGTATATTGCAGGGCGTCTTTTTCGCGGCAAATGTGGGTTTCCACATTGTCAAGGATCGGGTCCTGATCGAGATAGTATTTGATGATGCGCGGCATATAGGCATAGACCGCCTTGTCGTCTGCGACGCCAGTGCCAATGGCATTGGCGATGGTGACATTGCCTTTGAGCATGGCATTGATCAGGCCTTTGACGCCGAGCATTGAATCCGGGCGGAAGGCGTCAGGATCAAGGAAGGCATCATCAATGCGGCGATAGATGACGTCAACACGCTTAGGCCCGGCAATGGTCTTCATAAAGACCCGGTCGTCGTCGCAGAAAAGATCGCTGCCCTCAACCACCGGCACACCCATTTCACGGGCAAGGAAAATATGCTCGAAATAGGCCGAGTTGAACATGCCCGGAGACATGACGACGATTTGTGGATTGTCCTTGTCCGCTGCCCCCGAGGGCACTGTATCAGCAAGCTTTTCAAACAGGGTGCGACCATAATCGGATACTCTGCGCAATCTCAGGTCCGCCAACAGATCCGGGAAGGAGCGTTCCATCAGATGGCGATTTTCCACCACGTAAGAGACGCCGGACGGAGAGCGGACATTGTCTTCAAGGACCAGAAATTTGCCTTCATCATCGCGGATGATGTCTGTGCCGGCAATGTGAGTATAGACCCCGGCTGCGGGCTCAAAGCCGACCATCACGTCGCGGAAATTGGCATTGCCCATCACCAGATCCCGCGGCACGGTGCCGTCGTTGAGGATATGCTGATCGTGGTAGATGTCATGCAGGAAGGCGTTGATGGCTGACACACGCTGGATGACGCCGCGATCAATGATGTCCCACTCGCCAGCCGTTATGATGCGGGGGATAATGTCGAAGGGCAACACCCGGTCAATGACATCCTTGTCGCTGTAGACGGTGAATGTGACGCCGAGATTGAACAATTCCATATCGGCATCTTTGGCGCGGCTTGTCAGATCATCGAAATCTGCTTGGTCGAAGCGGTGCCAGATGCTCTCCAACTGGGGACTGCGTTCTTCCATGTTGCTCGACATTTCGCAGAAAAATGTCTTGGGGTCATAGTTACTCACGCGATACACCTTCCCTCTTTAATCGCGTGTAGCCATGCCCACGCAATCTCTTGCCTTGCAATCCTGTGCCTGAGCCCGGCCATCCTGAGGTCAGCTCTCACACCCATGGGTCTTGTGCTTCAAGGGGCGAATGGCGTTTCTTTGTCGCAAACGCTTTATCATTACCAGCTTTTGCACGTGCCAAGACGTTGCGAGAGCTGAAAATCGCTGAATTGTGGTTCACCCGATCTTGAAGGATCAGTCATGCCTTAACCCTGTCTTTCCAATGGAGCAAAAACTGGGCCATACTATAAATATTGTTAAAGTGCCTATATTTCAAGATGTTAAGCTTTAGATGGCCTGAGGGCCAATAGACTTTGTTACTTTCCCGCCTAAATTTTGAGCATTATTTTGATTTTTTGGATGTGTTCGGTGATTAAATATTAATCTTGGTCTGGCGGGGCTGAGCGATGAATAGGCAGTTTTGTTTATGGCAAGGCAACCCGCTTCTGGCTTTTTTCTTGTCCCGGATCTGAGACAGTGTTGTTTTATTTGATCGGGTGTTTTGACCCGCTATCAAACGACTTCTTCGGGCCCCATAACCCGATTGATAATGAGGTCGATGTAACGATCCAGCCGTGATGGATTTTTATACATGCTGAATTCGTTGTTGATGATCACGTCAGCAACATACTTGGCAGGGTAGGTGTAGCGGTAATGCATCGGCTTCACCTGCTCGAGATATTGATTGATGATATCTTCGGGGTCGCGCTTGCGTTCTATGATGTCACGGGCCATGCGGCGGGCCAGACGGATATCATCGGGAGCATCAATATAAACCTTGCAGTCGGCCAGTCGGGACAGCTTGTCTCGATAGAGGATCTGGGTGCCCTCCAGAATCAGCACATCCTTGTGGGTCATCACCTCGACTTCTTCGGAGCGGTCGTGGATCGTCATGTCATATCTTGGAATCTCGATGGTGTTGTGGGCTTTGAGATCATTGATATGGGTCAGCAGCAGATCATGGTCTTTGGTGTCGATATGATCGAAATTCCCCTCGACCGCGCCAAGATAATAATCATCCTCGCAAATGAGATTGGCCCGGTCCGTACCGATCCTGTTCTGCAGTCTGCGGGCAAATGAGCTTTTGCCGGATGCAGAGCCACCTGCAATCGAAATGATTTTCATTCTTTCGTCCTCGATACGCTTGCCTCGCTTCGCCTGCCGACCGCTTTGACAGCGACGATGCATCAGCTCGGCTGGATGTCGGGTTAGATCTTGATTGGAGATCTTATAGAGAGGCGTGGGAGAAATGTTTGACAAACATCACGAAAGCCACAGGAATGCACATGCTAACGGTGGCTGGCTGGTCAGCGGTGGCCGATTGACCGAAGCAAGCCTGACAGGGCTTTGTTCGCAATGGTGTTGTCTTTTGTGACAAGTTTGGGTTGGGGTGATCCTTGTCAACGCGAGGGCTGATGGGTGGGCCTATCTTTTTGGGGCATCTATAAGCCTATTGTGGCTCTCCCCTCTGTCTGACCATTGGAATTCTGCCGTGGCACAGTCTTTTCAAAAAACCTTCATTCTAGCCCTTTCATTTTGTTTGTTCGTTGGGACCGCCAACGGGCGCGCTCAGGCGGATGAAAGTCCTTCTGGGCACGATTCATCGGCAGCGATGGTATCGGCAACCGATCATCAAGGCCCCAAGCAGGCCAAACGGTTGACAATCGGCATTTGGAACAGCGCTGGCAACATCACCACCTATTCAATCGGTAACAGCTGGAATGACTGGCTGCTCTGGCTGGCTTTTGACAAGTTATATGAGCCGTCTCCCTATGGGGGAGAGGCCGGGCGCTGGCTGGCAAGTGATATCCGGCAGGTGAGTGATGATGCCCGGACATGGGAGATCACGCTTCGCGATGGGATCAAATGGCATGATGGGAGCAGCTTTACGGCGCAAGATGTGGCCTTCACCTTTGATTATTATCGCAAAGGTCCGATCAATCGATGGACCCATCATGCCTCTGCCTTGCCGCGTTTCGAAGAGATCACGGTGCTGGATCGGCTGAAATTGCAGGTGCGGTCGAAAATGCCGATGCCGAATTTCGATCTCGTCACCGCCGCTGAGCTGCCGATCTTGCAAAAAAAACAATGGCAGGGAGTGAAAAATCCCCGCGCCTTCACCGGACTGGCCATCGGCACCGGGCCCTACAAGCTGGTCGAGTATAAGGCGGATCAATATTATCGCTATCAAGCCAATGAGGCCTATTGGAAGGGCAAGCCGCAAGTTGATGAACTGATCCTTGTCATGATCAAGGATCCTCAGGCCATGTTTGCCGCCGTGAAAAGCGGCGAGCTGGATGGGGCTGCCCGTTCGCTGCCTCCAGAACTGGTCAAACAATGGGCTGACGATCCCGATATTGAGGTTGCCAAGGCACCGAGCCTTTGGGGCGTCTGGCTTGATATCAATCTGGGGCGTGTGCCCTTTGATGATCGGGAGGTGCGCAAGGCGATTGCCTTGGCGATTGATCCCGACGCCATGGTTCGCCGAATTCTGCTGGGGATGGGGAAATCCGGCAGTCATGGCTGGCCTCATGTTGACAGTTTCTGGACCCGTCCGGATCTGTCCGTGGGGTTTGATCCGGCCAAGGCAGACGACATTTTGACGGCGCATGGTCTGATAGATCGCGATGGGGATGGCTGGCGCGAGCGGCCCGATGGCAGCCCGATTGACTGGCAGATCAAGGTGGCATCGAACCGCCCCTTGCTGTTGCGGGCGTCCGAAATGGTGATTGGTCAATTGGCGGCGGTGGGGCTTCGGGCGCATCTGGAGGCGGTCGATCCGGCCTCATTGGCTGCGGCGTGGAAAACCGGGCACTATGATTTCCGCATCATGGATATCACGCCCCATGGGCTGGCGGATCAGGACATGCTGGCCCTGTTGTCAAAAGGCGACAACAAGCGCGCGCTGGTGCCGGAAGCAGAAAAAGAGGCAATCCTCAAAAAATGGCTGAAAGCAGACAGCAGGGCGGAACGGCTCAAGATCTCCCACCAGTTGCAGGCCTATCAGAATGCCTATCCGAGCCGGGTGATGCTCTGGTACCCGGATGGCTATTTTGCCTATCGCTGGCAGTCTTATGACAATTATGCCTCATCGTCGGGCTATGGCATTTTTCATAAATATTCGTTCCTGCCACGGCCCGCGCGGGCGCAGGTGGTGGATGAGTTGGACAAGCGGGCGGAATGACCCGGTGGCTGGGCGATGGGGGATGCCATGATACGGTATGGTCGGCTGATCTTCCATTATACGCTCACGTTGCTGGTGGCGCTGGGTATCAATTTTGCCCTGCCACGACTCGCTCCGGGAGATCCGCTTGACTATTTGCTCGGTGAGGAGACCCTAGCCCTCCTCAGCGAGGCTGACCGCTTGCGCCTGATGGCCGAGTTTGGGTTGGATCGCTCCTTGCCCGAGCAATTCGGACTTTATCTGGCCGGCATCTTGCGCGGTGACTTTGGTCTGTCGACTCATTTGGGGCAACCGGTTTGGGATATCGTGATCAGCCGCCTGCCATGGACGCTTTTGCTGACGGGCGGTGCCTTGGTCTTTGCGGTCAGTCTTGGGTCCTTGCTGGGGGTGCTTGCTGCTTGGCGGCGCGGGACTTTTGCTGATCTGGTGACCATGGCGGGGGGCCTGTTTGTTGGCTCTTTGCCCCCTTTCTGGCTCGCCATGCTGCTGATCATTCTGTTTTCGACAATTCTGCATTGGCTGCCTTCCTTTGGGGCTTATCCGTTGGGGGCTGTGCCCTGGACGTCTGACTGGCTGTTGGGCGTTGGCAAACGGCTGATCTTGCCCGTTCTGGCGCTTGGGTTGGTGCAAATGGCGTCGGTTCTGCTGATCGCCCGTTCCTCCATGCTGGGGGTGTTGGAGCAGGATTATATTCTGTTTGCCCATGCCAAGGGGCTGTCTGACCGACGGATCATGGTGCGCCATGCCTTTCGAAATGCCCTTCTGCCGCTTTTCACCCATGTGATGGTCGGCGTTGGCAGTCTGGTCGGTGGCGCTTTGGTGATCGAAAGGGTGTTTGCCTATCCGGGGCTGGGAAGCCTGGTGGTCGGCAGTGTCATGGCGCGGGATTATCCGTTGCTCCAGGGGATCTTTGTCTTTGCGACATTGAGCGTGATTGTCGCCAATTTGCTGGCGGATCTGTTCTATCCACTGATCGATCCACGAACCCGGCGGCAAGGATAAGGGCCATGGCGATGTCCTTTCCTGCCTTCTTCAAGCCTCGCTCCCGTATAATCGCGCCTGCCTTTGTCCTGACCGGCAAGGTGCAAATGGTGGGGGTCGGTTTGCTGCTGACGCTGGTGCTGTGCGCACTCTTTGCACCAGTGCTCGCGCCCTATGATCCAAAGGCAGAGGTATGCGAGGCGTTCGCACCGCCAAATGGCGCCCATTGGCTTGGTTGCGATGATTTCGGGCAAGACCTTTTCTCGCAGCTTGTGTTTGGGGCGCGGACGTCGCTGTTTGTTGGTCTCACGGTGGCGTCATTGGCGGTCGGGGTTGCGACCTTTTTGGCGTTTCTTTCCGGTCTCTCTGCGGGGGAGGAGAAAGGCAGCTGGGTTGACCGCCTGCTGATGCGGTTGGTGGATGTCGCTCTGGCCCTTCCTTTTCTGCCACTGGTCATCGTGCTCGGGGTCTATTTCGGCGCGTCAATCGGGACGCAGATTTTGGTGATCACCCTCGTTATGTGGGCGCAGCCCTTGCGGGAAATGCGCGCGCAGATCCTGTCGATCAAGGCGGCGACGTTTGTGGAGGCCTCGCGCACCATGGGGGCGTCCGGCCGGTTCGTCAGTTTGCGCCATATCCTGCCAGAGCTGGCGCCTTTGATCGTGCCGCAATTTGTTCGCGTGGCGCATCAGGCCATTTTGGTGGAAGCGGCGCTCGGCTTCCTTGGCCTTGGGGACCCACTGTCGACCAGTTGGGGGACGATGCTGTTTCATGCCAATGGCCGCGCCGCTTTTTTGACCGGCGCATGGGTCTATTGGATCCTGCCACCGGGGCTTGCCATTGCGACGGTGATACTGGCGCTTGCGTTCATCGGTTATGGCTTTGATGGCGCGTTGAGCGCGCGCGGTCCCCTCAATGGAGCCAAGAGGCGAAGGAATGGTCCCCGGACAGCATCTCATGGCGAAGACGAGGCTTTGCTCGCAATTGACGGGCTTGAGATCGCCTATCTCATGGAGGGTGGAGATCTGGTTGCAATCAAGGATGTATGCCTGTCGATCCGGCGGGGCGAGTTGGTGGGATTGGTCGGGGCCTCCGGCTCTGGCAAAAGCACACTGGCTTTAGCGATCCTTGGATTGTTGCGCGCGTCCGTGGACATCCGGTCTGGCTCTATTCTGTTTGACGGTGCGGATCTGCTGGCTTTGCCGGGCCCGGAGATGCGAGACATTCGGCGCGAGAAGATCGCCTTGATCCCGCAAAATGCGATGAATGCGCTCAATCCGGTTCTGACCATCGGTGAGCAGGTGATGGAGCGATTGGCAGGCAAGAGATTGTCGCGGGTGGCGCGTCTTTCTCTTGCCAAGGAGTGGATGGAGAAAGTGGGCCTTAACCCTGCGCATCTGTCCTGCTATCCGCATGTCCTCTCGGGCGGCATGCGGCAACGGGCGGTGATTGCCATCGCGCTTTGCAGTGAACCAGAGCTGTTGATTGCCGATGAGCCGACTTCCGGTCTTGATATGCTGGTGCAGCAAGATCTGATGGCTTTGCTGCTTGGGTTGCGTGATGACATGGGGCTGACCATGCTGCTGATCAGTCACAATGTGCGGCTTGTTGCGCGCCATTGCGACCGTGTGGTGATGATGGAGCAAAGAGAAATGGTCGAGGTGGCGGGTAAGCCTGCTCACCTGCCATTCAAGGCTCTGATGGAGGCGATGCCCGCGATTGACGAGCCACGCCGATGGCCTAGCCCCAAAAAGGGATCGGAGGTTGGAGCCGAGGCTCCCTTCCTGATGTGCAGCCATCTTTCCAAGCATTTTACAGTCTCAGTGCCTGCTCTTTGGGGCAATCGACAAGGGGGCAGGGTCAATGTGCTCCAAGATGTCTCCTTCACTCTTGATGTCGGGGACGCCGTCGGCTTGGTTGGTGGCTCTGGCGAGGGAAAGACCACTCTTGCGCGGCTTCTGGTTGGAATGCTGCGGCCCGATGCCGGGTCCGTACGATTGGGTGGCAAGAGTTGGGATGACATGTCGCCGGTGGACGTGTGCTTGATGCGGCAGCGCGTGCATATGGTGTTCCAGGATCCTTATCAGAGCCTGAATAATCGTCTGCGGATTGCTGATTTGGTGGCCGAGCCGTTGCAGATAGCCCAAGGCGGAGCGTGGCGAGATCATCGGGCGCAGATTTGCGAGGCGCTGGAAATGGTGCGCCTGCCGACGGATCCGGGCTTTTTGTCGCGGCATCCGGTTTGTCTGTCCGGCGGGCAACGGCAGCGGGTTGCTCTGGCACGGGCTATCATTCTGCGCCCCTCCCTGATCATTGCGGACGAGCCGACCTCGATGCTGGATCCCGCTATCCGGATTGAGGTGATGGATGTGATGGCGGCTTTGCGGGCGGAGTTCAGGATGGCTTTTCTGTTCATCTCGCACGATGTTGCACTGGCCCGCCATTTCTGTGATCGCTTGCTGGAGTTGCGTGATGGACACCTCGTTGGCGATCTCTCTTCTGATGCGTTCGCCGATCATCTGCACCATCGCCAAATCTAGGCGCTTATGTCCTCTTTGTGACTTTTTGAGGCAATGCTATGATTGCATCTTCATCCATGTTGCTATTGGCTTAGATGTCAGACTTGGAAGGATGTGCTACAATCTGAGCTGGAATAGCTGCCCGATCACGTTTCCTGTTTGCTGGCAATTAGCATGATGTCTTTTGCACCGTTTTTGCACCCTTTCCTGTTGCATTGGGGTTTGCCTGAGGTGGCAATGCAGTGATTTGGGATAAATAGGAAAAAATTCTTAGGCTCGTCTTCCTTTTGGTGTCTGATACGAGCTTTTACCATATATGCAGCAGCATCATCCATTTACGATCTTTAATAAGTAATACTTGATGGGTGGTGGGAGACATGTTTCATAGGGAGGTAATCATGAAACTCAGCTCAATCCTACTCGCCAGTGCCCTCACTCTGGTGCCGCTCACTGCTATGGCAGCGGGCAAAACCGTCGGCTTTTCTCAGATCGGGTCAGAATCCGGCTGGCGCGCTGCGGAAACCACCGTCACGAAACAGCAGGCTGAAGAGCGCGGTATCAACTTGAAATTTGCCGACGCCCAGCAGAAGCAGGAAAACCAGATCAAAGCCATTCGTGGTTTCATCGCCCAAGGGGTGGATGCGATCCTCGTTGCGCCTGTGGTTGCTACCGGCTGGGACGAAGTGCTTGAAGAAGCCAAGGATGCCGAAATTCCGGTTCTGTTGCTTGACCGTACGGTTGATGCCGACAAAGACCTTTACATGACTGCCGTAACCTCGGATCTGGTTCATGAAGGTAAGGTTGCCGGTGAATGGCTCAAGAAGGAAGTTGACGGCAAGGACTGCAATATTGTCGAGCTTCAGGGCACCACCGGTTCGTCCCCTGCCATCGATCGCAAAAAAGGCTTCGAGCAGGGTATTGCTGGCGCTGACAATCTGAAGATCGTTCGCAGCCAGACCGGCGACTTCACCCGTGCACAGGGCAAGGTCGTGATGGAAAGCTTCCTGAAGGCTGAAGGTGCAGACAATATTTGTGCCCTTTATGCCCATAACGACGACATGGCAGTTGGTGCCATTCAGGCAATCAAGGAAGCCGGTGCCAAACCTGGCAAGGATATTCTTGTTGTTTCGATCGACTCCGTGCCGGACATTCACCTGGCTATGGATGCCGGGGAAGCCAACGCAACGGTCGAGTTGACCCCGAATATGGCTGGTCCTGCCTTCGATGCGCTGGAAGCCTATTGGAAAGACGGCTCGGTGCCACCAAAATGGATCCAGACCGAATCCAAGCTCTACACGCTGAAAGATGACAACAAAGCCATCTATGAGTCCAAAAAGAGCCTTGGTTACTGATGTTTGACGGATTGTGGCGGCGGATGGATTCCATCTGCCGCCAGATTTTTATCAGCAGATGTCTCTTGTCAGGATCAAGTCATGCCGAACGATATCCAGCCGGTTCTCAAAGCGACCGGTATTTGCAAATATTTCCCCGGCGCGGTGGCGCTGGACGATGTGGCCCTCTCTCTGTATCCGGGTGAAGTGCATGCCCTTCTGGGAGAAAATGGTGCGGGGAAATCCACGCTCATCAAATGCCTGACCGGTGCCTATAAACGGGATGCTGGTCTGATTGTGCTCGACGGACAGGAGATCAATCCGCGCGATCCACAAGGCAGTCTGGTGTTGGGGATCGGCACGGTCTATCAGGAAGTCAATCTGCTGCCCAATCTGACGGTGGCTGAAAATCTGTTTCTCGGCTGGCAGCCAATGCGCTATGGCATGCTGGACCACAAGACCATGACCCGGCGGTCGCAGGAAATCCTCCTGGAATTCGGTCTTGATATCGACCCTTCCCAGCTTCTGTCGAGCTATTCGATTGCCATCCAGCAAGTGGTGGCGATTGCCCGGGCTGTGGAGCTGGCGGGCAAGGTGCTTATTCTGGATGAACCGACAGCCAGTCTTGACCGCGAGGAAATTGAACTTCTCTTCTCCGTCATCCGAAAATTGACCGCGCGCGGGCTGGCCGTTGTCTTCATTACCCATTTCCTTGATCAGGTGTTTGAAATTTCCGACAGGGCAACTGTGCTGCGCAACGGACGGGTGGTGGGCACCCGGATCTTGAAAGATGTCACGCGGACGGAAATCGTCACGTTGATGTTGGGGCGCCAGCTTGAAAGCGTCAAGCGTGAGCGCACCAGTTCAAAGGTGGGTGAGCCTCTGCTGGAGTTGGAAAAATATGGTCGCCGCGGCACCATCGAGCCATTTGATCTGACCCTGCATGAGGGAGAAGTGATCGGGCTTGCCGGTTTGCTCGGTTCGGGGCGGAGCGAAACCGCCCATGTAATTTTTGGCGTTGTGGCTGCCGATCAGGGGCAGGCCCGGTTGCGGGGTAAAAAAGTGCGGCTGGATAGCCCGCGGGCTACCATTGCACTTGGATTTGGCCTTTGCCCCGAAGACCGGAAAACAGATGGCGTGGTTGGTGATCTGTCCGTGCGGGAGAATATTATCCTCTCGCTGCAGGCCCGCCGAGGCTGGACCCGGCCGATCACGCGCGCCAAGGCCGAGGAAATCGCGCAGGATTATGTCAAGAAGCTCGATATCCGGCTTGCCAGTCTTGATATGCCGATCCGGCTTCTCTCTGGTGGCAATCAGCAAAAGGCCCTGTTGGCCCGCTGGCTGGCGACGGAGCCTGATATTCTCATTCTTGATGAGCCGACGCGCGGCATCGATGTGGGGGCTCACGCGGAAATTATCGAGCTGATCCAGTCCTTGCAGGAGCAGGGCATGGCGCTGATTGTGGCCTCGTCCGAGCTGGAAGAGCTGATCGCCTATTCGACGCGCATCATGGTGCTCAGAGATCGTCATCAGGTCAAGGAATTGAGTGGCGAAGACATTTCCATCGGAGCCATTGTCAATTCCATCGCAGCAGAGGAGGCGGCAGAATGATCATCGAGAGCCTAAAGCGGATTGCACCGCAATTGATCATTTTGGGCGCTGTGTTGCTGCTCAATTTCATCGTTTTTCCGGGCTTCTTTACTATCGAATTCCAGAATGGTCGCCTGTTTGGCAATCTGGTGGATGTGATGAACAGGGGCGCGCCAGTTGCCATGTTGGCCGTCGGGATGACCCTGGTTATCGCCACGCGCGGCATTGATCTTTCCGTGGGGGCAGTGATGGCAATCGCTGGGGCGGTTGCCGCCTCGGTGGTTGCCGGCGGGGCTCCCTGGTCGGTGGCTTTGCTGGCCGCATTGATTGCGGGGCTGATGTGCGGGCTGTGGAACGGCGTTTTGGTGTCATTCTTCAAGATCCAGCCAATTGTTGCGACGCTCGTTCTGATGGTCGCTGGACGTGGGATTGCCCAGCTGATTACCGAAGGGACCATTCTGACCTTCAATGACCCCGGGCTTATTCATTTGGGATCTGGCACCGTGCTTGGGGTGCCAACACCGATCCTGATTTGGTTGTTCATTGGTGCCTTTGTCACCTTTGCGGTGCGCAAAACCGCGCTTGGCATGTTGATCGAAGCAATCGGCATCAATGAAACCTCGTCGCGTCTTGCCGGGATCAATAGCCGGGTTCTGTTGCTTGCTGTTTATCTGGTGTCCGGTTTCTGCGCGGCGTTGGCCGGTGTGGTGGTGGCTGCCGATATCAAGGGGGCTGATGCCAACAATGCCGGGCTATGGATGGAACTTGATGCCATTCTGGCTGTGGTGATCGGTGGCAATTCGCTGCTTGGTGGGCGCTTTTCGATTGTTGCGTCCCTGCTTGGAGCGCTGATCATTCAGTCGGTCAATTCGGTCATTCTGCTGTCCGGCATGCCGCCTGAATTCAATCTGGTGATCAAGGCTTTCCTGATCATTGCCATCCTGTTCATCCAGTCGCCCGCTGTGCGCCATGCCATCTATTTGTTCCGTGCGTCCGATGATAGCAATGCGCCGGAGGATGCAAACCGGCACGTCAATTCCAGTGCAAAGGAAAGTCTGTCATGATCAAGTCGCCCCGATTCCCTCTCTATATGACGATTGCGACCTTCTTTCTCGCCTATCTCCTGTGCATCTGGCAGTATCCCAACATGCTGTCCACCCGGGTCGTTTCCAATCTGCTGACAGATAATGCCTTTCTTGGCATCACGGCTGTCGGGATGACCTTTGTTATCCTGTCGGGCGGGATTGACCTCTCGGTTGGCTCGGTGATTGCCTTCACCGGGGTGTTTCTTGCGGTCATTCTGCGCGAGACATCGATTCACCCGCTGGCTGCCTTTGCCTTGGTGCTGTCCATCACCATCGCCTTTGGGGCAGCGATTGGGGCGATTGTGCATTTTCTTGAGATGCCGCCCTTTATTGTCACGTTGGCGGGGATGTTCCTGATGCGCGGCATGGCGTATGTCCTCTCCACGGATTCTGTTCCTATTACCCACGAATTTTACGATGTGCTGCAGTCGGTCTATTGGAAAGCACCAGGCGGTGGTCGCTTCCGGTTGATTGGGGGGCTGATGCTGCTGGTCTTCATCGGTGCGATGATGGTGTTGCACCGGACCCGATTTGGCAAAAATGTCTATGCCTTGGGTGGCGGCCAGCAAACTGCGCAATTGATGGGCGTGCCGATTGCCCGAACAACAATCCAGATTTATGCGGTTTCCGGCGGTCTGGCCGGTCTTGCGGGGATTGTCTATTCGCTTTATACGTCTGCAGGCTACTCTCTTGCGACCGTCGGGGTTGAACTCGACGCCATCGCGGCGGTGGTGATTGGTGGTACGTTGTTGAGTGGTGGAACCGGATTTGTCGCCGGGACATTCTTTGGTATTCTGATCATGGGCCTGATTCAGACCTACATCGTCTTCGACGGCACCTTGTCGAGTTGGTGGACCAAAATCGTGATCGGCATTCTGCTCTTCACCTTCATCATGTTGCAGAAAGGCTTGGGTTGGGCAACGACAGTGCGAAAACGACCGGCAACAAAATTCGCGACCTGATCATGAATTTTGCCTCCGCTGCCGGTACCCCTCAACAGGCCTTCAGCAACACTAGCAAGGTTGTTGACCAGCTAGGAACTGCTATCGTCTGCGGCGATTATGCCGAGGGAACGATGATCCCGCTCGATCCGGACTTGGAAGAAATGTTTGGTGTCTCCCGCACCGTCATTCGGGAAGCAAAAAAGACGCTGGTCGGCAAGGGATTGCTGCAGTCAAAAGCCAAGGTAGGGACAAGGGTGCGCCCTGCGGCCGACTGGTCGATGTTCGATCCCGATGTGTTGCGTTGGCATGCCTCCCTGCGCAAGCCCGGACCGTTCCTTGAGGAATTGTTCGAAATCAGGCTCATCCTGGAGCCTGCGGCCGCTGGCCATGTGGCCGGGCGGGCAGATGATATTGAAAATCTGCATTTGACCCGCCTTGCCGAGAAAATGTTTGTTGCCCAAGATCCCCTTGGTTTTGCGCGGGCCAATGTTGCCTTTCATACAGCCATTTTGGATCTGTCGGGTAACCGCTTCCTGTCCTCGCTCGGCGATATGGTGCAAACCGCACTCTTTTCTATTTATCTGCGCAGCGAAACCCGCGATCCCTTGATATCAGGTCAGCCCTCCAAGGTGCAGCTTGATGGCCTTGATGATTATGGCACCTTGCTCAAAGCGATCCGTTCAAGTCAGCCTGAAGAGGCGGAAGACGCCATGCGACGGATCATTTTGCGGGCCAAAGACACTGTGCAATAAGGCTTTGTGGGCCTGCCGGTGCGGTTCAGGTCCCACTTTCATCCATGTTTCCTGCTTGATTTTGATTGGGTATTTGCGCAGAACGGTGCCAGCATTCCCGTTCGCCCTTATGGCTGTATGCCATTGCGGGTGAGGCAGCCTTTCTTCATGGAAAGTGCGAGAAAAGCAAAATCATCCATGTTTTTGACCGTATGATTTCTTCCTTCCTACCGCCATTGCCGCACAATGGCAGATGGAGGATATAGGGAGAAGTTGGGCTTTTGTCAGGATACAAAGTCCAAAACGGGAGATTTAAGCGATTTTTTGATAGTTGTGTCCGGGTGGCGTACAGCCATGCGGTTTGACGGATTATGCGGTGGACGCATTTTCTGGACGATCTTTGTCGCGTTAATCGTACAGCTTTTCTCTTTCCAATTCTCGCAGCTTTGCCGGATCATCCGGTGGAGCGAAATTATGACAGCCCTTTGGGGTGCGTTTCCTTGGGAGGATCTCAGAATGGGATTTGCAAAGTTTCTTAAAAGCTTGAGCGTCGGTGCTATGGCCTTGGCAGCAGGATTGTCTCTGTCCAGTGGGTCAACTATTGCCGCAGACGGCTTTGTCGGTATCGCAATGCCAACCCAGTCTTCATCGCGTTGGATTTCTGATGGCCAGTCAATGGTCAAGCAGTTTGAAGAGGCTGGTTACAAAACTGACCTGCAATATGCTGAAGACGATATTGCCAACCAGCTGCGTCAGGTTGAAACCATGATCTTGAAAGGGGTCGACGCGCTTGTGATTGCTGCTATCGATGGCACGACATTGTCGGCTGCTCTCGATCTGGCCGCTGAATCCGGTATCAAGGTCATCGCCTATGATCGCCTGATCCGTGATTCCGGCAATGTTGACTACTATGCCACGTTCGACAACTTCCAGGTTGGCGTCCTGCAGGCATCTTCGCTGGTTGAAGGTCTGGATGTTGCCAATGCCAAAGGTCCGCTGAATATCGAATTGTTCGGTGGTTCCCCAGACGATAACAACGCTTACTTCTTCTATAATGGTGCCATGTCGGTGTTGCAGCCGCTGATCGACGAAGGCAAACTGGTTGTGCAGTCCGGTCAGTTTGGCATGGATAAAGTCGGCACACTGCGTTGGGATGGTTCCGTGGCTCAGGCCCGTATGGACAACCTGCTTTCCGCTTTCTACACCGACAAACGTATCGACGGCGTGCTGTCTCCTTATGACGGCCTGTCCATCGGTATCCTGTCTTCGCTCAAAGGCGTTGGCTATGGCTCCGGCGACATGAAAATGCCGATCGTCACTGGTCAGGATGCAGAAATTCCATCCATCAAATCCATGTTGGCAAATGAGCAATATTCGACCGTCTTCAAGGATACCCGTGAATTGGCCCGTGTGACCGTTGGCATGGTTGAAGCTCTGCTCAAAGGTGGCGAGCCGGAAATCAACGACACCAAAACCTACGACAATGGTGTGAAAGTTGTTCCTTCCTACCTGCTGAAACCTGTCGATGTGAACCGTAGCAACTGGGAAGAAATCCTGATTGGCTCCGGCTACTACACAATGGATCAGATCAAATAGATCCTCCCGAGGGATCGGTGGCGGCTTGTTCGTCACCGATCACCCGCGCCGCTTAGAAGCGGTATTTTTCAAACCAGAACTGTCTCCCAGAGGCTGATTATGACTACCATTCTGGAAATGCGTGACATTACCAAGACCTTCCCTGGTGTGAAGGCTCTGAGCGATGTCAATTTGAGCGTGTCGGAAGCGGAAATCCATGCCCTCGTTGGCGAAAACGGGGCTGGGAAATCCACCCTGATGAAGGTGCTGAGCGGCGTCTATCCTTATGGATCCTACGAAGGCGATATTGTTTATCGCGGCGAGGTCCAGCAGTTTAACGATATTGTCGACAGCGAAGAAAAAGGCATCATCATCATCCATCAGGAGCTGGCATTGGTGCCGCTGCTGTCGATTGCGGAAAACATCTTTCTGGGCAATGAGCCTGCCAAATATGGCATCATCGATTGGCCGACAGCGCATATGCGCTCTGCCGAATTGCTCAAAAAAGTTGGACTGGATGAGCCAACCGGTTCGTTGATTGCCAACCTCGGTGTGGGCAAACAGCAGTTGGTGGAAATCGCCAAGGCTTTGTCAAAGCAGGTTAAATTGCTCATTCTGGATGAGCCGACATCATCGCTGAATGAAAGCGACTCGGATGCGTTGCTGGAACTGCTGCTGGAGTTCAAGCGGCAGGGAATCGCTTCGATCCTGATTTCGCACAAGCTGAATGAAGTGGTGAAAGTGGCTGACAAGATCACCGTTTTGCGCGATGGCCAGACTGTCAGCACCCTTGATTGTGACAAGTCCGAAGAAATGGAAAATGCCATCATCCGCGACATGGTTGGTCGTTCCTTGACCAATCGCTTCCCGCAGCGTGACGCGATGATTGGCGAGACCCTGCTGGAAGTGAAAGACTGGAATGTCGATCATCAGATCCGGGCCGACTATCACTTCATCAAGGATGTTTCGCTCAATGTGAAGGCGGGCGAGATTGTCGGCATTGCCGGATTGATGGGGGCTGGTCGGACAGAATTGGCGATGAGCCTGTTTGGTCGCTCTTATGGCAAGAATATCCGGGGCGATGTCAGTTTGCGCGGACAGCCGGCTGATCTGAGCACCATCGACAAGGCGGTGGAGCAGGGCGTTGCCTATGTGACCGAAGACCGCAAGCAATATGGTCTGGTGCTGGAAAATTCCATTCGTACCAATATCACCCTGGCAAACCTTGATGAGGTGTCTAGCGGTATGGTGCTGGACGAGAACAAAGAAACACAGGTCGGGGCGGACTATCGCAAGAAGCTGAATATTCGCTGCAAGGATTTGCAACAGAATGTCGTCAATCTGTCGGGCGGCAACCAGCAGAAGGTGGTGCTCAGCAAATGGCTGTTTTCCCAGCCGGATGTACTGATCCTCGACGAGCCGACCCGCGGTATCGACGTCAATGCCAAGTTCGAAATCTACACCATCATCAATCAACTGGCTGAAGAGGGGAAGGGTATCATCTTCATCTCATCAGAAATGCCTGAGTTGTTGGGTATGTGCGACCGGATTTACGTCATGAATGAGGGCCGCATGGTGGGTGAATTGCCTGCCGCAGAGGCGAGCCAGGAAAAGATCATGCGGATGATCATCAAGACACAGGAATAGTGGGTGAGACAATGAGTAAAATGGCAAAACCCGCCACTGGATCGCCAGAGCCTTCTGAAAGCGAAAGCAGTGGAATCGGTAAATATTTCAAGGCCAACATGCGCGAATATGGTTTGTTGTTGGCATTGGTCGTCGTGATGGTCTTTTTCCAGGTCATGACAGGTGGCATTCTCATGCGACCGCTCAATCTGACCAACCTGATCCTGCAAAACTCCTATGTTGTTATCATGGCCATCGGCATGCTGCTGATCATCGTGGCGGGTCATATCGACCTGTCGGTCGGCTCGGTGGTTGGTTTCATCGGCGCGCTGGCGGCCGTGATGATCGTCAATTATGAGATCAATGCCGCCGTGACCATCGTGGTTTGTCTGGCGGTTGGCGGCGCGATTGGCTGCTTGCAGGGCTTCTGGGTCGCCTATTATAAAATCCCGGCCTTTATCGTGACTTTGGCTGGCATGCTGGTCTTTCGTGGTCTTACATTGGCTTTGCTTGAAGGACAGTCCATCGGGCCATTCCCGGTTGCTTTTCAGAAGCTGAGCTCTGGCTTTATTCCCGATCCGTTCGGGTCTGGTCGTCCGCATATTCTGACCATTGTCCTTGGTCTGGCGGTCAGCGCGGCTCTGCTTTATGCCAATATCAAAGCCCGCAACCAGCAACGCAAGCATGGCACGGTTGCCGAGCCTTTCTCCTTCTTCGTGGTCAAGAACGGTCTGATCGTCTTTGCGATTTCCTATCTGTCCTATCTGATGGCAGGCTATAAGGGTTATCCCAATGTGCTGATCGTGATGGCAGTCTTGATGGGAATATATACCTTTGTAACGTCGCGGACGACCATCGGCCGTCGGATCTATGCGCTCGGCGGCAATGAAAAAGCGGCCAAGCTGTCCGGGGTCAAGACCGAACGACTGACCTTCCTGGCCTTTGCCAATATGGGCTTGTTGTCAGCCTTTGCCGGGCTGGTCTTTGCCGCGCGCCTCAATACCGCAACCCCGAAAGCCGGGTTCACTTTCGAACTTGATGTGATTGCGGCTGTTGTGGTCGGTGGGGCTTCTCTGTCGGGTGGTGTCGGCACCGTCACCGGGGCGATCATCGGCGCCTTCCTGATGGGCGTGATGAATAACGGCATGTCGATCATGTCGATCGGTATCGATTACCAGCAAGTCATCAAGGGGCTGGTGCTGCTCGCAGCGGTGATCTTCGATGTCTATAACAAAAACAAAGCTCAGTGATGGGCTGTCCTATACAGGCCCTTCTTGATCTTAAGTTTACATCGAGCTGGAACTGACACTGAAAAGGGCAGGCCGATGGCTTGCCCTTTTTCCTTGCTGCAGCAGCAAGCGAAAAGGCCATATCGCTGATGGGTCAAGGGCAGTTAAGGGCTTTTGAAAATTATCCATTCCAGGCTGAAATTTGAACGGCAGGATAATCCATATAATTGGCGGTATAGCCTCTAGCGGTCAAGCGGGCTTCAGCCCAGAATTTCGCAAGAGGAGTGCGTCCCGACAAAAGGCTGGCTTTTGGCTTTGAGGGCGCTTGAGGGATATCCGCCGGAGCGGGGCCTGTCGGGCTTTCGTTGGTGCGTTGATGACAAGGAGGTTGCCCATGTTGCCTGAACTGCGACAACAGGTTTTTGAAGCCAATATCGAGCTTAATCGACGGGGCGTGGTGCTTTATACATGGGGCAATGTTTCCGGTATCGACCGGGAGGCAGGATTGGTGGTGATCAAGCCATCGGGTGTGCCCTATGAGGTGATGACGGCTGACGATATGGTCGTGGTCGATCTCGATAACAAGGTTGTCTGGGGCGACAAGAACCCCTCTTCGGATACCCGTACCCATACGGTGCTTTACAAGGCTTTCCCCAAGATTGGTGGCGTTAGTCATACGCATTCCCGGCACGCGGTCGCGTGGGCGCAGGCGCGCCGTCCGATCCCCTGTCTTGGTACGACACAGGCTGATTATTGTGCCGGTCCCGTTCCGTGCACGGCTCCGCTTAGTCCTCAAGAGGTCGAGCGGGACTATGAGAGCGCAACGGGTGATGCGATCGTGCGGCGCTTTGAAGGCTTGGATCCGGTTGCGGTGCCAATGGTTCTGTTGGCAGGGCACGGTCCCTTTGCCTGGGGGTGTGATGCGGCCGAGTCCGTGCGCAATGCGGTGATCCTTGAGGAAATCGCCCATATGGCGACCATCTCGGCGACCATTTCCAACCCATTGCAGCCATTGGAGGATTATGTCCTCGATTATCATTATCAGCGCAAGCACGGCAAGAATGCCTGGTATGGCCAGAAATAGAACAGGCTTTCTCTACGGTGAGGGCTGTCGGGGGTCAAGGCCGTCTTGGGTCGGGGCCAATCGGCGGTGAGGACAGGTGGGCTCTGCCTCTGTTCTTTGGAGACAGTAACAAACAGAAAATGAAGAGGCAGGAAAATGATTGCACTTAAAGAATTGAAATTCTGGTTCATTTGCGGATCGCAGCATCTGTATGGCGCGGAAGCCTTGGGGGAAGTTGCCCAGAATGCCCGCACGGTTGTTGATGGGCTCAGCAAGGACGGACGTCTGGTTCTGCCGATTGAATTTGCCGGCGTTGGCACCACGTCTGATGAAATCACCGATATGTGCCGGCGGGCCTCTGCCGATCCGACCTGCGGTGGTGTCATTCTTTGGATGCATACTTTCTCGCCTGCCAAAATGTGGATCCGCGGCCTGTCCCAACTGACCAAGCCGGTGCTGCATTTGCACACCCAGCTCAATGCAGACTTGCCGTGGGACAGCATCGATATGGACTATATGAACCTGCATCAGGCAGCCCATGGCGACCGGGAAGCGGGCTTCATGCATTCACGTCTGGGCCTTAGCCGCAAGGTGGTGGTGGGCCACTGGTCAGAGTCAGATGTGCAGGAGCGGATCGACAGCTGGATGCGTGCGGCACGGGCTTGGCACGATTGGCAGGGCGCTCGTTTCTGCCGTTTTGGTGACAATATGCGTGATGTTGCCGTCACCGAAGGGGACAAGGTCGGCGCGGAAATGGCCTTCGGCTTCGCGGTCGATGGATGGGGCGTTGGCGACTTGGTCGACCGGATGGCCGATATTTCGCAGGCGGATGTCGAGGCGCTGGTTGCCGAATATGAAACGCTTTATGATCTGGTGCCTGCCTTGCAGGCGGGGGGCGAAAAGCGCGCTTCCCTGCTCGATGCAGCACGTCAGGAATTGGGCATGGAAGCTTTCCTTACCGAGGGTGGCTATACCGGCTTTTGTCATACCTTCCAGGATCTGCATGGACTTGACCAACTGCCCGGTCTTGCGCCGCAGCGGCTGATGGCCAAGGGCTACGGCTTTGCAGGGGAAGGGGACTGGAAAACACCCGCTCTCGTTCGTGCGATGAAGGTGATGGGCCATGGACTGACCGGGGCGACTTCCTTCATGGAAGATTATACCTATGACCTCAAGCCCGGCGCCGAGAAGGTGCTTGGTGCCCATATGCTGGAAATTTGCCCGACAATTGCCGTCGACAAGCCGCAATTGGAAATTCATCCGCTTGGTATTGGCGGCAAGGCCGATCCGGTGCGGCTGGTCTTCAATGCACGCAAGGGGAGTGCGCTCAATGCCTGTGTCGTTGATCTGGGAACACGCTTCCGGCTGATCGTCAACAAGGTGAAGGCAGTAGACCATCCGGATTTGCCGAATTTGCCGGTTGCCCGCGCGGTCTGGGAATGTGCGCCTGACTTTAAAACCGCCTGCACCTCATGGATTTTGGCAGGTGGCTCGCACCACACGGCTTACAGCTATGATGTGACGCCGGAAATGCTCGATGATTTTGCCACGATTGCCGGGATAGAAATGGCGTTGATCGATGAAGATACCGAAGTGTCGCGCTTCAAGCAGGATTTGCGGATGAATGACGTTTATTGGCATCTTTCCAAAGGATTCCGGGCCTAAGTCCGCTGCGCCAGAGGCAATTCTTTGGTGTGTTGCCTGAGTGAGGGACACGTCCGCCGTGGACAGTTTCCCTGCTGACATGGTCCACCTCTTGGCTCCATGGATGAACATGACCCCCGAAGGATCATATCCTTCGGGGGCATTTTTTTGGGGTGAGGTATTTTGATGGACCTTTTATTGCGCGCAAAAAGGGGAGGTGCGCTCAGTCCGTGCGCAGAGGCAATTGTACGATGGCGTCACCGGGCAGAGGCGAGATGGTGCCATTGCTGGAGATGCTGTGCAGGCTCTTATCGCGGAATGTGCGAGGGCTCATGCCTGTATGGCGACGGAAAACCCGGCTGAAATATAGCGGGTCTTCATAGCCGACCATCTGGGACAGGGATTTGATCGGCACATTGGTCACCCGCAGGATTTGCATCGCATATTGTACCCGCTGCCCGTCGCGCCATTGCACCACCCCGGTGCCGATATATTTGCGGAAGAGATGAGACAGGCGAGAGGGGGACAGGCAGACATGGCTGGCAATGTCCTTGACCGACAGGGGTTTGTCGAGATTGGCGGAAATCAGCGAACAGGCCGCCAGAACACGGTCATCAAGGGTCGGGGTTTCCATATTCGATGAGCGGGTCATCCGGGCGCATTGCAGCAGAATATGTTCCAGTCGGTTGAAGGCCAGATCTACTGACAGGCCGTCGGGTGACTTGGCCCATTTTTCCACTTCGACAAAGAGGCGAAACAGCTCGCTGGTTTTGGATTCGTCGCGTTTGCGAAGAATGTGGACGTTATCGACGACCTGGTGCCAGTCTAGCCATGGTTTCCAGAAGGCGCGCGGCTGGAAATAAATCCATCGATGCCACCATTTGTCGGCGTCAAAATCCCGGCCATAGAAATGCCGCGCCTCAGGGGGAAACAGTAACAGATCCCCGGGTTCAACCGTGAAGGAATTGGGGCCATCAAAAACCCGTCCAACCCCGTCGACCGTGAGATTGATGATCCAGCCGCGCATGCCGTTTGGGCGGTCGATATAGAAATCCAGTGGTCCGCCGCGTTCAACCGGGGTAATGCCAGCCACGAGCTTGACGTCGAATTGAAAGCCCGGAAAAAGCGGCGCGACCTCTTCATCAGCCGCTTTGGGGGCGGTATCATAGGCAAGTTTTTTGAACAGGCCTTGAACTTGGGGGTCTTCACTGGGATCAAATTTAGAATGATCGTCCATATCTCTAGCGCTTTGCTGTATGGGAAGACATCAGTATAGTCCATATTCTAGACTGAAACGAGCGCTTTGAAAAGAAGAGTGTCGAAAGATTTTGAGTAGAATCATCCATAACGCTTGGATGCTGGTGCGAGGCTTTCGACCGACCGATGGGAGGAAATCGGCATGGCCGTTGAACAGCAGACCTGTGTCTTGGGTTTGGATTTTGGCTCGGACAGTGTCCGGGCAGTGATTGTCAATGTTGAGGGCGGCGATGAGCTTGCCGCCGCCGTGGCAGCCTATCCGCGATGGGCCGAAGGGCGCTTTTGCGAGCCGACACGACAGCAATTCCGTCAGCATCCGGCAGACTATCTGGAAGCTATGACCGCAGCGGTCCGAGACGCTCTTCTGTCGATGGCGCCGGGCAAGCCGAAAATTATTGGCATCGGGGTGGATACGACGGGCTCGTCGCCTATGCCTGTGACGGCAGATGCCACCGCGTTGGCGCTCCAGGATGGTTTTGCGACAGATCCGGATGCGATGTGCATTCTGTGGAAGGATCACACATCGGTTGCTGAAGCCGAGGAAATCAACAAGCTTTGCCATTCCGACAAGTTTCCTGATTATACCAAATATGTTGGCGGAATATATTCCTCTGAATGGTATTGGGCCAAGATCCTCAATGTCGGTCGGCGCAACCCGGAAGTCTTTCAGGCTGCAGCCAGCTGGGTTGAATTGTGTGATTGGGTGCCATCGGTGCTGACTGGGGTAGATGATGCATCAAAGATTGTCCGCAGTCGCTGTGCCGCTGGGCACAAGGCGCTTTGGCATCCTGAATTTGGTGGTTTGCCAAGCCGGGAATTTTTGACCGCGCTCGATCCATGTCTGGGTAATCTGCCTAGCCCGCTCTATCATGACACTGTGACGAGCGATCAGCCTGCGGGCACCTTGTCGAGTGAATGGGCCGGACGGCTGGGGCTGGATGCGGATATTCCGGTCGCGGTCGGGGCCTTTGATTGCCATATGGGGGCCGTTGGGGCCGGGATTGAGCCTTATTCACTGGTGCGCGTGATGGGGACGTCGACCTGCGATATCCTGATCGCACCGCCTGAAGAGGTGCAGGATACATTGGTGCATGGCATTTGCGGTCAAGTGCCGGGCAGTGCCATGCCGGGTTATATCGGCTTTGAGGCCGGGCAGTCGTCCTTTGGCGATGTTTTTGCCTGGTTCGAGCGGGTGCTGATGTGGAATCGGCGCAGCAATACCAAGGCGGGATCACTGTTGCCGCAGCTGGAAGAAGCAGCTGCCCAATTGCCTCCCGGAGCCTATGGCGAGCGGGCCCTTGATTGGTTGAATGGGCGGCGGACGCCCGATGCAGACCAGACGATCAAGGCGATCCTGACCGGGCTGCATCTGGGCTCGACGGCTCCGTCGATTTATCGGGCCTTGATCGAGGCAACGGCCTTTGGCTCGCGCGCAATCGTCGAGCGGTTTGAATCCGAAGGCATTGCGGTCAAGAGCATCGTTGGTATAGGCGGCATTGCCCGCAAGTCCGATCTTGTCTCGCAGATTTGTGCCGATGTGCTCAATCGTGAAATCAGCGTTGTCGACTCAGACGAATGTTGTGCGCGAGGCGCGGCGATCTTTGCTGCTACGGCAGCTGGGGCCTATGACGATATTGAAGCTGCGAAAACGGCCATGCACAGCCCGGTTGAGAAAGTCTTCAAACCCGATCCGGAAGCACACAAGGCCTATGAAGCCATTTATGCTGATTACAAGCGGCTGGGGGCCTTCTCCGAGGAGCTGTCAAACCGTGACTAAGTCTCTCCCAGGCCTCTGATCTCTTCCCAGGGCCAAAGTGGCGGCGGGTTTTCCTGATTATAGTCAGGCAAACCCGCTGCTTTTTTATGGGGGCTTGAGAAGAACGATCTGCTTGCCTGCCAGACAACCTTGATGATCTTTCGAATATCACGTCTTGCGGCTGTCTTGCGGTACTTGCGCCCGGTCGAATTTGCCGTAATCGCGCAGCACGCTTGCGACACGCAGGCGATAATCGTCAAAAACAGCCTCTTGCCCTTGTGTGCGTCCCTTGCTTTGAGCTTGGCGGTGGGCGGTCAGATTGCGCCACTGGGCGACTGCCTCTTCCGTCTTGAAAAATGACAAGGAGAGCAGCTTGTTGGGGTCGCTCAGGCTTTGAAATCGCTCAACCGATAGAAAGCCATCAATCTCTTCGAGTATTGGGCGGATTGCTGCGGCTATGGCAAGATAGTCATCCTTGCGGCCCTCGGTGGCATAGACCTCGAAAATCACCGCTATCATGACTTGGTTCCTTCATAAATGGGCGTTGAAACGCATTTGAGGAAGGTCCTGTCTTCGCGCAGCAGGAACTTCTCCTTCTGGGCAAAGGCATAATTTTCCCGTCCCAGCGGGTCGGCAGCCAACCGCTCGCGATAGGTCTCATAAGCGGCGAGGCTCGGAATATTATAGATGCCATAAGCCAGCGTCGAGGAGCCTTCATGGGGTGCATAATAGCCGATCAGGTCCGCGCCGCAGCGGGGAATGGCTTGACCCCAATTGCGCGCATAGTCGATGAAGTGCTGCTTTTTGGTCGGGTCGATGTGATAGCGGATGATGCAGGTCAGCATGTAAGGCTCCTAAGGTTGATTTTGTTGCAGATTAGCCCATTGTCTGACGTTGATGCTTCGGCTAAGATCGAACTATGAAAGAAGGACCCAACATAGCCCAAATTGCTGCCCTGATCGGCGACCCGGCACGTGCCAACATGCTGACGGCCCTGATGTCAGGCAAGGCCCTGACCGCAAGCGAGTTGGCGGCTGAAGCCGGTGTGACCTTGCAGACGGCCAGCGCCCATCTGTCCAAGCTTGACAAGGGTGGCTTGTTGCGCCCGCGCAAACAGGGGCGATACAAATACTTCTCGCTGGCCAATGACGATGTCGCCCATGTGCTTGAAGGTCTGATGGGGCTTGCTGCGGGCGCGGGTCACTTGCGCAAGCGGACCGGGCCCAAGGACGATGCGCTGCGGCGGGCTCGGGTCTGCTATAATCATCTGGCGGGCGACAGGGGCACGCAAATGTTTGGCAGCCTCATTGCCCAAGGTCATTTGGCCTTTGATGGGGACGCGCTGTTTCTCACCGATGCGGGGGCTGCCTTTGTTGCTGATCTTGGCATTGATCTTGATGCTCTTAGCAAGGGACGGGCGTCGCTTTGCCGTGAATGCCTTGACTGGAGTGAGCGTCGGTCGCATTTGGCAGGCAGTCTTGGGCGAGCCATGCTTTCCCATTTCGAGGCTTTGGGCTGGCTCCGCCGGGATCAGAAAACCCGTGTCATTGCTTTCTCGCCAAAGGGGGAAAAGGCCTTTGCGGCTTTGTTTCCGAAGCTTCCGGCAGCTTGAAGGGCGGCTGCGTGCAGACTGGCACAAACCATGGATTGATGAGATCAGGTTTGCCGCTTAAGAAAGCCAAAGAGCTGGTTGCCATGCTGGCCGAAAGCCCGACCAAGTTTTGGAAACGAGGGTGTCGAATGATCCCTGCATCTATCGCTTCTATGAGAGTGTTGGGGTCTATGGCCCGACCCTGAAGGCTCTGATCCAAGGGGAGCATCGCTAGCAGTGGGGCACCTAAGCCCCGTCTTCTCTTACATATCCCGGCGTTCCACCTGATCGGGATCGACGGTGATGGGGCGATAGATTTCGACCCGGTCGCCGTCTTCCAGTGTTTGGCTGAGCCTGACGATGCGACCAAAGATTCCGACCTTCTGCGCGCTGAGATCAATGTCCGGGAATTGGGTCAGGACACCGGACCGGGTGATCGCCTCTTCGACCGAGCAGCCATCTGGCATTTCCATGCGGATCCAGACCTTGTGAATGGGGGTGACATAAGCAACGCCAATATTCATGGGAAGCTCCTATAGAGTGATCTGCTTGCCAACCGGCTTTTCAGGAATCGTCTGAGGTTTGGACCTTTCCTCGATGGCCTTGTCGATCAGGCGCTTGCCGACAAGGATCAGGCCAAGCAAGATGAATCCGCCGGGGGGCAGGACAAACAGCAAAAAGCCGTCATAATTGGGGATGACTTCAAGCTCCAGAAAGCCCAGAGACGGCCCCAACAACAGCGAAGCCCCCGCGAACAAGGTGCCGGAGCCGAGGATCTCGCGCACCGAGCCGAGCAGCACCAGCGCAATGGTAAAGCCGGCTCCCATCATCAGGCCATCAAACATGGCGGGCAGGATTTGGGCTTTGGAAGCAAAGCTTTCAGCGCGGCCAAGAATGGCGCAGTTGGTGACGATCAGAGGAATGAAAAGGCCCAGAATCTTGTAAAGATCGTGCAGATAGGCATTCATATAGAGATCGACGATGGTAACCAGAGCGGCGATGATCAGCACGAAGGCCGGGATGCGAATTTCCGGTTCGATCATGTTGCGCAGCAAGGCAATGACAAAGGCGGAAGCCACCAGAACCGCCGTCGTTGCCAGTCCAAGGCCAAGGCCGTTGGTCGCGGTACTGGTGACTGCCAGCAGAGGGCAGAGGGCCAAGGTCTGGGAGAAGACGATGGTGTTTGTCCAAAGGCCTTCCAATGTGATCTCGCGGTAGCGCATGATCCTTTATCCTTTCCCTTGTTTTGATGGTCGGGCCAGCAGCTGCGATTTGTGGTCCTCGAAGAATTGGAGGCCGTGCTTGACCGACCGGACAACGGCGCGCGGGGTGATGGTGGCACCTGAAAATTGATCAAACTGACCGCCATCCTTTTTCACCGCCCACTTTTCAGGCAAGAGACTGCCAAGGGAGAGGCCATCAAAGCGCGTGATCCAGTCGCTGCGGCTGGCTTCGATCTTGTCGCCCAGCCCCGGGGTTTCTGAATGCTGCAGAACGCGGACGCCAAGCAATTGGCCATCCTTGTCAACGCCGAGCAAGATCAGGATCGGGCCGCCATAGCCCAAGGCCGTGGTCTGATAGGCGACGGCTTGTATCTGTCCTGCGCGATAGGCCGGATAGACCAGTGTTTCTTCGCCATCTTTGCTTTTCAAGGTGAAGGAAGAGGCAACCAGATCATTGTCGTGGAGCGTTTGAGGGATAACCAGCGAGAGAGACTTTTGCAGGTCTTCCTTTTGGCGCAGCTCAATGGCGGCTTCGGTGGCAAGAAAGGCCGATGACAGGGTCAGGGCGCTGACAACCGAAAAGAAGCCAAGCAACAAGGCCAGATAGAGCGGATTGCTGCGGATAGCTTCAAAGCGCGTACCGAGCCAGGCGCCGAACGCGCGGGCCTTTTGCGTAAGGCCCGTTTGCTGATCTGCAAGCACCGCTTCTGGGGCGCTGTTGCTTTCTGCCTCCCCGCTCATGGCCTTGTTCCTTTTGACTGATCGCCGGATTTGGTGCTTGGGGGATAGCTGAGCGGGGTGCCTTTGCGGGTGCGGCCATAGATGCGCGGTTTGACATAGGCATCGATCAGCGGCGCGGTGGCGTTCATCAACAGAACTGCAAAAGCGACTCCTTCGGGATAGGCTGCCCATGTCCGGATGACAAATGTGAGGATTCCGATGCCTGCCCCGAAAATGATCTTGCCCATATCGGTTCCCGGTGCGGTGACATAATCCGTCGCAATGAAAAAGGCCGAGAAGAGGAAGGCTCCGGTCAGCAGATGCACATCCGGCCCAAGATAGAGATCGGGGTTGAGGCTGTGGCAAAGGCTGGAAAGCGCAACCATCGCCGCGATCATCGAGACTGGGATGTGCCAGCTGATCACGCGGGTGGCGAGCAGAAACAGCCCGCCAACAAGGGCCAGAAGTGCAGACGTTTCGCCCATGGATCCGGCAATCGTACCCATGGCTGCGGCTTTCAGGTCAAACAGGCCGGACAGAATGGAGGACAGGGTTTCCCCCTGTCCCAATTGTGTCTTGATGGCCCCAAGCAGGGACGCACCGGACAGGGCATCCATGTCAGCATGACCCTTGAGGACCACGCCGATCCCTTCCACCAGATTAGGCGCGCTGGCGCTGCTGATCGGCATGGGGGGGAGGAATTGGGTCATTTGCACCGGAAAGGAAATCAGCAGCACGGTGCGGGCAATTATCGCCGGGTTGAAAATATTCTGCCCAAGGCCACCAAAGGCATGCTTGGCCAGCAGGATAGCGATCATCGAGCCAAGAAATCCGATCCACCAAGGGGCCCATGGGGGCAGCGTCATGGCCAACAGCCAACCGGTCAACAGTGCGGAGCCGTCGGTGAGAAAAGGCAGGATCGGCTTTCCCGCCAGTTTGAGGGCGATAGCCTCGAACAAAAGGGCGGAGCTGATCGTTACCAGAAACAATGTTATCGCTGGCCAGCCATAAAGATACAGCCCAAAGGCCGTTGAGGGCACCAGTGCAAGGATGACAAGCCCCATCGTGCGGGAGACGCTCGCGCCGGAATGGAGGAATGGGCCACTGGTTACGTCGATCATGCTCATGCTTCAACCTTGATTTTGTCACTTGCCTCAGCGCCCAGAGCGGCAGTGGCGGCTTGTTTTTCCTGCTCTTCCTTTTTCTTTTTTGCCGCGCGCTCCGCCTTCATTCGGGCCATGGCGGCCTGTTTTTCACGCCGCATCTTTTCCATGCGCGCATCGCGTTTTTGCACCAGACGTTTGGTCTCTTCCTGTTTGTGCTCGGCGCGCTGTTTGGCAGTCAGGCTGCCCTTGGCATAATTGAAATATTGGACAAGGGGGATTTTCGACGGGCAGACATAGGCGCAGGAGCCGCAGCCGATACAATCGAGCAGGCCGATGTCGAGGGCACTTTCAAGATCGTCACTGCGGATTCGCTGAGCCATGTCGAAGGGCGTGAGGCCACAAGGGCAGGCAGACGCACAGGCGGTGCAGCGAATGCAGGGCATGGGTGGTGGTGGGGCCTGTTTCTGTTTTTGCCCCAGCGCCAAAATGCCGTTGATCCCCTTGATGATTGGTGCGCGCATGCTGGAAAGGGGCTGGCCCATCATTGGTCCGCCGATAATCAGGCGATCCGGCTCATGGGCAAAGCCGCCGGATTGTTCGATCAGATGGGAGACCGGTGTGCCAAGCAAGATCTCAAAATTGCCGCTTTCAGCCATAGCTTCACCGCTGAGCGTGACAATGCGTGATATGAGAGGGCGGCCATGACAGACCGCCTGCTGAATGGCATAGGCGGTGGCGACATTATGGACCACAACACCGATATCGGCAGTCAGGGCGCGGGCCGGGGTTTCCTTGCCGGTCAAGGTCTGGACCAGATGCTTTTCCGAACCCATGGGATAGCGGGCGGGCACTTCGACAATCTCGATCGCCGGGTCTCCTTTTGCCTTGGCGGCGGCCTTCAATGCGGTGGCTGCTTCGGGCTTGTTGGATTCGATGGCGATGATCGCGCGTTCAACCTCTAGCGTGCGGGCCATGATACGCACGCCGCTCAAAACATCCGTGGCGCGCTCACGCATCAGGCGATCATCGCACGTCAAATAGGGTTCGCATTCGGCGGCATTGATGACGAGCAGTTTGAGGTCATAGCGATTGCGCAGATTGAGTTTGACCCCGGAGGGGAAGGTCGCCCCGCCCAAGCCGACAATGCCACAATCAGCGACCCGCTTGGCCAACTCGTCAATGGACGCCGTGTCCGGGTCAAGGGGTGGCGGCAAATCAGTCCATGCTTCTTCGCCATCAGGGCGCAAGGTGATGGTGATGCCGGGCAGGCCAGACGCATGGGGGGCGATGAAACGGCCAATGGCAATGACGCGGCCGGACGTCGGCGCGTGGATATTGGCCGACACCGCGCCACGGGCCTTGGCCAGTAATTGCCCCTTTTTGACCTGATCCCCCTTTTCGACCAGAGCATTGGCCGGTGCTCCAATATGCTGTTGCAGAGGGATCCGGAGCATGGTTGGCAGGGGAATTGGGCGGATCGCTTTGTCGGCCGTTGCTTCCTTGCGCCCCTTGGGGTGGATACCGCCTTTGATCTTGAACAGTTTCATCGCCAGCTCCTGTCAGCTTGCCAAGGGCAAATCGGGTTTAGGCCAATGCCATGTTTGCAGGGTGGCATTTTCCCTGCGCATGGTGATGGCTCCGGTGGGGCAGGCATCGGCGCATTTTTGGCACCCGGTGCAGGCATCATCGACCACTCCGTGCAATTGCTTGGAGGCGCCGATGATCGCGTCGGTCGGGCATCTCTTGATGCATTTGGTGCAGCCGATGCAGAGATCTTCAAAGACAAAGGCAATCATTGGCCCGCTGTCGCCGACATCGGACAGATCAGCCTCGATGCCCAATTTGTCGGCGAGGCCTGCAGCCAGCGTTTTGCCGCCGGGTGGGCACAGGGTGACGCTTGCTTCTTTGGCCGCCAGCGCATTGGCGGCGGCCGCACAACCCAAAAAGCCGCATTGGCCGCAATTGGTGCCGGGCATCATGGTTTCCAGCTCGCTTGCGATGGGGTTGCCCTCGACGCGTAAATAGAGGGCGGCAAGGCCCAGGCATCCACCCAACACCAGCCCCAGCGTCAACAGGGTTATCGTTGCTTCCATCATTTGCTTTGCTCCAATCCGGTGACTAGTGAGAGACAAGCCCGGCAAAGCCCATGAAGGACAGGCTGAGGAAACCGGCAGTCAGAAAGGCAATGGGGGTGCCTGAGAAGATTGCGGGCACGTCGGCGAATTTCAGTCGCTCACGCAAACCAGCAAACAGCACCAGCACCAGGGTGAAGCCCATGGCTGCACCAAAGCCAAACAACAGGCTTTCGAGAAAGGAATGCTGTTCTTGAATGTTGAGAAGGGCGACGCCCAGAACCGCGCAATTGGTGGTGATCAGCGGCAGGAAAATACCCAAGCCCTGATGCAGAAAGGGCGATAGCTTCTTGATTGCCAATTCGGTGAATTGCACAACAGAGGCGATCACCAGAATAAGCGTGAGGATGCGCAGATAGCCAAGGCCGAAGGGCTGGAGCACCATACGTTCGATTGTCCAACTGGCCGTTGCGGCAATGGTCAGCACAAAGGTGGTGGCAAATCCCATGCCGATGGCCGAGGACAATTTGTTCGACACCCCAAGGAACGGACAAAGCCCGAGAAACTTGACCAGTACAACATTGTTGACCAGTGCGGTTTCCAGCAGAATGAGCAACAAATTTTCCATAATGCACCTAGCCGATTGCTTGTGAGTTTCAAGTCATCGACTGGTGATGTGCATTAAGCGTGCCAAGTTTCGCTCGCCTTTCATAGTTGGTTGAAAGGTGGCGGAAACCTTGAATCGATAAATGCTTAGTGAAAATACGTATTTGTAGACCAATTGCTACAATATTGGATTTGGTTGGCCCGATTTTGTAGCAAATCCTACAAATCTTTCGAGAAATACATAAAGAATTCAATGAATTTTCTTCGGCATGTAATTTGCATTGCTTTTCTGGTGAATGATCAAAGAGAAGCTGCATAGACCATGTCAGACCTATCAATCAAGCAAATGTCAGTGCCGGTTATTTCCGCCAACCCTGCTCTGGGCGCTTCGAGCGGCCCTTCGAAGGAATGCGCGACCCAATGCCAATTGGTCGACTTTCAGAAGCAGCAATATGAAAAAGCAAGGCTGCATGCGATCCGGGCGCGTATGGCGGAGACCGAGATGGAATATCGCACCCGCGAGATGATCGATGGGGCGCTCTATCTTTTGCAGAAGCCGCTGAATGTGGTGCAGGCCATGGCAAACAATCTCAATCGCTGTGACTGGAAGAGCAAAGAACACCAGTGCACTCCAATGGAATATGCCCTTGATGAAGCGTTGGAGTCCGGGCATGCGGCGATTGAGACCCTGAGGCTATCCGAGCCGGACAAGAAGCATGTGGTCCATGGGCCGGTCAATGTGAATGAAGCCATTCGCGATTGCCTTGTCATCATGGCCGATGATCTTGCCTATAATGGCATTCTTGTTGACTGGCGAGCCAAGTCCGATCTGCCAATGACCTATGGCGATGAAATCGGGCTGAGAATCCTGCTTCGCATCTTGCTGTCCAACGCGATTGTCGCGGTGGGGCAAGAGGGTGCCAAGGGGCGGGATGTTTCCATTCGCTCCACAACGGCACCAGATGGCATGATCGAGATTTGTATCCATGACAGTGGCCCTGGCATAGAAAAATCCATGCGTTCCAAAGTATTTGAGCCCTTTTTCACTGCTTGGCGAGGGACCAAGCATCGCTCGGGTATCGGGTTGGCAATTGCCCATCAGATTTTAACCGAACTCCATGGGGAGATGGAGATCAGAAGCAACGGCAGCCCAGGCTGCTTCCTCTGCATCACAATGCCTGCTTGTTGACCAGAACAGAGAATGCGAGTGTTATGAGAGTTGATCCATCCTCTAGAGCAAACCCACCTAACAAGGCAGAGGGCGTGTGCCTTCATCCTGTTTATTGTTCCTTCTATCGGCAAGAGCTGGATACCCTGTATCAGGTCAGCCAACTGCTTGGGCGCTCCCTTAATCTTGAGGAAACCTCGCAGGAGGTCCTCAAACTGTTGCATGAGGAAGGGCGTCTTCACTATGGCATGATCTGTCTGGCCGATGAGGCGAGTGGAGATCTGAAGATCACCGACATGCATCAGGATCACTCGATCTATACCAAGAATGTGCGCTATCAGCCCGGCGAAGGGATTGTCGGGACCATTCTGCGGGAGAATAAACTGATTTTGGTGCGCCGGATTGCTGACGAACCAAGATTTCTTGATCGTCTGGGCATGTATGATCCCGACCGTCCCTTCATCGGTGCGCCGATCTTTACCGGTGGTGATGGTGCGGTGGGCGTGCTTGCGGTGCAGCCCAATAATGGTGATCGCTTTCTGGAAGACAATGCCAAACTGGTGCAGATGATCGCCTCCCTCATCGGTCGTGTGCTGCAGCTGTCCAGCGCTGTGCAGGCGGAGCAGAATGAATTGCGGGCCGAGCGGGACAGTCTGCGTCGCCGGGTCAAACGACAACATGGCTTTGAGAATATCGTGGGCGAGACAGAAGCCATGCGGATGGTGTTCGATCAGGTGCGCCTGGTTGCCAAATGGAACACCACGGTGCTGATCCGGGGCGAAAGCGGGACGGGCAAGGAGCTGATTGCCAATGCCATTCATTACAATTCGCCGCGGGCGCCGGAACCAATCCTGAAGCTCAATTGTGCGGCCTTGCCGGATAATCTGCTTGAATCGGAATTGTTCGGCCATGAAAAAGGGGCCTTTACCGGCGCGACCTCGATGCGCAAGGGGCGGTTTGAGGAGGCGGATGGGGGCACCTTGTTCCTTGATGAGATTGGCGAAATCTCGCCGGCCTTTCAGTCCAAGCTGTTGCGCGTGTTGCAGGAAGGCGAGTTTGAACGGGTGGGCGGCAACAAGACCATCAAGGTCGATGTGCGCATCATTGCCGCGACCAACAAGGATCTGGAAGCCTCCATTGAGAATGGTGATTTTCGCGAGGATCTCTATTATCGTCTCAATGTGATGGCAATCAAAATGCCCTCCTTGCAGGACCGGATGGATGACATTCCCGAACTGGCGCGCTTTCTGATTGCCAAGATCGGCAACCAGCAAGGCCGTCCTCTGACGCTGAAGGATAGCGCGATCCGGCTGCTCATGCGTCACACATGGCCGGGCAATGTGCGGGAGTTGGAAAATTGTCTGGAGCGGGCGAGCGTGATGAGTCCGAATGGCGTCATCGATCGGGAAACGGTGTCTTTGACCGGACTGCCTGAGAAGGCGTTGGTCGGGGTGCCGTCTCAGCCCTTGCCGCCGATCCTGAAGAATTCTGCGTCAGCATCCGAGCATGCGCCCAATCCTGCCAAGGCCTGGCAGGATGAGGAACTTGATGAGCGCGAGCGGGTAATTGCCGCTTTGGAAGAGGCTGGATGGGTGCAGGCCAAAGCGGCACGCCTTCTCGACATGACACCACGCCAGATCGCCTATCGGATCAAGATTTTGGGGATCTCGGTGCGCAAGATCTAAGGCATGAAGGGGAAGAGGATTGTTGTGAAACGTGCATACATCCTTCCCCGGGATTGTCAGATAGTCGACAATCCTGATTTGTTCGAATTTTAAATTGTCCATTTAATTCAATCTATTAAAGCGAAAATGATTTGCTGGCACGGCCCTTGCAAAGTCTCAATCGACTTTGACTTTTGGCAACAAGGGGACGCGGACCATGAATTTGTTCGGGCCAGACCAGCAGACAGATGCAGACGGATGCGCGCAGGTGTCCTGTGGCAGTTCCAAGGATCATCTCGCAGAACTTCCCGACAGCATCCGGGACCGGGTCAAGGATCATCCCTGTTATTCAGAAGACGCCCATCATCATTATGCCCGTATGCATGTGGCGGTTGCGCCCGCTTGCAACATTCAGTGCAATTATTGCAATCGCAAATATGATTGCGCCAATGAAAGCCGTCCGGGTGTTGTCTCCGAGTTGTTAACGCCGGATCAGGCGGTCAAGAAGACGCTCGCTGTTGCCGCTTCGATCCCTCAGATGACGGTGCTGGGTGTGGCCGGGCCCGGTGACCCTCTTGCCAACCCGGCGCGGACCTTTGAAACCTTTCGTCAATTGAGTGAGAAAGCGCCCGATATCAAGCTTTGCGTCTCGACGAATGGCTTGTCCTTGCCTGATTGCGTCGAGGAACTGGCCAAGCACAATGTTGATCATGTGACCATCACCATCAATGCGGTGGACCCGGAGGTTGGCGCACAGATTTATTCGTGGATCTATTGGAAGAACCGGCGCATTCGTGGCATCAAGGCAGCCCGGATCCTGATAGAGCGCCAGCTGCTCGGTCTCGACATGCTGATTGAGAAAGGCATTCTGGTCAAAGTCAATTCCGTGATGATCCCCGGCGTCAATGACAGCCATCTCAAAGAGGTCAGCAAGGTCATCCGCGCCAAGGGGGCATTCCTGCATAACGTCATGCCACTGATCGCGGAAGCCAAACATGGCACCTATTACGGGGTGATGGGGCAACGCGCACCGACACAGGACGAATTGACGGCCCTGCAAGACGCCTGTGGCGACATGAATATGATGCGCCATTGCCGCCAGTGCCGCGCTGATGCGGTCGGGCTTCTGGGCGAGGATCGCGGCGAAGACTTCACGCTTGCCAAGATCGAAGGGCTGGAGATCGATTATGAGGCGGCGATGAAAGAGCGCGCTGCGGTTCATGCGCAGATCGAAGCTGACCGGGCGCAAAAGAAAAACCGGGACGCCGCACTCAAGTTGCAGATGCTCTCGGCAGGGGACCGGACCCTTTTCACTTATAACGGCAGGACGGTCAACGAGCACAGCAAGGCGCTTGCAATGATCTCTGACCCTGCTGCTCCTCAGTCTAATCTGTCGGCCCTGCCTGCGGATCTGCGCCCGGTTCATATGGCGGTGGCCAGCAGCGGTCAGGGGCGGATCAATCAGCATTTCGGCCATGCCAAGGAATTCATGATTTATGAAGCTTCGCCCAAGGGTGCCCGACTGATCGGTCATCGCAAGACCGCCCAATATTGCAGCGGCGATACCAGCTGTGGTGACGGGGAGAGCGTGTTGCAAACGACCATTCGCTTGCTTGCGGGATGCGAAGCGGTTCTGTGCTCCAGGATCGGGTTTGAACCATGGGACCAACTGGAAGCGGCAGGCATCACGCCCAATGGCGAGCATGCCATGGAGCCGATTGCTCAGGCGGTTATGGACGTCTATCGCGAATTGTACGAAAGCGGATCTCTTGGGGTCGCAACATCAGACGAACCTGTCTGCGCCTGAAGAGGAACCTATGAGGAGAGCTGCATGAGCTATCAAATCACCGATCTTTGTGTGTCCTGCCATGCCTGCATGGATGTGTGCCCGTCTGATGCGATCGAGCGCGGCGACAGCCGGTTTGTGATTGCCTCTCAGGCTTGCACCCATTGCGATGGCGATTATGCAGTGTCGCAATGCGCCAGCATTTGCCCTGTTGAGGGGGCAATCCTCAATGAGTTTGGCGAGGTGGTCAATCCTGCGGGGTCGTTGACCGGCATCCCGCCGGACCGCATTGCCGAGCTGGTGGCGCAAGGGATCCTGTAGGGAGCGTGACGATGAATTCCAACGCCAAACCAGTCGAGATCGCCAGAGACATCCATTGGATCGGGGCCTTTGATCCGGACTTGCGCGTGTTTGACCTGATTTTGAAGACCGCCAATGGCACCACCTACAATGCCTATGTGGTGCGGGGCAGTGAAGGGGTTGCGATCATCGATACGGTGAAGGAGGAGTTTTCCGACGCTTTCTTTGAACGCCTCGAACAACTGGTTGCCTATGAGGACATTACCGCGGTCATACTCAACCACCTCGAACCGGACCATGTGGGCGCCGCACCGGAATTGATGCGCCGCGCACCGCAGGCCCGGATCTATGTCTCCAACCGGGGCCTTAAGTTGCTCAATGCGACACTGAAGGACGAGCTGGAAGATTATGCCTATACGTTGACCTGTGACGGAGATCAGGTGTCGCTGGGTGACCGGACCCTGACATTCGTTCACACGCCCTATCTGCATTGGCCTGAGACCAAATGCACCTGGATAGAGGATGAGAAAATCCTGTTTTCCTGCGATGTCTTCGGCAGCCATTTCTGCGATGAGCGGCTCTATAACGATCTGGTCGGGGATTTCCGTTTTTCGTTTGAATATTATTTCAAGCATATCATGCGGCCCTTCAAGCGGTTTGTGCTGGAGGCGATGGACAAGATCGAGCCGCTAGCACCGGCCCTGATTGCCCCCTCCCATGGCCCGATCCTCAGGGACAATCCGATGGACTATGTGCGGAGCTATCGCTCGCTGTCGGCCTCGCGGTTGCCCAACGAGCTGGAGGGCACAGACAAGAGCCTGCTGATCTTTTACATGAGCGCCTATGGCGCTACCGCCGATATGGCCAGATCGGTCTATGAAGGGGCGAGCGCCGTCGGTGGCGTGCGTGTCTCGCTCTATGATTTGCAAGGGGGCGAGACCGAACCCTTCGTTGACCTGATCGAGGAAGCGGATTGTCTGGTTTTTGGCTCGCCGACCATCAATGGCGACGCGGTCAAACCGGTCTGGGACGTGCTGGCATCACTCATTTCCATCGACACCAAAGGCAAGATGGGAGGCGCGTTCGGCTCCTATGGCTGGTCCGGGGAAGCCGTGCCGATGATCGAGGACCGCTTGCGCGGCCTCAAGATGCGGGTGCCGGAAAAAGGCGTTCGGATCAAATTTCATCCAACCGATCAGGAGCTTGAAGATTGCTCGGCCTTCGGCCGGTCGATTGCCGAGTCCCTGTCCGGCAAGGCGAAGCCGAAAGTTGTCGACTTCGCAGACCTTTAGGCGTCGGTCAGGCGATGGCCAAATCCGATGCTGGCAGTTCTGATTTTATGCCCATCTCAGGGCGGCATGGGCCGTGCATTTGCAGATGGGGTTATCGCCATATCGACCAAGGAGAAGACGATGGCAAAAGGAAAGCTGACATTTGAAGATATCGACGTATCGGTCAATGTGCCCGCCGGGACGCGGGTGATCGAGGTCTCTGAAAAAGTGGGGGCCGGGATCATTTATGGCTGCCGGGAAGGGGATTGCGGCACCTGTCTGATGACGGTCGATGACGGGATGGAGAATCTGTCCCAGCCGTCGGTGCTTGAGGACAAGGTGCTCAAGGAAAATATGGCTGGCAAGGACATGCGTCTTGCCTGTCAGGCGCAGGTGATTGGCGAAGGCGAGACGATCGTCAAACCTGCCTGATTTCCTCCAACCATGAAGGACAGAAATGATGCCGAAAATCATCTTCCAGCATCCCGAATTTGACGAGATGGAAATTTACGCGCCTGCGGGCAGTCACAAGAAAACCGTTCTGTCGCTGGCCAAGGAGTTCAAGGTGCCCATCGCTTTTGATTGCGGTGATGGCGAATGCGGCTCTTGCGTGATCAGGGTGACTGATCTTGATGGTGGCCCGACCCATATGGGCGTGCATATGACCGACAAGGAGAAGACTGTTCTGCGCGAGATTGGCAAAGTGAGCAAGGACGAGCTTGAACAGATCATCGTCAATGACATGCCAAGCGACTGGCGGCTGGCCTGTCAGATGATCGTGCGCGATGAAGATATTCGCGTCACCTATGAGCGTGCCTGATGGTGAGCAGCTCTCCTGCCTTGACACAGGATCAGACCGTCAGTCCTCAGGAGCATTATGTGCTTCTGAGGGCCGCTGCGCGGCCTGATCCGAATGTTGACTGGCTCGCTCAGATTCTGACCAGCTGGATGGCGGGCCAAGGCACGATGCCTCGCTATCTTGGGCTGGAACTCAGCCAGTTCGAAGCCTTGCTGGCGTTCCATTTCCCGCATCTGGACCGGTTTGAGATGGATATTCATCTTGAGATCGAACCGGAGCGGGCACCCGAGCTTGATGATGTGCGCAGCCTGCTGCTTGAGCATCGCAGCGGGCAATCAGAGAGCGAGATCTGGATTGCCCAGATTGTGGCGACCGGTTGCATGGGATCGGACCATTTGTGGTCGGATCTGGGATTGTTTTCGCGGAAAGCTCTAGGGCAGATGTTGATGGAGAATTTCCGTCCGTTGGCCGCGCTAAATGACAAGAATATGCGCTGGAAGAAATTCTTCTATCGCCAGCTATGCGCCAAAGAGGGCTTCATCCTGTGTCGCTCGCCCTCTTGCGAGACCTGTTCGGAATATAAGGTCTGCTTTGCCGAGGATGGCATGTTCGAGTGATGGGCAATGCAACGAAACAAAAAAGGCACAGCCGATGAAACCGGCCATGCCCTTTGTTTGATAGTCCTGCGCCTTGACTGTGGTCAGTCGGCGACTTTCTTGACGAATTCCGATTTCAGACCCATTGGCCCGATGCCTGGAATCTTGCAGTCAATATCGTGATCGCCACCAACAACGCGGATATTCTTCACCTTGGTGCCAACCTTGACCACGTCATTGGTGCCACGGATTTTCAGATCCTTGATGACGGTGACGGTGTCGCCATCGGTAAGCGGCGTGCCATTGGCATCGCGAATGACATTGGCCGCTTCTTCGGCGGCGGCAGCGGCTGGCGACCATTCATGGGCGCATTCAGGGCAGATGATCAGGGGGCCATCTTCATAACAATAGGCCGAGCCGCATTTGGGGCAGGGTGGCAATTCGCTCATTTTGTCGTCCTTTGGGTCAGGTCCTTTGGGGCTGAAGCCGGTTTTGCACGTCCGGTTGGGTGCTTGATGTGCTTTTCAGCCCAATTCTTGCCTGTTCCCTTGCATGTTCCTTGTTGATGCGCAACCGGTTTTTAGACCATTTCTTCAGGCAAAGGCTGCCGCGTGGGCGATATCGAGGAAGGCGGGCAGCTCCATTTCGATGATCTTGACGCCTTTTTTAGCGCAGTAGCGGCGCTCCTTGTCAGTGGGATTGGCAATCAAGGCCCAGCCCGCGTCTTGCCTTGCTGCGTGAATGATGTCCGACATCACCATCCGCTCGGTGTCACGGGTGAAGCGCATGCCCAGAAACAGATATTGTTTGGCCTTGCGGTAGTCCTTGAGGAAGGCTGGCACTCCGAAGCCGCCCATCAATTCGGTGAGATAATCGACAAAATCCGCGTCCGACGCGATGTAGGTGGGGCGGGGCAGGGGCGAACCGAGCGGCTTGAACAGGACGGGCAGACTGGAATCTGCATCCTCAAGCGATTTGGTTTCGTAGCGCTCGCCGTCAAATTGATCGAGGATGAAGCGATAGTCCGTGCCGCCGATCCGGGCGATCCCCCTGACCAGCAGATGGGGCACATCCTGATAGCTTTGCTGCAATTGCAGATCGCGGTTGATGTCGATGACATAGGCGGGCTTGAGGCTGGCCAGCCAGTCATGCAGGGCAGCGCGGCTCCATTTTTCCTCGCCATAGAGTTTGGTCAGGAATTGTTCGATAAAGCGCCTGCCGCGTTTCAGCTCGATATTCATCGCGGCGCGGGGAAACTCATACATCAATTTGGGTGCCATCGGCCGCCCTCTATTCATCGCCAGGATCAGGCTGTCGCTGTCGGCGGGCATCGGTTCGCCGCTCGGGTCGTGGCGTACATCAAACAGGACGCCGGGGCCGAGATAGGGCACCACCGTGCCGGCTTTGACTTTTTCAATGATGGTTTCGATGTCTAACCGCTCCATATCGCCCTCTTTGACTGTTGATCTTCTGTGTCATTGAATGAGCAAGTTTCGGACCAAGAGGGCGGGTTCTGGTTAAGTGACTGATTGGGATGGATAAAGTTGATTTTTGGTGATTGTCGCAAAACGGACAATAAGGGCGATCCGGGAGGATTGTCGGCGACATTGTTGGTCAGGGCGACACTATTGAGTGATGCGCGACAATGGACAGACATTCTGTGAATTCTACGACAAAGAAGGATCAGGATTGTCGGGTCTATGTCTTTTAGTGGAAATGCGTATACGAGAAAAATTTTATTTTAATATCAATTGGATAAATGGATAATTCGAAGTTGGCATACCCCTTGCAAATTCGATTGGCAGACACCGTTTCGCGAAGCTTTTTGTTCGTGGAACACACGAACCAAACGAGTCACCAAGGAGAAGACCTATGGCACTTCGTCAATGCGCAATTTACGGGAAAGGTGGCATTGGTAAGTCCACCACCACGCAAAATCTCGTTGCCGGACTTGCAGAGCTCGGCAAGAAAGTCATGATTGTCGGCTGTGATCCGAAGGCGGATTCCACGCGCCTTATCCTGCATGCAAAGGCGCAGACCACCATCATGCATCTGGCCGCTGAAGCCGGTTCGGTCGAAGATCTGGAACTGGAAGATGTTCTCAAAGTCGGTTACGGCGACATCAAATGCGTGGAGTCCGGTGGTCCGGAGCCTGGGGTGGGCTGTGCTGGTCGCGGCGTGATCACGGCCATCAACTTCCTTGAGGAAGAGGGTGCTTACGAGGAAGACCTCGATTTCGTCTTCTATGACGTTCTGGGTGACGTTGTGTGTGGTGGCTTTGCCATGCCGATCCGCGAGAACAAGGCGCAGGAAATCTATATTGTTTGCTCAGGCGAAATGATGGCCATGTATGCGGCCAACAACATTTCCAAGGGCATCGTGAAATATGCCAACTCCGGTAGCGTCCGTCTGGCAGGCCTGATCTGCAACTCGCGCAACACCGACCGCGAAGACGAGCTGATCGAAGCGCTGGCCTCCAAACTTGGCACCCAGATGATCCACTTCGTGCCGCGTGACAATGTGGTGCAGCATGCTGAAATTCGCCGCATGACCGTCATCGAATTTGATCCGGAAGCCAAGCAGGCGCAGGAATATCGCGATCTGGCTCAGAAAATCATCGACAACGACAAGTTCGTCATTCCCGATCCGATCTCCATGGACGATCTGGAAGAGTTGTTGATGGAATTCGGCATCATGGAGCCGGAAGACGAGACCATCGTCGGCAAGACCGCTGACAGCGCAGGGGCCGCCGCCTGATCGCGTCAGCCTGTCTCTACCAGACACCCTGAAATGTTGCACAAGGTGTGGGACGGATTGCTCCCCACCTTCACAATGGGGAACACCTATGTCACATCTGACAAAAGAAGAAACCGAAGCTCTCATCCAGGAGGTGCTTGAGGTTTATCCGGAGAAAGCGCAGCAGGATCGCGCCAAACATCTGGCGATCAACGATCCGACGGTTGAAAAATCGAGCAAATGCATCACCTCCAACCGCAAGTCCCTGCCCGGCGTTATGACCATTCGTGGCTGCGCTTATGCGGGATCCAAGGGCGTGGTCTGGGGACCGGTCAAGGATATGATTCATATCTCCCATGGCCCGGTTGGCTGTGGCCAATATTCCCGTGCTGGGCGCCGCAACTATTATGTCGGTGACACGGGTGTGAATACCTTCGGCACCATGAATTTCACCTCCGATTTTCAGGAAAAAGACATCGTCTTTGGCGGCGACAAGAAGCTCGGCAAGCTGATTGACGAGATCGAGATGCTGTTCCCGCTCGCCAAAGGCATCACCGTGCAGTCTGAATGCCCGATCGGACTGATTGGGGACGATATCGAAGCTATTTCCAAGCAGAAGGCTGAAGCGCTGGACAAACCGGTCGTGCCGGTGCGCTGCGAAGGCTTTCGTGGCGTGTCCCAGTCGCTGGGGCACCATATTGCTAATGATGCCATTCGCGACTGGGTCATTGATCCGGCGACGGGCAAGGAATTTGAAGCGACCGATTATGATGTCACCATCATCGGCGATTACAATATTGGTGGTGACGCCTGGGCCTCGCGCATCATGCTTGAGGAAATGGGCCTGAGGGTGATTGCCCAATGGTCTGGCGATGGCACGCTGGCCGAGATGGAGCAGACGCCGAAAGCCAAGCTCAACCTTCTGCATTGCTACCGCTCAATGAACTATATCTCGCGCTATATGGAAGAGAAGTTCGGCGTGCCGTGGATGGAATATAACTTCTTTGGCCCGACCAAGATCGAAGAAGCCCTGCGGGACATTGCCTCGCATTTCGACGACAAGATCAAGGAAGGTGCCGAGCGGGTTATCGAGAAATATCGCCCCGAATGGCAGGCGGTGGTCGACAAATATCGTCCGCGTCTGGAAGGCAAGAAAGTCATGCTCTATGTGGGCGGCTTGCGCTCGCGCCACATTATCGGGGCCTATGAAGATCTGGGCATGGAAGTGGTCGGCACCGGCTATGAGTTTGCGCATAACGACGATTATGACCGGACGATCCCCGAAATGGGCAATGCGACCCTCATCTATGATGATGTGACCGGCTATGAGTTCGAAGAATTCGTCAAGCGGGTCAAACCGGATCTGATCGGCTCCGGGATCAAGGAAAAATACATTTTCCAGAAAATGGGTATCCCGTTCCGGCAGATGCATAGCTGGGACTATTCAGGCCCTTATCACGGCTATGACGGCTTTGCGATCTTTGCGCGCGACATGGACATGACCCTCAACAATCCGTGCTGGGACAACCTGACGCCGCCTTGGAAGCGTGGTGACGAGCCAGCAGCGATTGCAGCTGAATAAGCCCTCATTGCGGCCAGAGCCGAGATGGGGTCTGGCCGAACGCATTTTCTCTAACACTTCGCCTGTTCACGCATTGGTGGCGCGAAGGAGGACCAAATGAGTCAGACTGTAGAGACTATCAAACCCAGCTATCCTCTCTTCCGGGAAGAGGAATACAAAAAGTCCCTTGGCGACAAGCAGGCCTTGTTTGAAAACCGGGTCGATCAGGACAAGATCGATGAAGTGTTCGAGTGGACAACCACCGAGGAATATAAGGATCTCAATTTCTCGCGCGAGGCGTTGACGATCAACCCGGCCAAGGCCTGCCAGCCTCTGGGAGCTGTGCTTTGTTCCCTCGGCTTCGAGAAGTCCTTGCCCTATGTGCATGGGTCGCAAGGCTGCGTTGCTTATTTCCGGACCTATTTCAACCGCCACTTCAAGGAACCGATTGCCTGCGTCTCGGATTCGATGATCGAGGATGCGGCGGTGTTCGGTGGCCAGAAAAACATGTTTGACGGGCTGGAAAATGCCAAGGCACTCTACAAGCCGGACATGATCATGGTGTCGACCACCTGCATGGCCGAGGTGATTGGTGATGACCTCAATGCCTTTATTGGTAATGCCAAGAAAGAGGGGCATATCGAAGCGGATTTCCCGACGCCCTTTGCCCATACGCCAAGCTTTGTCGGCTCGCATACGACGGGCTGGGACAATATGTTTGAAGGCACGATCCGCTATTTCACGCTCAATAGCATGGATGACAAGGAAGTCGGATCGAACGGCAAGATCAACATCGTGCCGGGCTTTGAAACCTACCTTGGCAACTATCGCGTGATGCATCGTTACATGCAGGAAATGGGCGTTGAATATTCTCTGCTCTGCGACCCGTCCGAAGTGCTGGATACGCCTGCCGATGGCAAATACCGGATGTATTCCGGCGGCACGACGCAGGCGGAAGTGAAAGACGCTCCCAACGCCAAGGACACCTTGCTGCTACAGCCATGGCAATCGGTCAAGACGCGCAAATTCACCAAGAATACCTGGAAGCATGACACACCGGCCATCAATATCCCGATGGGCCTGAAATCGACCGATGAATTTCTGATGACCATTGCCGAGATCACCGGCAAGGAGATCCCGGCGTCCATTGAGACCGAACGCGGCCGTCTGGTTGACATGATGACCGACAGTCACGCCTGGCTTCATGGCAAGAAATATGCGCTGTGGGGCGATGCCGATTTCGTCATGGGTATGACGGCCTTCCTGCTCGAATTGGGGGCTGAACCACGGCATATCCTCTGCCACCATGCCAACAAACGCTGGAAGAAGGCGATGGACAAGATGCTCGCTGACAGCCCGTATGGGGCCGAGTGCGAGGTGCATGTGGGCAAGGATTTGTGGCATATGCGGTCGCTGATCTTCACCAACCGTCCAGACTTCATGATCGGCAACAGTTACGGCAAGTTCATTGAGCGTGACACGATGCGCAAAGGGGAAGATTTCCGGGTGCCTTTGATCCGGATCGGTTTCCCGATCTTTGATCGCCATCACCTGCATCGGGCGACGACGCTTGGATATGAAGGGGCCATGACCATTCTGACCACCTTGACCAATGCGGTGCTCGAACAGCTCGACAGGGAAACCATGGTCATGGGCAAGACCGACTTCAACTATGATCTGGTGCGCTAAGGCGCTGTCATAAGTCCCCCTTGCTCCCCCGCTGTCAGCTTTGATGGCGGGGGATGCGGGTGCGGCGAAGGAGGCTCCAATGCCAAATGTCATGCTTCGGCACAACGACAAGGGCGAACTGCTCTTTTATGTCGCCAAAAAGGATCTCGAAGAGGTCATCGCGTCCGTCGAGACCGATACCGGGGATGCCTGGGGCGGGGTGATCGAGCTATCGGATGGGTCAAAATATTATATCGACCCGATTTCCCCACCGCCCGCCTTTCCAACGACCCTGCGCTTCAAGCGTGGATAGTCCTTCCTCTCAATGAAAGGAGCCAGACCATGGCCATGATGATTAACGCTGATATTTGCACCGCCTGTGGTGATTGCGAACCGGAATGTCCGACCGGGGCAATTTCCCCGTCCAAGGGTGTCTATGCGATTGATGCAGCCAAATGCACTGAATGCGAAGGCAGCTTTGATGCGCCGAAATGCGTTGAGCTGTGTTTCGAGGATGGTTGCATCATTCCAGCTGAATGAATGCGACGAAGGGGTGCGTCTTGGCAATTGCTTCCTGGTTGGCAAGCGCACGCCTTCACCTATTGAAATTCCTTTTTAACGGCTCACCATCAGGGGAGATGCCAATGACCGCGACATTGTCCAGAGAAATGGCCCTGCGCATCGGGCTTGCGGCACAAGAATTGCCCAATGTGGATGCAGGCGCGCTGATTGGCCTCCTGACTGAGGCAATCGGGTTGCCGCTGACCGAGGAGAAAATCTCCAAGCTGGGCATGAAGGCCTTTCGCAAGGCAGGCGGAGAGGCGCTGATCCCGATTCCCTCTGAACAGCTCAAAGCGGCCCTGCGAATCCTCAAAGGGGAAGGGGTGAGCGCGGATGGTGATGATTTCACTCTTGATGCCTATCAGGACGGGGATATGCCCGGCTCAATCCGGGTGGCGTGCGCGTCCAATGGTGCCGAGGAACTGGACGGCCATTTTGGCTCCTGTCGACGCTTTTTGGTCTATCAGGTATCGGGGGCGGAGCTGCGGCTGATTGATGTGCGGCGCACCGAGGAGCCGGAGGACAACGACGACAAGAATAAATGGCGCGCATCCCTGATCGCGGATTGTGATGTGCTGGTGGTCGTTTCGATTGGCGGACCGGCAGCGGCGAAGGTCGTGCGGGCCAATATTCATCCGATCAAGCATCCGCAAGGGGGATTGGCGCGGGATCTCTTGATGAAATTGCAAGCGGTTTTGGCTGGCACGCCGCCGCCTTGGCTGGCGCGGGTGATGGGGCAGGAAGCCCAGACCTTGTCCGGCTTTCTGGAGGAGCAAGAGGCATGATCAGCGACGCTGTTCTTGACAAGGTCACGCAAGCGGTGGCGGACAGCGTTCTTGAGGAGGGGCTTTCAGCGCGCCTCAGAGCGCTCTGGCCCGACATTCATTTCACCTATTGTCAGGATGACGACATAACAGCGGCGCACCCTGTGCGCGAGCAGGGGCAGTTCAATTTGTATCTGGTCTCAAGTGGCGAGGGCTGCATTGCCTTTACCAGCCACGGGGAGCGCGCAACGGGAATCGTGATTGCCGAAATTGAAGACGAAGGGGAGGTGGAAGAACAGCCATCATGATCGTGACAGACATGCAGCCGCGCACCAAATCGCTGGAGAGGATTTGCCGGATGGTTCCTCCCGGGGTGCATCACGTGTCTCTGGTCGAGGCCGTCAGCACTATTTTGCCTGATTACACCTTTCGCTATCGCACCACCCGATCCGACTGGCACCGGATTGGAGGTGTCGTGGATGCCAATTTCAACCGGATCGCAATGAATCTGCGCCAATGGGCAGAGGATGAATGCGATCATGATGTCTTTGCCCTTTATGAGAAATTTGGCGCAGAAGGCTATTTCACCACTCGCTTTGATGGTCAGACCCATTATTTCGTCGCTCCGAACGGAGACGGGGCGGCGGGTTTCGTGCAGCTTGAGGTCGAGGAACTGACCGAAGTGGTCGACCATCCTTTATTCATCGATGATCAGGTGCCCGACGATATCGAGGACCTGCTCGATCCGGTCGGTGCGTTTGCCGCCCGGGTAGAGGCGAGGCCCCTTGGGGCATCAAAATATGATTTTCGCTCGATCACCGATATTGGCGATCTGGTCTCCCGTCAGGTGTCCTCGGAAGGGTCTGACTTGCGCTATATCCGGTTTTTGGAAGAATGGGACAAATCGAGCGCGGCATCCAAGGGGCGCTTTTGCGACCATTTCGTCTTGAAGCTCCTGTCCTTCATGGATCGTTTCGGTGAGCACAAGATCGAGGCGACTCCGCTGCCGATCAAGTCGCTGCCTGTACCGGGGCCGTCGGTTCTGGCGCTTTCGGGGTCAGAGCTATCGAACTATCTGCATGATTATGACCGCAAGGCGGGCTTTCCCATGGCCTGGTATTTCGCCATGCTGACCGAGAAGAAGATCTGGCCCCAGATCGCGACGACCGTCTATTCGGATCATCGCGATGACTATCGCTATTTGCCAGAGAAGGATCTGGCGGTGCTGGAACATTGGATCCGCTATCCCTACAGTTTCTGATGGATTGGCGGAGCTTCTGTCGCGTTTGCGACAATTCCCTTTTTCTTAAAGTGATTTTAAATCAATACTTTAGAGTTTGGCATAGGCCTTGCAAAGCTTTTGCAAATTGATTGCGACATGCATTTGACAAGCGGGGTTTGTGGCAGATGAAACAAAGCGAGATTGCAGAGCTTCTGGATGAGCCGGCCTGCGAGCATAATCACCAGTCCAAGTCCGGCTGTGCGCGGCCAAAGCCCGGTGCGGCTGCGGGCGGGTGCTGTTTCGACGGTGCCCAAATTGCGCTTTTGCCGATTGCTGACGTGGCCCATATCGTCCATGGATCGATCGCTTGTGCGGGCAGTGCGTGGGACAATCGGGGAAGCAAATCTTCCGGTGAGCAGCTCTACAAGCTTGGCTTTACCACCGATATGACCGAGCAGGATGTGATCATGGGACGCGGCGAAAAGCGCCTGTTCCACTCCATCAAGCAAGCTATTGATAGCCATCGGCCCGAGGCGGTCTTTGTCTATAATACCTGTGTGCCTGCGTTGATTGGCGATGATATCGCAGCGGTCTGCAAGGCTGCGGAAAAGCGCTGGGGGGTGCCGGTTGTGCCCGTTGACGCGGCTGGCTTTTATGGCACCAAGAATCTTGGCAACCGGATCGCCGGCGATGCGATGGTCCGCCATGTGATCGGCACCCGCGAGCCTGATCCCGTGCCCGATCATCTCCAGAGGGAAGGCATTGCGGTCCATGATATCAGCCTGATCGGCGAATATAATATTGCAGGTGAGCTGTGGCACGTCCTGCCGCTGTTTGACGAACTGGGCCTGCGGGTGCTCGGCTCCTTGTCCGGGGATGCCCGGTTCCGCGACATTCAGTGCATGCATCGGGCCGAAGTCAATATGATGGTCTGCTCGAAGGCCATGCTCAATGTTGCGCGAAAGCTCAAGGATAGCTATGGCACCCCTTGGTTCGAGGGCAGCTTTTATGGTGTCCGCGACATGAGCCTTGCCTTGCGGGATTTTGCCCATCTGATTGATGATCCGGATTTGTCCGAGCGGACCGAAGCCCTGATTGCACGCGAAGAAGCGCGGATTGCGGTGGCCCTTGATCCGTGGCGCGAGAAGCTCCGTGGCAAAAAGGCCCTGCTTTATACCGGCGGCGTGAAAGCTTGGTCGATTGTCTCGGCCTTGCAGGATCTGGGCATGGAGGTGGTAGCCACCTCGACCCGCAAATCAACCGAAGCCGACAAACAGAAAATCCGCGAGCTGATGGGTGACAAGACCCGGATGCTTGATGAAAGTCAGGGCCCCAGAGCCTTGATCGACATGGTCTATGAAACCGGCACCGATGTCCTGATTGCGGGCGGGCGCAATATGTATACGGCGCTCAAGGCCCGGATACCTTTCCTGCATATCAATCAGGAGCGTGAGCATGCCTATGCGGGCTATGACGGCATGATCACCTTTGCCGAACAGATCGCCCAAGCGATGGAAAGCCCTGTCTGGGCGGCGGCGCGCGCGCCTGCGCCATGGAAAGCAACGGCTACAATCGAAGCAGCGGAGTGAGATCATGACAGAGATACTCAAACGCAACAAAGCGCTATCCGTCAGCCCTTTGAAGGCCAGCAGTACGCTGGGCGCGGCGCTGGCTTTCCTTGGCATTCGCAATGCCATTGCCATGCTGCACGGGGCGCAGGGTTGCACGGCGTATGGGAAAATTTTTCTTATTGGCCACTTCCGCGAACCGGTGCCGCTGCAAACCACCGCGATGGATCAGGTCAGCGCCGTGATGGGGGCTGATGAGAATGTGGTCGAGGGACTGAAGGTCTTGCATGAGAAATTTGCCCCGGCGCTGATCGGCTTGCCGACCACCGGTCTGTCGGAGACGCAAGGCTCGGACGTGCACGGCCTCGTTTCTGTTTTCCGCAAGGCGCATCCCGAATGTGGGGCAACCGCCGTGGTGCCTGTGGAAACACCCGATTATGTCGGCTCGATGGAAAGCGGCTTTGCCAAGGCGGTCCATCAAATGATCAATCGGCTGGTGCCCGAGTCCGAGGTCAAGGGGGGCGTGGCAAGCAACCGGCAGGTCAATATTCTGGTCAATGGCTCGATGACCCCTGCCGACATCGACGAAGTGAAGGAACTAGTGGAAGCCTTTGGCCTGATCCCGCTGGTTCTGCCGGACATTTCAACGAGCCTTGATGGTCATCTCAATGAGCGGGATTTCAATCCGCTGACGACCGGGGGCACCTGTGTCGGCGATTTTGACATTCTACATAAGGCGCGGGCGACGTTGGTGATTGGCGATAGCCTGACGCAGGCTGCCGATTTGCTGTTTGAGCGCACCGGCGTGCCGGATATTCGCTTTGACCATTTGATGGGGCTGGATGCGACCGATCGCCTGATTAGCCGTTTGCATGAAATTTCGGGCCAGCCGGTGCCCGCCCGTCTGGAGCGCCAGCGCCAGCAATTGCAGGATGCGATGCTGGATAGTCATTTCCATCTCGGCGGCAGTCGCGTGGCGCTGGCTGCCGAACCGGATCTGCTCAAGGCACTGAGTGATTTGTTGGTTGGCATGGGGGCGCGCGTGGTAACGGCCATCGCCCCGTCCAACGCGCCCCTTCTCAAGCGGATGATGACCGATCAGGTGAAGATTGGTGATCTCGAAGAGCTGGAAATCTTTGCGGCGCAAGAGGGCGCTGAACTGGTGATTGGCAATTCCCATTGTGTTGCCAGCGCCGAGCGCCTTGGGGTTCCGTTGTTGCGGGCCGGTTTCCCGCAGTTCGATCACTTTGGCGCACCTGCCAAATGCTGGGTCGGCTATCGGGGCAGCCGCCAGACGCTGTTCGATATCGCCAATCTGCTGGTGTCTGCCGATCATGGTTCGGTCGCGCCCTATCGCTCGATCTATGCGCAGGGCGCGGATGCCAAGTCTTGGGAAGGGGCGTGACGATCATGGCCCAGTTCATGCGAACATTCACTTTGCTGGATCAAGACATGGAAGACGGTTTTGCAGACTGCGCTTTGCGGGTGGCCTTTGCCACCTCGGATCAGAAGCATGTGGACCAGCATTTTGGCACCTGTGCCTATCTGGCCATCTTTCTGGTCAATCGTGATGAGGTGCATTTCCACCAGACCATCGGCTTTGGTGAGGCGCAGATGGATGGCAATGAGGACAAGCTGGCGGTGCGGGTTAAGGCCCTTAAAGAGTGTGCTGCTGTCTATTGCCGGGCTGTGGGGGCCTCTGCCATCGGGCAGTTGAAACAGGCCGGAGTGCAGCCGGTCAAGGTGGCCGATGGCACCAATATCAAGGCCCAGCTGGCGCTGTTGCAGGACGAATTGCGCGAGGATCCTGCAATCTGGATCTTGCGTGCCTTGAAGGCAGCCGGTGGTGTCGGGGCAGATGCCAAGCGGTTTGACGCAATGGAAGAGGAAGGTTGGAGTGAGTGACAATGCTGATTGAAATGGATGACGACCTGGTGGTCGACAAGGATGATCCTGCGCTGAAATCGCCCTTTGTTGTCGAGATTCTGCGTCAGATGCGGGCCATCGACTCCTACGGTGTATGGGATCAGGTGGGGGCGCATGAAATCATCGATCCCTTCATCATGACCAAGGAACGCAAGCGTGCGGTGCCGATCATTGGCGACCCGGATGAGGAACTCATGGCGCGGATCAAGGCTTGGTACAACGCCTTGTCTGCCAGCGTCGAGGCCAAAACGGGCCTGATGGCGGTGCCCATTGTCAATATTACCCATGAAGGCTTTGGCCGCGCGCTAATCGCGGTGGGCAAGCTGATTGTCTATGACAAAAATCTCCGTGATGTCCATCGCTTTGGCTTCAAATCGCTCGAAGCGATGCAAGGGGAAGCGGACAAGGTGATCGAACGGGCCGCAGCCCTCATCGATGCCCATCGGGATGTCGCCAAATTGTGAGGACCTTAGAAAGATGGATGAAACGGATAGGAAGGCCCTGACCAAGAGTGTCAGGAAAGCCAAGAGGATCGCATCGGAAAAAGCAATGGCGCTGCATGATCTGGTTGAAGATCGGCTGCCCGGAGCCTTTGAGGAATTGCCAGCGCTGGCAGAGGAAACCTATCAGGCCTGCAAGAACTGGAGCGAGGCGGACGCCATGCTCCAACAGGCTGAAGCCAAGATGGAAAGGGCGTGAGATGAGCGCGATTGTTGGACTGACCCTTGGTGGTGACGAATGGGTGCCTCAATTTGTCGAGGCGCTTGACTCCACGAAGTGCATTGGCTGTGGCCGCTGTTTTCGCGTCTGTTCGCGCGATGTCTTCGAGTTGGTCGAGCGTGAAAGCTTGGGACTCGATGATGAGGATGACTTTGACGATGATGATCCTTTTGGGGATGACGATGATGATGATGGTTTTTCTGATGATACCAGCATGGTCATGGCGCTGAAAAATCGCGACGACTGCATTGGTTGTGAGGCTTGTTCCAAAATTTGCCCGAAGGGTTGCTTCACGCACATGACAGGGGAAGCTGCCTAATTGGTCAACCTGATTGGCTCACTTGTTTGGCCATGGCAGCTGACAGGCAAAAAGGGGGCGACATGTGTCTGCCCCCTTTTTGTATCTTATCTCGGAAGGTTTCTGTCGAGAATGCAGTCTGTTTGTCGCAAATCCGACAACGGTTACACCAAGGTGATTTGTTGTTTTAAGTAGTTATTTCATATAGTTAATCTATATTTTCTGCCTTGGCATAGCCCTTGCAGCGCTCTGATCAATTGGATTGACAGATTGCAAGGATGACAGAATGCTCACACTTTCTCACAAAGCTCAGGACGTCTTGCAACGGCTAATGGCCGAGGCATCAGAGCCACTCTCCGGCCTCCGTATCGCCGCGATTTCCGGTGGCTGTGCAGGTCTTCAATATAAGCTCGCATTGGTCGCTGGCCCCCAAGAGGGGGATCATGTGGTCGAGACGGGTGCCGTCACACTCTATGTCGTTCCGGACAATGCCGAGATGCTGATCGGCACTGTTATCGACTTTGCAGAGAGCCTTGAGGGCTCCGGCTTCACCTTCAACAACCCCAATGCCGCATCAATGTGTTCTTGCGGTAAGAGTTTTGCCGCTTGATCGCAATGGATCGGCTGGTTGGCCTTTCAAGGAGACCGTCATGAGAAAGCATTTGGAGCCCGTCAAGGACCCAGCCCCCCAAGGGCGCATTGAGATGATCGAAGCGGTGATCGAGACATTTCGGCCAATGCTGCAGGCCGACAGGGGGGACATGGAGCTGGTCGAGGTGGATGGCAAGAAGGTGTTCGTCTCCATGAAGGGCGCTTGCGTCGGTTGCCAGTTGGCATCCGTCACCCTGTCGCGGGTGCAGGACAAAATGGTCGAGGCGCTGGGGGAATTTGTCCAGGTGCTGCCTGCAAGCCAGCTGAAAAAGACATCACCGGCGATGGTTTCCCTTAGCGCTCTGTCCAAGGATTGAGGCCGGCAATCATGGGCAGCATCTATCTTGACAACAATGCCACCACGCAGGTCGATGACGCGGTCGTCGAAGCGATGTTGCCCTATTTCACCGAGCAGTTTGGCAACCCGTCCAGCCTGCATCAGTTCGGCAATCGGGTGGCACGTGCGGTCAAGACAGCCCGCCAGCAGGTGCAGGCCTTGCTGGGCGCGGCTCATGAGAGTGAAATTATCTTCACCTCCTGCGGCACGGAAGCGGACAATATGGCCATTCTGTCGGCCTTGAAAGCGCAGCCGTCACGGCGGGAAATCATAACCACGCGCGTCGAGCATCCAGCTATTCTGTCCCTGTGTCAGAGCCTCGAGCAAGACGGCTATGTCATCCATTATCTCAAGGTGGACCAACGCGGACGTCTCGATCTTGACGCCTATCAGGCTTTGCTGTCGGACAGGATCGCGCTCGTTTCGGTGATGTGGGCCAACAATGAGGCTGGTACCCTGTTCCCAATCGCCGCGATGGCGGAGCGAGCCCGGGCTGCGGGTGTGTTGTTTCACACTGATGCGGTGCAGGCGGTCGGCAAGGTTCCGATGGATCTGAAATCGCTGCCAATCGACATGTTGTCCCTGTCGGGCCACAAACTGCATGGGCCAAAGGGCGTCGGGGTGTTGTATCTCAAACGCGGCACCCGCTTCACGCCTTTGATCGTTGGCGGGCCACAGGAACGTGGACGCAGGGCAGGCACGGAAAATGTCCCATCCATCGTCGGACTTGGGAAGGCTTGTCATTTGGCGCTGGCGTTCATGAGCGACGAGGTGACCCGCGTCAAGGCGTTGAGGGACCGGCTGGAGGGCGGCATCCTGTCCGCTGTGCCCCAGTGTTCTGTGATTGGTGATCCCGTTTATCGATTGCCCAATACCAGCATGATCGCCTTTGACGCTGTCAAAGGCGACGACATCTTGCTGCTCCTCAACAAAATGGGCGTTGCAGCCTCCTCTGGTTCTGCCTGCAGCGCAGGGGCGCAGGAACCTTCACATGTGATGCGGGCGATGAACATCCCCGCCACCGCGGCGTATGGAGCGATCCGTTTTTCCCTCTCGCGCTATACGAGCGAAGCAGAGATTGACCGGGTGATTGAGATCGTGCCGCCGATCCTCACCCAATTGCGCCAGTTTTCGCCCTGTTGGGGCGCCAATGGACCGGTTGAGACGCCCGAAAAGGCCTTCAACCCTGCCTACGTTTGACAAGGAGTGTGTGTGATGAGCGAGCGACGAACAATCGTGATTGATGATACCACCCTGCGCGATGGGGAGCAGTCGGCTGGCGTCGCCTTCACGCAGCAGGAAAAATGCGAAATTGCGCGCAATCTGGCCGCAGCCGGTGTGCCGGAGCTTGAGATTGGCATTCCGGCAATGGGCCATGAGGAGCAGGAGACAATCCGCTCGATCACGGCGCTTGATCTTGATCTTCGCACCATCGTCTGGTGCCGGATGTGTGAAGAGGATCTAAAGGCTGCCAAGGGTCTTGGGGTGACAATGATCGATCTGTCGATCCCGATGTCCGATCAGCAGATCAAGCACAAATTGCAACGGGATCGCGACCATGTGCTTGCCCAGATTGCCCGGATGGTGCCAATGGCACTGGATGCGGGTTTTGAGGTGCTGGTGGGGGGCGAGGATGCCTCCCGCGCCGATCTTGATTTTGTGCTGTCGGTTCTGGACGTGGCCCAACAGGCAGGGGCCCAGAGATTCCGGTTTGCCGATACGGTGGGCATTCTGGAGCCCTTTGGCACGGCGGAGATATTTCGCACGCTGCGGCAGAATTCCGATCTGGAGCTGGAAATGCATGCCCATGACGATTACGGACTGGCAACAGCCAACAGTCTGGCCGCCGCGCTGGGTGGTGCGACTCATGTCAACACCACGGTGAATGGACTTGGAGAGCGGGCGGGCAATGCCTCGCTTGAGGAATTTGTCGCCTCGGCTGCTAGCCTTTACGGCTTTGAGACGGGCATTGACCAGCGGCATTTTCATGCCTTGTCTGAGCTGGTGGCAAAGGCCTCGGGCCGACCAGTGCCCCACCAGAAAAGCCTGGTGGGCTCCTTCGTCTTTACCCATGAAAGCGGCATTCATGTGGACGGGTTGGTCAAGGATCCCAAAAACTATCAGGGCCTCGACCCTGTGTCGTTGGGGCGTCAGCATGAATTGGTGCTCGGTAAGCATTCGGGCACGCGAGCGGTGCTCCATGTCTATGAAAAGCTGGGTCTGACCCTATCGGTGGCTGAGGCGATGGATATTCTGGCGCGTGTGCGGCGCTTTGCGGAAATCTACAAAAGGTCACCGGATGAGGCGGATCTTTTGGCCTTTCACCGTGACCTGATGGCCCAAGGGCATGCCGCCTAGGCGTGGGGATGCAGACATGCACAGGAGAGACGGATGAGAAATGAAGAGATTGAAGCGGATCTGGTGGATCTGTCGAGCGCAGAGGACTTTCTGGACTATTTCGACATTGCCTATGATCCGCACGTTGTCACGGTCAATCGGCTGCATATCCTGCAGCGCTTTCATGACTATCTCACATTGGACCAAGACGGGCCCGCTGCAGGTGAAGAATGGTGGGACTATTATACCCGTCAATTGAGCCTTGCCTATCATGACTTCGTCAAATCCGATGCCCAGACCGAGAAGGTGTTCAAGGTCTTCAAGGCCTCCGAGCCTGCCTTCGTTCCGATTGAGGAGTTGTTGAAGTGAGTGACACTGCTTTGCCCCCGCCGCGATTTGACTATGGAGATGTTGTCCGCGTTCAGCGCAATGTGCGCAATGACGGCACTTTCCCCGGTGAAAAGACCGGGGCCTTGCTGATCCGGCGCGGCTCGACAGGGGTGGTTAGAGATGTTGGCACCTTCTTGCAGGATCAGGTGATCTATACGGTCCATTTCACTGATGAAGACAAGATTGTCGGCTGTCGTGACCGGGAATTGCTGTCGATTGACGAGGATTGGACGCCGAGCCGCTACGAATTTGGCGAGAAGGTTACCGCCCGTCTGCCGCTGGGCATCCAGGGCGATGTCATCGTGGAAAAGGGAGCAGAAGGGGAAGTTCTCAAAGTCTTGCGCAACGAGGCCATGGTCGAGGCGGTCGGATCTGTGGCCTATCATGTGCGGTTTCCCGGCAGGACATTGTTGGTGCCCGAAAGTGCGCTTGATGGCTTTGCCAGTGAGGATCAGGATGATTGAGGGTTGTGTAATTGGTGTGGGTCTGCATGACGAGGACAAAAGTGAGGACGGTGTTCTTGCCCATCATCTGATGCGGGCGTCGCTGGCGGCCTTTCAGTGTCGGTTTGACCAACTGACCCCTGAGCAACAGCAAGCTGTTGAGGCGACTGCTCGAAAAGCCATGGCGATCGAGAGCGCGGTTCTGGCGAGCCGGGAGGCATGGGATATTTTCCTGCCTGAGACAATGATCGTTGAGGCCGTGGAAACCGTCCGGGCGCGCTATGACTCCCATCAGGACTTTGAGTGTGATCTGGCAGCGAATGGGCTGGATGAACAGACGCTGGCGCTGGCGCTTTCCCGTGACATGTGGGTGGATGCGGTTCTGAGCCGTGTGGTGAAGGATATTGCACCCCCAAGCGTGGTGGATGCCAAAGGTTGGTATGACAGTCATCCAGCGCATTTTGCCGTGCCTGAACGACGGACGGCGCGTCACATATTGATCACCATCAATGAAGATTTTGCAGACAATCACCGTGACACAGCGCAGCTGAACATCGAATCGATCTGCAATCAGCTGGATGGTTCTGTGGATCAGTTCGCGCAGCTTGCCAAACAACATTCCGAATGTCCGACGGCTATGGATGGTGGAAAGCTTGGCGCGGTGCCACGCGGAACGCTGTATAAAAGCCTTGATGAGATGCTTTTCAAAATGGGCGAGGGGGCCGTCAGCTGTGTGCTGGAAAGCGAGATGGGCTTTCATATTCTGCTGTGCGAGGCGATCCATCATGCGGAGATCATACCCTTTGCCAAAGCCAAAGACCGGATTGTTGATCGGCTCTTTGCACGAAAGCGTCAAATTGCCCAGCGGCAGTGGATTGAAAGTCTCAGCCTTCAAGGTGTTGCCTTGCGGGAGGCATGAAACCCAATCTGTCCTGCCAGCATCTACGAAGTGCAAAAAAGCAAAATGCAGACACGTGCGTGATGCTGGCGCTTTGTCGGGCTTTCTGGTCGTCCTCTTCCTCTATAGTCTGTCCATAAGCCCCATGATGCGGGCATGGTCCTTTGCGCTTTTGCAAAGGGCAACAAGAAGGAATGGACAATGGCGAAAATCGGATTTCTGGGGCTGGGCCTGATGGGGCGCGGCATGGCTGCCTGCCTTTTGCAGGCCGGTCATGAGGTGACGGTGTGGAACCGCTCGGCGGACAAATGTACGGCGCTTGAAGCGTTGGGGGCCAATGTGGGCCACAATCCTGCGGCGGCGGCGAAGGGGGCCGATATGGTCATCTCCATGGTTGCTGATGATTTTGCCTCCGAGCGGGTCTGGATGGCCGAAGATGGCGCATTATCAGAGGCCAAGCCCGGCATGATGGCTGTTGAATGCTCGACCATTTCTCACACCCATGTGAGCCGTCTTCATGAAGCCGCAAAGGCACGTGATGTGCACTATATCGATTGTCCGGTGCTTGGGCCGCCTGCGAGCGCTGCCAATGGCAGCCTCGTTCTGCTGGTCGGAACACAAGGGGATGTGCTCACCAGGGCGCGGCCTATCCTTGAGGTGATCTCGGAGTCCATTCTGCATTTTGGAAAGGTGGGTACTGGCACCAGCTTCAAGCTGATCAACAATATGCTGGGGGCTGTTCATGTCGCGGCGATTGCCGAGGCAACCCACCTGGCGCACAAGCTGGCGCTCGATCCCGATACGCTGGTGACGGCGGTGGAAAGTGGACCATGTGCCAGCCGTCACACGGTGCGGATGATCCGGGCCATGGCACATAACAAATTGTCTGATCAGGCAGGGCTTGCCATCGGTTTGCGTGAGAAAGACACCCGCTATTGCATGGCCATGGCCAAGGCCAACGAGACGGGCCTGTCGATCGGCGAGACGGCTTATGGTTGGTACAAAGAGGCTTTGAGCAGTGTTGCCGGGGAGGATGATTCCGCCATGTTGCAGGTGATTACCGAGCATAATGGCTTTGTGCCGAAAGGCTGACACTGGGTCAGTTTCCTGTCACCATACCCGCAATTCGCGATGATGTGAGCGACTTGCGGGTACGGCAATGGGTTGGATCCATTTGGAGGCAATCAGGCTTTCGCCAATCGCTGCTTCTGGGCTTCCTTGATCAAAGCGGCCAGACGATAAAAGCCATGGGCCATTTTGGTGAAGGGGGTGAGCAGGAAAAAGGCCAGCACGCTGCCAAGATGGAGAGCCAGCAACAAAGGCATCAGAGGGCTTGATCCAAGCGCATAAAGCAGCAGGCCTGAGAGTGCGACAAAGCCCAGCAGCAGAATGAAGCCGATCTCGCCGCTCCATGCAGAGGGGGCGCCCAGATCCCGATCGGACCTGAGCTTGAGATACAGCATGAAGCCGCAGCCAATCGTCAGCAGAATGCCTCCGGTCAAGCCGAGCAATTTGGGAGCAGAAAAGAGGCCATAGGGGGCGGGCATATCCAATAGATAATGCATCAAAGTGGCGACAGATGTCGCGGCAAAGCAGAGAAGGAAGCCATACATGATTGCGTGATGGGCCTGGCGTCTGGCTTGGGAGAATTTGTCCTCTTCCTCAAAATTGCAACCCTGACCATGGCCTGCGGCCAAATCCGTCATTTTAGCGGCCATGCCAAAGGCTTGTTTGATGTCGGCGAATTGGATCGCGCCACCTCCCACTGCTTGCCAATAGCGGCGGAGACTGACGATCAGGCTGACAATCGGCAACAGGAAAGCCGGGGCGAAGATCGCGACCATCATATTGTGGGACAAGACCGCATAAAATCCCGCGCCACCTGCCTGATTGCCGAGCAGTTTGGCAAGGCCGAAGAGAACCGCAAAAGCCAGCATGGTGGCAATCGCGATCAGGGTGCCACGGGTCTGGAAGGTCCGGGCAACGCTTGCTGGATAGGCGAATTCCTGCCAGCTTTCCGCCCGCAATTCGGCCATCGCTTTGGGGAAATTGAGGTTGAATTCATGCGGCGCGGTATATTGGCATGCATAATAGCAACCACGGCAATTGTGACAAAGATTGGCCAGTTGCGTCAGATCGGCATCGGAGAATGCGCGTTCACGATGCAGGGCCGGGAAGACCGAACAATAGCCCTCGCAATAGCGGCAGGCATTGCAGATTTCGGACTGGCGGCGGGCTTCGGCGAGAAGATCAGTGAGCATGTTTGGCGGCCTCCCGACCTGCTATGCGTCCGAATACGGTTCCAATTGTCATGCCGAAGCCGGCAAGATAGCCTTGGCTGAGAATGGAGCCTGCCATGGTTTCGCCCGCGGCCCAGAGGTTTTTGACCTTGCCGCTGGCTATGCTGCATTGGGCATTTTCATCGACCTTGAGGCCGAGATAGGTAAAGGTCACACCGGTGCGCAGACTGTATCCATAATAGGGTGGCTGGTTGATGGGGCGTGCCCAGTTGGTTTTGGGTGGTTCAATGCCTTGTGTGGTGACGCCATCCAGTTCGGTCGGGTGAAAGTTGCTGTCGTCGCCACAGGCGGCGTTGAACCGGGAGACCGTCTCGGTCAGGCGGGCAGGCTCCAGTCCCAGTTTTTCCGCCAGCTCTTCAAGGCTGTCCGCCTTAATGGGTGGGAAGACCGAAGGCATGAAAAGATTGATCGATTTGTTGTCAATGATCACATAACCCACCTGTTCAGGCTGGGCCGCAACAAGGCGGCCCCAGATGGCATAGCGTTTCGGCCAGACATCTTCGCCTTCATTGTAAAAGCGCTCGCCATGCTTGTTGACGACAATGGAGAATGGAACGCAGTCAAGGCGGGTGACGATGCCGCCATCGAATTTCGGTGCGCGACCATCAATCGCGACTGCGTGGCACTGTGTTGGGTCGCCAACGGATGCTATGCCCTGATCGAGCAGATCGGCCAACACGACGCCCCGATTGTAAGGCGTGCCACGAATGAGGAAATTCTCTGCTGCGGGGCCCCAGGCGCGCGCCAGCCATTCTGTGTCTGCCTGAAAGCCGCCAGAGGCGACAATCACCGACTTTGCGTGGATGCGTTGGTCCTTGCCATTGTGGTCATAGTCGATCCATTGGATTTCATCGTTGGTCAGTTCCAGATGGGTGACATGGGCTTCATACAACACCTTGACGCCGAGAGACTCGGCGGTGCGGTAATAGGCATTGACCAGGCTTTTGCCGCCACCCATGAAAAAGGCATTGGTGCGGGCCAGCGACAGGGTGCCGGACAGGGAGGGTTGGAAATGCACGCCATGAGCCTGCATCCATGGCAGGCACTCCTCAGAGGTGCGAATGGCAAGGCGTGCCAATTTTTCGTCGGTCTTGCCCTGAGTGACCTTGAGCAAATCCTCAAAATATTCATCCTCGCTATAATCATCGACCAGCGGCCCCAAGGGGCCTTGATGCATACAGCGGAAATTGCGGGTATGGCGTGAGTTTCCGCCGCGATAGGCTTTGGGTGCGGTTTCCAAAATCAGGACTTTGCTGCCTGCCTCTGCTGCGGTGATGGCCGCGCAAAGGGCAGCATTGCCGCCGCCGATAACCACGATGTCTGTTTCTTGTTCCATGATTGGCCCTGACACGGTTCTTATGGGTCTATTTTTGGGGGTCTGGTTCCTTTGGGTGACGATACCATGGGGTAATTTATTTGACTAATGAGATGTTTTTCATGATTATTGCAGTATGCGCATTAATCTTGATATTTTCGATCTGGAGGTCTTCCTTGCGGTCAAGGAAAGTGGCTCCTTTCATCAGGCGGCAGAGCAGTTGGGGCTGTCGCAATCGGCGGTAACGCGGCGGATCAAGAAGCTGGAAGAGGAATTGCAATCGCTTCTGTTTGAGCGGACGACCCGGGCGGTCCATCCGACCTTGGCAGCCAAGCGGTTGGAGGCCCGTGCCGAGAGCATTTTGGCCGATGTGCGCGAAACGGCACTGGCCATGCGTGATGCCAGCGTTGCCCATGCCTATCAGCGCAATGCGATTGTGATGGTTGCTTTGGTGCCTAGCATTTTGTCAAAATTGGTGACCAAAGCCATCGACATACTGCGGCAGGAAGGTGATGCGCCGCGCTTGCGGCTGCTGGATTTGAGTGCAAACGAAGTGGCGGAATGTGTCAGCAAGGGAGAGGCGGATTTCGGCATCAGCTCTCTACCTTCCCTTGAACCGAATATCGAGTTTGAATCGCTGGTGGTCGATAGGATTGCGCTTGCCTTGCCGCAGATGCATGACTTGGCTGGGCAGGGTGTGATCCGTTGGGCTGATCTGGAGGGGGAAGATCTTATCGTTCCTGCGCGCGGCATGGGCAACCGGTTGCTGATTGATGAGGCCTTTGCCAGCCAGAGAATTGCCTTGCGCTGGACTTATGAAGTCAATCGCACGACAAGTGCGCTGGAAATGGTGGCCCATGGCATTGGTTTAGCCTTGGTGCCGGAAACAGCCAAGGGGACCGCGGAGTCCTTTGGCCTTGTTTGCCGTCCAATGGATGATCCGATCATCAGCCGTTCGATTGGCCTTATAATGCGTAGCGGTCAGCGCCATACTGAGGCGGCTTCTGCCTTGATGCAAGCGGTGCGTTCCGTCGCCTTGCAGTCCGGGGCTAGGTGACGCCAGTTTGCCAATAGGAATCGTCGTTGAAGCCTTGGGCCTGCGCCCGCAACGCCCGGACGCGCACCCGCTGGGCGGCTTCGATATGGGCGCGCATGGCCGCTTCAGCCAGGCGACCATCACGCTGCCGGATGGCTTCCAGTATGCCAAAATGCTCTTCGATTGCTTTATGCGTCCGGTCGGCTTCGGTCAGGCTGGTCGGGCCCAAAATCATCAGGGTCTTGGACAGGCTTATCATTGAGCGGGTAAGAAAGCGGTTCTTTGCGGCGTCCAGAATGGCGGCATGGAGGCGGCGGTTGAGCCGGAAGGCCTCCATCGGGTCTGCTGCATCTGCGCCTTGTCCGTTGAGGGCGAATAGCTCCTCGATTTCGACTTCGGACGCGGAGCGGGCGGCGAGGCGGGCGGCGGTGCCTTCCATGACGACGCGCATCTCATAGAGTTCCATCACCTCGGTATAATCGAGCGAGCGAATGCAGGCACCTTGTCGCGGCATGTGGGTGACGAGCCCTTCGGCCTCCAATTGGCGGATGGCTTCGCGCACGGGTGTGCGGCTGACCCCCAAACGGTCGGCAAGTTCCGTTTCGCGCAGGCGGTCCCCTGCATTGAGGTGCCCGGAGCGAATTTCATTCATCAGATCGCGATAGACATTGTTGCCTTGTGGCTCGCCGCCGTCCCGATCTTTTGTTTTCGCATTCTTCTTCTTTGCAAGCATCGCTGCCTTCTCCTATCGATCGGGGCTGCCTGAGGGCATCACATGCCTTCGAGGGGAGGGGAGTTTGAATAATGTATCCTATTGTATACGAGCGCATTCAATGCTACAAGCCGAAAGGTAACCCTTTCTGATCGGTGGAGTGTTTCTAAGGAGCTGAGGGGCTTTTCATTGCGACGTCCTTTAAGGCATTCCTAAAGGTGAGGTGCGAAAGATGGCAAACAGACAAATTGAAGCCACTCAGCAGGCTGAGCAAAAAGCCGCCCAAGCTGCCCAAGCAGCAGGATGGCGGCATCGGTTTCTCACTTTGGGAATATCCCTTGTCGGTGTGGCGATCTTCTGGGGCGCTGGCATGCCGTTGCCCTTTCTCTTCGGGCCAATGTTTGCCTGTCTCGTGGCGTCCTTGCTGGGGATGCCGCTCGAAAAGTTCGGCGTAATCTCCAAAGGCGCAAGAACCATTTTGGGGGTGGCCATTGGCACCTCCCTCACCCCTGCCGTCATTGCCATGTTGCCGCAAATGGGGGCGTCGATCCTCTTGGTGCCGATCTTCATATTGGTGATCGGGCTGGTGGGCGTGCCCTTCTTTCGCAAGGTCTGGGGCTTTGATCCGGCGACCGCTTATTATGCGGCGATGCCCGGCGGCTTGCAGGATATGGTGATTTTCGGCATTGAGGCGGGGGGCAATCCGCGGGCCCTGTCGCTCATTCATGCGACGCGGGTCTTGCTGATCCTGACCATCGCGCCGATCCTGCTAACGCATCTTTACGGGGCAAGCCTTGATCAGCCCTTGGGAGAGAATGTGAGCCAGTTGCCGCTGTCTGACATCTTTCTTATGGTGATCGCGGCGCTTGTGGGATGGAAAGGGGCCGAGAGGATCGGTCTGTTCGGGGCGACGATTCTGGGGCCGATGATTGTCGCTGCTATCTTTTCGCTCACCGGTCTGATCGGCGAGCGTCCACCAAAGGAAGCCATTCTGTTTGCTCAATTCTTCATCGGCTCGGGGATCGGTGTCTATTTTGTCGGCGTGACGCTGGCTGAGCTGCGCCGAGTGGTGGTGGCCGGGATGGCCTATGTTCTGTTGCTGGCGGTGTTGAGCTGGATTTTCAGCCATATCGTTACCGGGCTTGGTTTTGGTCAGCCAATTGAGGCCTTTCTTGCCTTTGCGCCCGGTGGACAGGCGGAAATGACCATTTTGGCGATCACGTCCGGGGCGGATCTGGGCTATGTGGTGACCCATCATCTGACCCGCATCATGATTGTGATTTCAGGTGCGCCGCTGGTGGCGGCCTTCATCAATCGGCGTCAGTCTGATAGGCGCTCTAAGTCCAAATCTCGGGATTGATCATATGGATCGGCTTGCCGTCGGCAAAGGCGTTGATCTGATCGAATATATCGCCGAACTGGATGTCAAATTCATCCTCGGTGACAAAACCGATATGCGGTGTGGCAATGAGATTGGGGTGGGAGAGAAGCGGATCGTCTGGATCGCTCTGGGGTTCCTTGTCGAACACATCCACAGCCGCCATGCCGGGTCGCCCCTGATTGAGTGCATCGAGTAGCACGCCGGGCGATATCAGCCCTGAGCGGGATGTGTTGACCAGCACGGAGCCGGGTTTCATTCGGGCCAGATCGTCGGCGGTGACAATGCCTTTGGTTGCAGGTGTCAGGCGCACATGCAGGGACACGACATCACTGTCTGCAAAGAAGCTTTCTCGGCTTTGTGCTACGGTCTCACCATCTTCGAAAGCGCGCGCGCGGCCTTCGTCGGAGGCCCACCAGACCACCTTCATGCCAAAGCTGTTTGCATAGTGCGCGACTGCCTTTGCGATCTTGCCATAGCCATAGAGCCCCAATGTGCGATGGCGCAGACCTTTGCCGACGCCCATTTGCCATTGCCCAGCCTTTACGGAGGCCATTTGCTGGGGCAATTGCCGCATGGCGGAGAGGATGAGGGCGAAGGTCAGCTCGGCTGCCGAAAAATTCGGTTGTTCGGCTGGCATTTTCGAGCATAGAAGGATGCCATGATCGGTGAGTGCCGGGACATCCACATGGGGATAGCCGCTGCGCTGGCTGATCAGTTTGAGATTTGGCAATTGTTCAACCAAAGCGCGGGTGATGGTCGTGCGTTCGCGAAACAGGACCAGCGCTTCGGCATCTTTCAGGCGTTCGGCCAGAAGGTTCACATCCTCGACATGATCTGTCCAGACTGTCACTTGATGCTGGTTTAGTTTTTTATAGCATGGCAGATCTTTCAAGGTATCGAACCAATCGTCGAGAATGTGAACCTTCATGTCGGACCCCGAGGTTGCCGTTAATGGGAGAGCAGGACAGGGATGGTGATTTCGTTCATCACTGATGCGGTGATGCCGCCCAAAAAGTCTTCGCGGAATTTGGAATGCTCGTAAGCTCCCATCACCAGAAGACACGGATCCTGCTCGGCGCAATAGTTGAGCAATGTGGTGCCGACATTATGGTCAAGAGTCAAGGATTGGTGTCGGGCATCTACGCCATGGCGAACAAGATGGTTCATCACCTCGCTTAGCGGGCGGGCCGTAGGGTCGTTGCCGACGGTGAGGATGGACACTTTTCCGCCATTCTCAAGCAATTGCAACGCATCCGATACGGCCCGAGCCACAGCCCGGCCTCCATCCCATGCCACAGCGGCGTGATTATGAACCGCTTCAGCGTCGTAGCCTGCGGGCACCATCAGGACGGGGCGACCCGACATGAGTGCGATCCGATCCGGATGGATCAAGACATGCTCATCGGTTTCCTGTCGATATTGCTGGCCGACAATCAGCAAGTCAAAGCTGCGGGCGCATTCTGACAAAACGGCATCGACACGGCCCGCTTCGCGCAGGAAATGCAGTCGTTCGCCCAGACCCAATTGGTCTTTGAGCTGGTTGAAACGGGCTTCAATACCGTCAATGATTTCCGCATTGGCGGCCTTGATGATTTCGCGCGCCTTGAGGGGCACATAGGCTGCTCCGCTGGCGACGACTTCATGTTTGGAATAGGCGATCAGAGCGGTGACATGGGCTTCATGCTTTTTGGCCAATGAGGTCGCATATTTGAGAGCGGAGACCGCACTGTCCGAACCGTTGAAGGCGACCAGAATATTGCGAATGGACATCAGGAATCTCCCTTGTCTGCGTCAGGGCCAGCCCAGACGGATTTTGGCACAAAGACGTGACCGGCCGCCAGTTTGCGCGCGGTTCGCGTCAGGCCTGCAGAATTCAGTGTGAAATCGCCGTCATTGGCAAAGTCAACAAGCACATCAATCATGCCAGAGGCATGTTCGAGCAGCACCGTGGCCGGGCTTTCGGTGGGGCGTTCGAGCAGACCGTCGGACACGGTGCCCGGCGTCAGGGCGCAGGAGGCCAAGCATTGCGCCCCGGTGACGGCCATTGAGGGATGGGTTTTCCATGGCATGAAATAGCGCACGCAAAGGGTGCCTCCGTCCCTGGCCGGGGCAAGAATGGCGAATTTGGGTGTCACGGATTTGGTGACGTCGCCCATCCCCATCAGGTCTCCTGCCTTGATCCGGACTTTTTCAAAATGTGCGAAAAACGCCTTGTTGTCATCCAGTTCCTGCGCACTTTCATAGCCGGTAAGGCCAAAGGCGCTGGCTTTTGCAATGACAATTGGCATGGCGACATCCATGCAGGTGACTTCGATGCCGTCAATTTCATCTCTCAGATTGCCGGTTGGCAGGAATGCACCGGTGGAAGAGCCGACAACACCCATGAAACTAAGGGCGATCGGAGCCGATGCGCCCGGTGCTCCGGCGATGACTGTATCGCCTTCATAGCTTAATGCGCCATCCTTGGTTTGTACCTTGGCGACCACCTGTGCACCGGTATTGACGGCGCGGATCCTGATTTCGGTGACCTCGCCGTCCGGTTCCATCAGCCCCATTTCCAAGGCGGCAGGACCAACACCGGAGAGAATATTACCGCAGGTCGGCTTGAAATCGACGCTTCTTTCTTCGACAGAAACCTGCGCGAAGAAATAATCGATATCGGCCCAGTCATCGTCCGAGCGGGACAGAATGGCGACTTTGGTGGTGACCGCTGCGCCGCCACCAATGCCGTCAATGTTGAGATTATGGCCCGCACCAATCACCGAGATCAGCACTTCGGCCAGTGTTTCGCGGTCTTGTGGCAGATCCTTGGCATTGAAGTATGGGCCCTTCGAGGTGCCCCCACGCATGAATATGTAGGGAATGGCTGTTTGCGTCATCGGATTATGCCCCTCCCAGAGGCCAGGGAAGGTCGACCATGCTTTGCAACAAACCCGGAGGGAAGTCGCGGTTCAGCGCACCGGCCATCACCAGCATCAGGGTGATGCCTGCTGCGGTCAGAATGAAGGTTTTGGCCCAGCCAGCGCCGGCTCTAACGCGCAAGAAGGTGATGAGGAAGCCGATCAGGGCGAGAATGAAACCGACAAACCAGGTGGCGATGATCAGGCTGGCAAACCAGGCCAGTGTCGACCAGAGGCCAAAGGGGGCATCTGCATCTTCGCCGGATATTTCCTTGTCAGCGAAAATGCTGTCGCCTTCGTCTCTGCGGATCATCTGGACAAACAGGATCAGGCAGCAAAGCAGGGACAGGCCGCCGACGACCAGCGGGATGATCTTGTCGGTCATGTTATAGTCAGGGATGAGTTGGGCATTGATCAGAGCGACGAGCAGGTAGCCTGCGATGACGAACAGGAAAATCATCGGTGCACGCTTTGTACCCGACTGAACGTCGCCTTCGGTCATGATGCTCTTTGCCTGGCGCAGCCCAAGGACAATCGATACCAGCGTGATGATGATCAGGATGATGACGATCGGGCTGAAGATATAATCGATGCCTTCCTCAAAGCTTTTGCGGAAGCGGAAGGAGGCGATCTGGAAGGCCTGATTGGTGAATTTTTCAACCGGGTTGGAGAGCACAAAGCCGATCAGGAAGGCTGGGCGGGACCAGTCGAACCGCCGCAGGAAAATTCCGATCAGGCCAATTGTGAACAGCGCCAGCAGATCTTCGAAATTCTGCCCGGACTGGAAAGCGGCAAAGCTGATCAGCATGAACAGGAAGGGCGCAAGGTAGGTGAAGCGGATGGTGGTCAGCTTGGCAATGCCACCCGAGGCCGCGATACAAAGAATGGTGCCCACCACATTGGCCAGTGCCAACAGCCAGACAATCGAATAGGTGATATCGAGATTGTCCTTGAGCATGTTGGGGCCGACTTCGATTTCGCCAGACCCCAACAGGGCAACCGCACCGATGAAGATGGCCATGGAGCCGGAACCGGGAATGCCGAACAACAGGGTCGGGACGAGACCGCCGCCCTCTTTGGCATTGTTGGAGCTTTCCGGGCCAATCACACCGCGCACTTCGCCCTTGCCAAATTTGCTCTTGTCCTTTGTGGTCTGTACGGCGTGGCCATAGGCGATCCAGTCAACCACCGAGCCGCCGAGGCCGGGGATGATGCCGACAATGACGCCGATGATTGAGCAACGTACCGACAGCCAGATGTTGGCCATCCAGTCGCGGACACCATCGAGCCAGCCACCCCCAAGGCTTGCCCCTTTGGCAATGGAGCGATCCTGACGCAAAAGCGAAATGATTTCGGGAATGGCAAAAATGCCCAAGCCGACGATCACCAGTTTAAGGCCGTCAGTCAGGTAGGGAATGTCATAGGTGGCCATGCGCAGACTGCCACCGGCATCGGCTTCGCCAATGGTGCCGACCATCAGGCCAAGACCGGCGGCGGCCAAACCCTTCAACGGGATGCGACCGGCCAGAATGGAGACCATCGACAGGCCCAGAATTGTCACCATCAGCATTTCGGGCAGACCAAAAGCCAGCACGATGGGACGGGCAACAAGAATGAACAGGGTCAGGAAGCTCGCCCCAACCAGACCGCCAAATAGCGATGAGGCAAAGGCAGCAGACAGGGCACGGGCTGCCTCTCCCTTCTTGGCCATTGGGAAGCCATCAAGCACCGTTGCCTGGCTGGCCGAACTGCCCGGGATGCCCATTAGAACCGAAGCGAAGGTGTCGGAGGTGGGAACGACGGCGACCATGCCGATCATCAAGGCAAGGCCAAGCACTGGTTCCATGCCGAACATGAAGGGAAGCAGAAGGGAAAGACCGGCAATACCACCCAGCCCGGGGAAGACCCCAACGGCAAGTCCCATCACCACACCGAGAATGAGATAGCCCAAAACCACGGGCTGTAGAATGAGCCCCCACGCTTCTCCAAGCGCAGGAAGAGCCGTTGCGAGAATCTCCATGGGAGTCGCTTTCTAAATATACCGGAATTGTAGGAAGGAAGATGGCCTCGCGCGGGGACTATCGCGAGGCCATCGGATAGGAAGACGTTACTTCAGCGAGACGCCGTAATCTTCCTTGAGCCAATTCTGCACGAAGGTCTTGGCGCTATCGGACACCGTGATTGCGGTGTCGAGAGCCTTCTTGGCGCCTGCGCCGGTGAAGACTGGATATTTCCCGACCTGCTTGGCAGACATGGCCTTGAAATCAGGGCGGGCTTTCACCGCGGCAAATGCGTCGGCATAGGTTTTGACCACGTCGTCCGGAGCGCCCTGTGGCAGGAAGGCGAGCTTCTGAACCGGGAAGCCGGACACGAAGAAGGCTTTCCAGGCATCCCATTCTTCACCAGAGGTTTCACAGCCATCGGTGGCTTCGCAAACTTCCTTAAAGGAAGGGATATCCGGGAAGGTTGGGTCGCGAACAATGTTGCCCTCATCATCAAGTGCACCCCAGGTCATCATTGGCACAGCCTTGCCAGCCTCTACCAGCGCAGCGGATCCACCAAGATAGCCCGATGAGGTTTGGTAATCGATGGTGGCCTCACCCCGTTCGAACATCAGGCGGCCATCGCCTCGGCCCTTGATGCCAAAGACGGGTTCCACATTGAGGCCGAGCATTTTCCAAGCCAGCAGTGGCACGAGGTCAAGGCGGGTTGCGCCCTGCGAACCATAGATGAAGTTGACGCCTTTGAGGCCATTGGCCGAACCGTCGAACTTTTTGCCATCTTCTGCATTGAGGTAAGCCACACCGCCGGTGCCGGACGCCATGACAGGAACCCAGTCCTTATATTCGTAGCGGACGCGTGGATCACCCAGCAAATAGGGGAATTGGGTTGAGCCAGAGCTGCCGAACAGCAGGGTGCCGTCTTTATATTCCTGCGACTGGAACCAGTTGGCGCCTTTGGTGGAGCCTGCGCCTGGCATGAATTTCACCACAACGGTTGGGTTGCCCGGAAGTGCTTCTGCGAGCAGTGGAGCAAAGAAATTGGCCCATTTGGCAGAGCCGCCCGTTTCGGAGAAGGGGATGACCCACTCAATGGTTTTGCCTGCAAAATCCACTTCAGCAGATGCTGCATTGGTCAGAGCCGTGGATGTAATAAGGGCTGCGACGGCAGCGATGCCGATATTTTTAATGGTCATTGTTTCCTCCCAAAAGACCAGTCCAACATGATGCCATCCTCACGGTCATCATGTTTCTATTTTTTTTGCGGGGCTTTTGTTCCCTCCGCGTGGTCGCTATAGTCGGACGCTAACCTTGTGCGAAGCTTGCGGGCCGAAAAAAATGCGAATTGTTATTGTAGAAGACAATGAAACACTTTCACATGCCATTTCTTACAGGCTGAAAGATCGCGGGCATTCAACCGATATTTTGCATGATGGCACCGAGGCGGATCAGTTTCTGCGTCAGGAAGGGGCGGATCTGGTCATTCTGGATATCAATCTGCCGGGAATGGATGGTCTGGCAATCCTGAAGGGGATCCGTTCGCGTGGTGATGGATGTCCGGTTCTGTTGCTGACGGCCCGAGGCGATACGCAGGATCTGGTGACGGGGCTTGATTCCGGTGCTGACGATTATCTGGTCAAACCGTTTGAAATGGATGAGCTTGAAGCCCGAATAAGGGCTTTGTCGCGGCGCAAGAATCTCGAATTTGGTGCGCGGGAGAAATTCGGGGCTCTCGAATTTGACCGAACCCATTGGCAGGTGTTGGCCGATGGCAAGGCATTGGACATTCCCCGCAAGGAATTGGCGACGCTCGAATGTCTGCTTGAGCGGCGAGGGCGGCTGGTCTCCAAGGCGCAATTGACCGATCATGTCTACGGGGTTGGAGCCGAGGTCGATGACACAGCGATCGAGCCGCACATTTCCCGCCTGCGCAAGCGTCTTGCTGTTTATGGCATCAAGATCAAGACCGCTCGCGGTCTGGGCTACATGATCGAGAGCACGCCATGATGAGGGTCGTGGTCCGGGCCATGTTGCGGGCGCGTTCCCTTCGCATTCGTCTCTTCAGTCTGATCATGGTGCCGCTGATCCTGATGACCAGTCTGCTGGGTTATTGGCGCTATCAATCAGCGCAGGAAACCGTCCAGGAACTGTTCGACCGCTCCCTTTTGTCAGCGGCTCTGGCGATCTCGCGCGATGTGGCCAATTCCAGCGGTGACAGCCTGTTGCCCTCGACCCGGACCCTTATTCAGGATGCCACCGGTGGAAAGATTTTTTATCACGTCACAGGGCCGGGCGGGATTTATGTCACCGGCTATGCCTATCCGCCAGCCCCGCCAAGAGGTATGCACTTCAAGAAGGGGGAGCCGCACTATTTCGAAGCGCGCTATCGTGATCGTTCGGTCCGGGTGCTCAAGATTGTTGAGGATCTGGTCTATGAGGATCTGGTTGGCGAGACCATTGTCACGGTTTGGCAGGAGCTGTCGGACCGCAATGTCTTCGCCCGGCAACTGGCGGTACGGACCTTTGGTCTTTTCATGATTTTGTTGGTTACCTTAGGGTTGGTTGTCTGGTTTGGTGTGCAAAAGGGCCTGTCGCCTTTGACCGATTTGCAAAATGCCATTGCGGCGCGCTCACCAGATGATCTGAGCATCATCAAAAGGCCCGTGCCAATTGAGGTGAAAGGAGTGGTTCAAACGCTCAACCGGCTGTTGCAGCAACTGGAAAAGAGTATCAAGGATCATCAGGTTTTCATTTCCGATGCTGCCCATCAATTGCGCAATCCTGCCAACGCCGTGCAGTCGATGGCCGAAGCGGTGCGTGACGCGGGCAGTGATGAAGAGCGGCAAACCAGAATGGTGGACTTGATCAAGGCCGCGCATGTGTCTGCGCGCACCGCAGAACAATTGCTGTCCCTTGATCGCCTCAGACACAGCCGGCTTGAATCGGCACGAACCGTGTTTGACCTCACACAATTGGCCGCGGACATTTGCACCGACTTTGCGCCCCATTTGATGGGCATGGATATCGAGTTTGAATTCAACCCTTATGACGGCAGGTTGCCGGTTGAGGCTGACAGTGTTTTTGTCTCCGAGGCCATCAAGAATTTGCTGGATAATGCGCAAAAGCATGGTGGTCCGGATTTATCGAGAGTTCGGGTTGAGACGTCACGCAAGGGCGCCTTTGCTGCTCTCACCGTGGCCAATGATGGCAAGGCCTTGAAACCGGAGGACGAAGCAAAGGCCTTTGGGCGTTTTTCTCAGGTTGAGCCGTCTCAGGGCAGTGGCATCGGGTTGGCAATTGTTGCGTCGGTGGCAGAGACCCATGGCGGAGCCATCCGGATTGATCCTTGCGAAGCAGGGGCCAGCCTGACGCTGTCGCTGCCGATCAAATCGCCGGTAACATGACCGGCTTTATGCGGTTTGCTGATCGGCAAAGCATGCCTGACTGTGGGCTTGCCCTCGCCGTTGCCTTATCTGAAGAGCGCCAGATTGGACGCCCAGATGGCGAAGAGGCAAAGCGCGCCGAATGCCAGATAGGCGGCGATTGAATATCCGACATAGCGAGAGACGGCTTGCGGCAGGTGGGATTTCAGGCTCTGAGCTCTGGTGGCCTTGATGGGCAGCGACAGAAACCCTGCTGCCAGCGCGAATCCGGTGCCAATGAACAAGCTGAGATAGAGCCCATAACCGATAAAGTCATATTCGGGCTTTAGGATGCAAAACGGGCAATGATGGTGCGGTTGTGCGTAGATATAGGGGGCAATGACCGAGATGATTGCTGTGATGGCTGCAACGAAATAAAAGGGGCAGGCAAGGGCATAAAGCGCAGACAGACGCGCGCGCCACAGGCTGAGCGTTGCCAGCAAGGTCAGGAGACCAAGGCCAGCAAACAGCAACCACAGAGCCAATTCAGGGTCCATGGAGGCCAGTTGGGCTTCAATGCCGGAAACCTCAGGGGTGAAAAGGCGTGAGCAGCAGGATGTGATCACCTCCGTTTGAAGATTGAGGAAATAGGCCAGTTGCAGCCCGGCGCTGGCGAGCATCACGGGAGCCAGACCGATCAGGAAGGCATATTTGAAGCGGGTGAGGGGATAATCGCGCGCCTTGCCATCCACTTTGTTGAGAATGAGCCAGACAAACGCCCCGAAGAAGGCTGCCAGTTTGAACAGCAATGCGGGGAAGCCATAAGCATTGACATTGAGGGTGCCCACCGCGCACATGGCGCCGGTGAACAACACGGCCATCCGGTCCGCATTATAGACAAACAACAGCAGGCTGATCAGCTCGATCCCCATGACAAAAGCAAGCGCCGTGGAGACGAGATAAGTCTTGCGTTCCATATGGATCTGGCTTGCATGGCCGCTTTCCAGATCCCAGCTCTTCAAGATCCGATAGGAGAAATGCGCCGCCCAGAGCAGGATGAGGCTGGAAAGGCTCGCCACCAACAGGAGCGCGAGAATTGTGCTCTGAAAAATCATGCGTGGGCCTGTCCGGTTTGGGTTCCCATTTCGATTCCGGTCACGCACCCGTCTTCCATACTGACAATCCGGTCGACGAGAGGAGCCTGCCAGATGCGTGGATCATGGCTGGTCATCAAAAGGGTTTTGCCGGTCTGGCGCAATGCCTCCATGGTCGTCAGGAACTCGGCTGTCAGGGCGGTGTCGAGATTGGCGGTTGGTTCGTCGGCGATGATGATAGCGGGGTCATTGATCAGGGCGCGGGCAATGGCGACCCGTTGCGCCTCTCCGCCCGATAGAAGTTCGGATGCGGCAGAGGCCCGGTGATCGAGCTTCATTTGGCCAAGCAAATCAAGGGCTCTTTGCTTGAGTGCGGCATGATCCAGCCCCAAAGGCAAGGCGGGAGCCATGACATTTTCGAGCGCCGTCATGCCACGGATGAGATTGAAGCGCTGGAAAATGAAGCCGAATGTCTGACGTCTGATGTCCGTCATGAATTTTTCGGGCAACCCGGAGATCAGCTCTTCTTTGAGATAGATTCGGCCGGTTGTCGGCCGTGCGAGGCAGCCAATCAAGCTCAGAAGGGTTGTTTTGCCCGAGCCACTTGGCCCCTTGAAGACCGTGGTTTGATCAAGCGGCAGGGAAAGGGAAACAGACCGAACCGCATGCACCTCATTGGGATGGCCGTCATTGTAGCTCTTGGTCACGTTGTCGAGTGTGATCATCGCATCACCTGTTCCGGGTCGGTTATCGCGACGCGCCAGATGGGCACGATGGTGGCAATGGTGAAAGGCACAATGGTGAAGAAGCCAAGGGTCGCCAATTGCAGGCCATCAATGGCGGGGGGGAGGGCAAAATCAGGATAGAGGATACCCCATCCCTGCAAAACCGGTTTGAGCATTTGGGCATCCAGCACGAAGACATGGATGTAGGCCGCCACGGTGCCCACCAGAAAAGACAGACCGGAGACCACTGCGCCTTCCCAGAATTTCATTGCCAGAATATCACTGGTATCCCAACCAATGGCTTTAAGGATCCCGATTTCGCGTTTTTCTTCGCCTGACAGACCGGAGGCCTTGTCGAAGACGAAAATGGTGAAGGCAATGATGGAAGTGCCAAGCAGGGCCAATAACAGGCCTTCACGCCATGAGAAAATGGCCTCATAGGTGCGCAGAATGTCGTCTCGGGTGACGATCCGAGCATCGGGCAGGCGGTAGGAGACCTTTCCAACAATGGTCGGAACCTCCCGTTCGTTGCGGACTTTCAGAACCAGATCGGTATAGACATCTTGCGGCAGATTGAAAAAGTTGCGGAAGTCCGCTTCGCTGACCAGCACCAGATCCGAGCTTACCAACGCGGAATCGCTGGTCAGGATGTCCTTGATCCGCAGCACGAGAGGTTTGCCGGTTGGCGAGCTGAGCGCCAAAATGCGGCCCTTCTGGGCATGGCGCAGGCGAGCAACGCCTTCGCCGAGGATGGTCTGGCCCTTTTCCAGTTTTAAACCTGTTGCGTCTTTGCCCGGCACCATCAGGGTATAGTTGGCCTTGGTGCCGCGGTCATAAAAATAGCCCCAGAGGCGACCTTCGGCGGACCGCACGCCCCGGATTCTACCGAGTTTGTCGAGATAGGAGAGCGGCACCATGTCGTGACGGCCCATAACGAGCCGCTGGATGATGATCTCCGGTGCATCTGCCAGCATCAAGGATGCTTCACGCCTGATTGCATGAGAGAAGAACATGACAGATGCCAGCAGAAACGTGACGAGCACATAAACGGCAAAGAGAATCACATTGCGCCCAATGCGGCGACGCATGGCGGCGAGCGTGAAGTCGATCAGGTTCAATTGTCGCCGCATTGACGAGAGGATCATGGCAATGGCTCGCTCTTGACAATCATCTGGCCGCCTGTGCTTTGCAAATGCTTCGGTGGACCGATCAGGGAGCCTGCGGGAAAGTGATCAATGGAGACAGGATGATCCTGAAAAGGAGAATGGAGATCGGCCATCGAAGGATGTCGTGTATAGCGGGCTTCGGTCAAAAGGGACAGATCACTCAATCCCAGTTGACTGACCAGTGATCGTCCCTGTTGGCTGCTGGCGGGCGCAAGGAACGCATGGGCCATGGCCACGCACAGCAGGATGGTCAGAAAGCCGAGCAATGACAGAATCACGACAGAGGGCCGGGCGGTCATGTGAGGATAAACTCCCCCTTGTCGAGACCGAGCAGAATCGCCATTGTCACCTCCTCAAAGGCCATAAGGCGTTTGCCCTGGTGATCCTTGAGGAATTCGTCTGCATCATACTGGTCTGGATGGGGGATGAGTTCATGACCCATTGGACCTAGAATGTCCGAGCCAATGACATAGAGTGCTGTGCGGGCGTCAATCCGCTTGGTCGCGTAATAGTCTGTGACAGCCAGACGCTCTATGTCCGCTGCCTTGCGGCCTGACGCATATTTTTCCATGTCGAGCAGATATTTGAACATGTCTTTGGCACCGTCGAAGTGATCGGCGTGGCCATCTTTATAGAGCACGGTGGCAATCCAGTCCGGATAACGTGCGGGAAACATGCCGCAAACAGGACAGGCATCACGATCATGGGGCATGGGGACGCCAAAGGGCGTGGAAAGCGTGTCCGAGGCGATTGCCATCTTGCAGCTTGCCATCAAGGGAAAAGCCAGCCCGGCGCCAAGCAAGCCGCGTCTGGTCAGTTTGGGTTTGGTGCACATGGGCATTCCTGAACGAAGAATTTGGCCTGAAGGACGATTGTGCGGATAAGGGACAAGCCGTGGCGGGGCTCACTCCACCAGTGGCTTGTCCCTCATTCCATCAACAGATGGATGGGTCGGCTTAGTTGTCCTTGCCTTTCATCGATTTCATTTTCTTGGCCATGTGGGCGCGCTTTTCTGCCCGACGTTTGCGGATCATCAGCGTGTTTTTCGCCATATCTGCATAAGCGGTCTCCAGCGCTTCTTCGAAGGGGACCGCGCGCTCTGCACCGACAGAAGCCGCTTTGGCCGCATCAGCATAGGCCCATTTGCGCGTCGCCGACATGGTGCCGGGCTTGCTTGGGTCAATTGCGTAATGGGCGTCTTCGACCTTGATCAGCGGCTTGATTTCTGCGTCCGAGCCAGCGTCACCCACCCAGATATTTTTGGGCGCGCGGTCCATATTCAGGCCCAGCGACAGGGATGCACAATGGATGGAACAGGTGCCTTCGGTTGAGTCATCGTCATATTGAATGAGATGGCGCGAATGGCTCCATTGCTTGCGTACCATGCCGCAATAGGGGCAGCGCGGATATTTTTCAAATTCCTTGTCGGTTGGATTGGCGTCTTTTTTCATATTGCCTGTGACGCCATTTTTGTTCGTCCATTCCCAGGGGGGGACCATTTTGGCAGAGGCGGCAAGGGACGACAGGGCCAGAGCGACAGGCGCAAGCGTGGCTGAGGTCAAAAGGGTACGACGGTCCATGAGGTGGTCTCTCTATTCTTTTCAAACGTGAAATGGGAAATGGCAAGACCAACCGCAGGCAGGTGCCAACGATGGCTCAATATCGGACGCCTGCGCCCCCAATGGGATGTGAGGGGTGCAGTTGGTCTGGCCTTGCTTCAAATTTCAGGAAAAGAGCGGAGGGCCGCGTGCAAAGCGGATTTTTGCCTGTCTTGGTACACCAATCTGGTCAGATAGGTGATACTGAATGGTCGCAAAATGGTGTTGACCCAGAGGCAGAAGCGGTTGTTCGGCGTCAAGGGTTTGCGCGGATGCGGCAGAAGAACAAACCGAGCAAAGGCTCGGGTCGGCTGTTCCTGAGCCTTCGTTCTCCTCATCAAGGGTGATAAGGCCACCGGCCGAACAAATCTGAAGGAAATTATAGGCAACCGATCCGGCTTCGACTTGTGCGATGGGACCGGCGGCTGCGGTCCAGATCGATGTCGCATGGACAATGCCAAAAAACATCTGGCTGATCAGTGCGATCAGCGTGATGCATAATGCCAAAATGTCCTTGCGAAGTTCATGCATTGTGAGAACAAGGAGCCGGGAAGGACCGGACTCCACCTTCATTTCATTGATTTGAGTCTAGCAAACAGGATGGGCGGGCGCGATGAAATTATACGAAAGTTAAAAGTGACCACAATATTCATCGTTTCTTCTGCGTCATTTTGCCCATTTCTGCTGGCGATTCTGGTCAGCCTACCACCCCGGACGGTCAAATTGGCCATCATAAATGTAGCCTGCAATTTTTAATGCGTCTTCCTGGGAAATCTCGATCGCTGGCATAAGATCGAACCGACGGATGGCACCGGGCATGCGCGCACGGGCTTCATCGGGCTCTTTGGCCCACGCAGCAATCGCTTTAACGAACGCGTCCTTGTCCGGGTAGGCAGACAAATAGTGTCCCTGAACCGCGAACATTGGCGGTGCTACGCGGTCATCGCCTCTTTCTTTGCCTCCATGGCAGGCGGCGCAATTTTCTTCATAAAGCTCTTTTCCGCCATCCGCAAAGGCTGGTTGCGAAAGACAGGCGGCGGTTAACAGCGCCAAAAAACTGAATTTGCTGGTCATGCAATCTGGTCCGGTCACTAGCTTTAATGATTCTAATATTCGACTATTTGCATATTTTCTTCATTTGTCCAGCTTGGACGAAGACTATTCTAGCAATCTGCCTGAAAGTGAGCTGTTTGCCACAGTTCGTTGGCGCTCATGTTTCCTGCCATTTTTCGCCCCTGACTTGCTGCCATTGCGTGGGTTGGGACGGCCCAGTGTTGGTCGCAGTCTACCTCCAATTGATTACAAAGCGTTACGTTTGGTTACCGTTTGCGCCTTGAGGCTCTATGGTTATTACAGTATTTTCGAAACAAGATGACATGGTCGCGGTTGCGCGATTTCCCTTTTCCATCGCTGCGCAAAGAATTTCGATATGAGTATCCTGAAAAAAATTCTGATCGTTCCACCGGTTGCGATTGCGATCGGTCTGTTTCTGGCCTCCGGGCAATCTGCCAAATCGCCTCGGGCTGCAACGCAAAGCAAGGAAAAACCGACGCCGGTCAAAGTCATCGGCGCCAAGCCAATGACGGTTGTCCCCTCCGTGTCAGCCTATGGCAAGGTTCAGCCGGATCGCACATGGGACGCCGTGGCGCAGGTGGCCGGTCCGGTTATCTGGACGGCGGACAGTCTCAAGGAAGGCTTGCTCATTGGCAAGGGCACCAGTCTGATCAAGATCGACGAGCGGGAATATGAGTTGGTGCTCGCCCAGATCGGAGCCCAGATCGAAGCGCTTGAAACGAAAACCGAAACCACAACGGCTTCCTTGAAGATCGAAGAAAGAGCCTTGGCGCTGCTTGAGGAAGATCTGGGACGCAAAAAGTCTCTGCAGGCCCGAGGGTCGTCCTCGCAAGCCAATGTTGATGCATCGGAACGCACCTTGCTGACCCAGAATGCCAAGGTGCAAACGCTTCAAAGCACGTTGAAACTCAATCATGCAGAAGAAAATGTTTTGCAGCAGCAGCGCGAAATAGCGCTGCTCAATATCCAGCGAACCGAACTAAAGGCGCCGTTTGATGTGCGGCTGTCGTCGGTCGATATTTCGGTGGGCCAGTATGTCAACAAGGGACAGAAGCTGTTCTCCGGGGATGGCATAGCTGTTGCCGAGATTATCGCCCAATTGCCCATCGGTGCATTGCGGCCGCTTTTGGGGGCTCCGGGCAAGGAAGCCAAGTCTGCGCGCCAAGCTTCGCAGCAGGCCGGAGTGGTGTCTGATCGGCATGCGGCTTTGAAAGCCAAAGTGGTTCTGCATACGCCGCGCTCGGATATCATGTGGGATGCCAAGGTTGATCGCGTGACGGCTGCGATGGATCCCAAAACCCGAACGCGCGGCATTGTGCTCACAGTTCAGGATCCTTATGGACAGGCCAGCCCCGGTCAGAAGCCCCCTTTGGTCACTGATACGGCGGTGCACGTTATTCTTCAGGGGCGGCCTCGAAAAGGCAAAATTGCTCTTCCCGCCTCTGCCATTCGAAAAGGCACGGTGATGGTGGTCGATGCTGAAAAGCGTCTTCGCTTTAAACCGGTCAAGGTGGAGTATATTCAAGGAGATATTGCCGTTTTGGGGTCAGGCCTGGCACCCAAGGAGAAAGTCATTGTCTCGGATTTGCCCGCCCCTGTTGACGGCATGCTGGTGAAGCCGAAGCCTGATAAAAAGTTGCTCGCACGCGTCATGGCGGAAGCTTCTGGCAAGACGCCAAGCAAAGGGGCAAACTGATCATGATCCGCTATTTTGCCAAGCATCCCACAGCAGCCAACCTGCTGATGGTTGCCATTCTGCTTGTCGGCGTGCTGTCGCTGCCCAAGCTGCAACGCGATACCTTCCCCATTATTGATCCTACTCAGGTGGAAGTGCGCGTCACCTACCCGGGCGCAACAGCGCTTGATGTGGAGGAAGCGGTCTGTCTGCGCGTCGAGGAAGCTCTTGGGATCATCCCCGACAAGCTGGAACTGACCTGTGAGGCGCGGGAAAATCTGGCCATCGCCGTTGTCACGATGATCGAAGGACGGGACTTTGACACATTCTACAACGACATAAAGAGCGAAATCGAAGCCATTACCGGCTTCCCGGCCAATGTGGAGCGACCTGCCGTCACCAAGATGGAGCGGACTGCTACCATCTCCACCATCGCCATCACGGGCATTGAAGAGCCGGGCCGACTGTTCGCTTATGCGGACAAGGTGTTGTCGCGGGTGATGCGCAACAAGCAAATTGCCCAAGCCACCATGAAAGGCTTCTCCGATCCCCTGATCGATATTCGGGTGTCTGAAGCGGCGCTTCGGAATCTGGGCATGAGCATCACGGATGTTTCAAATGCCATCAAGCTTCAGAGTGTGGATTTGCCATCAGGCACATTGGAGACCAAAAGCGGGGATCTGGTGTTGCGCTATGCAGACCAGCGCAGAAAACCGCGCGAACTTGCAGAGATTGTCGTCAAAAGCTCGGCTAATGGTGGCCTGGTGCGGCTCAAGGATATTGCGAGCGTTGCCCGCACCTTCGAATTTGCCGAAGACAAGGTGACTTTTAATGGCCAACGCGCCGCCCTGATCGAGATTGCCAAGACGCCCAACCAAGACACGCTGAAGGTCAAGGCGCTGATTGACACTCTTCTTGAAAATGAGCGTGCCATGGCTCCTCCGGGTGTCAGCCTCAATATCTCGCAGGATGTTTCTCCCAATATTGTCGATCGACTGCGCATTCTGACCGAGAATGGCATTCAGGGGCTGGTTCTTGTCTTCCTTGTGATGTGGATCTTCTTTTCCCTGCGTTACAGTTTCTGGGTGGCGATGGGGCTGCCGGTTTCCTTTCTTGGTGCCATTTTTGCCATGCATGGATTGGGATATACCCTGAACACCATGACCATGGTCGGGTTGATCGTGTCCACCGGTTTGCTGATGGATGACGCCATCGTCATTTCGGAGAATATCGGTGCACGCCTCAACAAGGGGGAAGACGAACTGGAAGCGGCTGTCAATGGCACCTTGCAGGTTATGCCAAGCGTCATTTCGTCTTTCCTGACGACAATTTTGATCGTTGGTCCGCTGGCATTGATGGCTGGCAAGATCGGGGCGGTGCTGAAGGTTTTGCCGGTCATTTTGGTCATAACGCTGGCTATCAGCCTGATCGAGGCCTTTTTGATCCTGCCGTCCCATCTGTATCACTCCTTGAAGAAACAGGGCGACAGAAAACCGTCGCGGTTCCATGCGGCCCTTGACCGGGGCTTTGAGGGATTTCGCAATGGGGTTTTTGGCCGCATGATCGATTGGGCCATTTCATGGCGCTACCTGACCACGGGCCTGATCATTGCGATGCTCATTCTTTCCTTTGGGGCCTTTACCAGCGGCATGCTGAAATTCCGCTCCTTCCCGAAGCTGGAAAGCGACACCATTCAGGCGCGTATCCTGTTGCCTCAGGGCACCCCCCTTGCCGAGACCGAAGAGGCCGTGCAACAGGTTGTTGCTGCCCTCAAGAAGGTCAATGAGAAATTCAAACCCATGCAGACCGAGCAGCGCGATCTGGTCAATAATATTCTGGTTTATTATGGGGTGAATGCCGACTCCCACGAGAAGGGGTCGCATCAGGCGACTATCAGCGCTGACCTGATCCGGGCACAGAAGCGAAAAGGGTCTTTGCAGCAAATGCTTTCGAGTTGGCGCAAATTCACCGGACCTGTGCCGGGCAGCCTTGCCATGAAGTTCACCGACAAGGAGCGGGGTGTTGCGGGCAATGCCATCGACCTGCGTTTGCGTGGCGGCAATCTGGAGCAGATCAAGAAAGCGGGTGATGAACTCAAGGCCTTCCTCTATGGCTATGACGGGGTTGTCGATGTGCTGGATGATCTGCGGCCCGGCAAGCCAGAATATGTGGTCAAATTGCGCGATGATGCGGGCAGCCTGGGCTTGACTGGTAAGAGCGTGGCAGAAGAACTGCGTTCCATTGTACAGGGCAATACCGGCCTTGAAATCCAGACCGGTCGCTATGGGGTCGATGTGCGTGTGCGGCTGGCTGATGGTGCCATTGACAGCCGTGGTGGCATCAACACGATTTATGTGACCGCTGCAGACGGATCCAAAATTCCGCTCTCCACGGTGGCCGATGTGACCGAAAGCCGAGGCTATGCCCGGATCAATCGCGTGGATGGCATGCGGACCGTCTCGGTGGTCGGGGCCATTAAGCCCAATATTGTCAATGCGCGTGAATTGATGATGGAGGTGAAGACCAAGTTCGCGCCCGCGATGAAGAAAAAATATCCCGGCGTGTCCCTGGCCTTTAACGGGCAAGGCAAAGAAGCCGCGAAGACGGGCGGATCCTTGCTGACCAATTTCTATATCGGTCTTGCCTTTGTCTACATTCTGCTTAGTTTCCAGTTCCGCAGCTATGTCTTGCCGATCATTGTGCTGGCCGCCATTCCGCTTGGTGCGATTGGCATGGTCATCGGGCATTTGGCGATGGGGCTTAATATCTCCATTCCAAGTCTGGTTGGCCTTGCCACTTTGTCAGGGGTCGTCGTCAACAACTCCATCCTTCTGGTTTCCTTCATTCATGGAGAAATGGAGGTCGGGCAGGACCCGATGAATGCTGCCAAGCAAGCTGCCAAAGCCCGGTTCAGGGCGGTTGTGATGACGTCTCTGACGACGATTGCGGGTTTGTTGCCATTGCTGGCTGAAACCAGCACGCAGGCGCAGTTCCTGATCCCGCTGGTCAATAGTCTTGCTTTTGGACTGCTGACGGCTACCGTCCTGTCCCTGTTCCTCGTGCCAAGCCTGTTCGCCATTTTGACCGACTTTGGCTATGGCAAAAGGAAAAATGGATGAGGTCACGGATATCGTGATCTGCTGATCTGCGCGCCCCTTCTTCCCTTCAAGGGATGGAGGGGCGATGCATTATGTCGGCGAGCGATCTTTGTCAGTACGGGCTGCCTGATGTTCGCCGTCCGATCACGCCTGTCTGGGGTGGGCGATAGTGGCTACTTTATAGCACTCAAAATAAAACTTAATCATCTGGTTAGATATTCTTAATTTACTAAAGGTGCTTGGCAGTGTTTTCTGTCGGCGCAGGCTGGTTTTTAAGCCCCATCAGGAAGCGCGATTTAGTTGTTTCCTGTTTTTATTCAATTATTTCAATATATTAAATTTAAGTTGGAGCCTCGTTTTTGGCATCTTGGCCTCAACGAGCATTGCTCGGTGTTCAGTCTATATCCGATTTATATGAATCTAATTCATTTGTATGACAATTTAATTTGATTGAATTCACAATCTCTCGATCTCAGTATCTGCCCAGCAAATGACGCGGGCCGCCCCATCCCCAATCGGGTCCAATCGGGTTTCCAAACGTTCCTTGAGCATTGCGGTCGTCCGGGAAGGCATGAGTGAGCGGGTGCTTGGTAGCGCCCTTGGGATGCTGCAGCGCTTGACACCACACATACGAGCAGGAGAAAGAGATGAAACTTGGACTTGGAAGTTATGCCTTCCGTTGGTCGATCGGGATCAAGGATCGTGTTCCGGCTAAACCAATGACTGCCTTTGATGTGCTGGAAGCCGCGCATGGTTATGGCTTGGGTGTCGTGCAATATGCCGACAATATGCCCCTTGATCGTTTGACTGAAGCGGATCACCATCGCCTGTATGAGATGGCTCAGGAAATCGGGATCGCCCTTGAACTGGGAACGCAGAGCTTCCACGCCGAAGAGATTGAGCGATATTTGGTCATTGCCAAGCGCCTTGACGCGCGCATCATGCGGGTGGCGCTGGATGCTGCCGATGCTCAGATGCCGGTGCCTCAGTTGGTCGAGCAAATGCGCCCGTTGTTGGAGACGGCGCGGGATGCGGGCATCCGGATCGCGATTGAAAACCACTTCAATTTCCCGTCGCCCCGAATGGTGGAGGTTCTGGAAACCGTCAAGGATGACACCCTCGGTGTCTGTCTCGATGTGGCCAATTCCATTTGCGCAGGAGAGTGGCCTGAAGAAACGATCACCCTGCTCGCGCCCTACACGATCAATTTCCACCTCAAGGATTATGTGATCATTCCCGATGACTATGGCGTTGGTTTTACCATCAGGGGCGTGCCTCTGGGGCAGGGTCGTGCGCCGATCCCCTGGATCCTTGATCAGTTGACCCATTGCGATCCCGACATGAGTGTCCTTCTGGAGCATTGGCTGCCCTACGACATGGCGAGCGAGGAAACGCAATGGCTTGATCAGACCGTTGCTGAGGCGAAGAAAGTTGTAAGAGGACGATAAAATGAGTGACATCAAGACCAAGAAACTCATTAACGAACCCGAAGGGATCATTGCCGAAGCGATTGAAGGTATGGTGCTTGCCCATCCGGATATGTTGCGCGTTGAAGGGGCCACAGGCCGTGCGGTGGTCGCCGTCAATGGCCCGCGCGATGGCAAGGTCGGCATCATCACCGGCGGCGGGTCGGGTCATGAGCCGATGTTTGCGGGCTATGTTGGTCGTGGGCTGGCAGATGCCGCAGCTGTTGGCAATGTCTTTGCATCTCCAAGTCCGGAGCATATCATGGACGCCGCCCGCGCTGTCGATGGCGGCGCTGGTGTCTTGTTCCTTTATGGCAACTATACCGGCGATGTTCTGAATTTTGACATGGCCGTGGAAGAATGCATCGAGAATGGTATTCCCGCCCGTTCCATTGCGGTGAATGATGATGTGGCAAGCGCTCCGCCTGAGCGGGCTGAAGAGCGTCGCGGCGTGGCTGGTGATTTCTTTGTCTTCAAGGTTGCCGGAGCCGCCGCTGAAGAGGGGCGCAGTCTCAATGATTGCGAAGCCGCCGCGCGGCATGCCCTTGCCAATACCCGCTCGATGGGGGTAGCGCTCACTGCCTGTTCTTTGCCACAAACCGGCAAGCCCAATTTCGAAATTGGCCATGATGAAATGGAAGTCGGCATGGGCGTCCATGGCGAGCCCGGTATGCGGCGGGGTCCGTTGAAAAAGGCAGACGATGTTACTGACGAACTGCTGGACACCATTCTTGAAGACATGAAGCTGGAGAAAGGAGACACTGTTTCCGTTCTGGTCAACGGGCTTGGAGCCACTGGCCAGCTTGAGCTTTATATTCTACATCGCCGCGTGGCCAAACGGCTTGAGGCGATGGGTGTTTCCATCTTCAAAAGCTGGGTCGGGGAATATGCCACCTCACTTGAGATGGCCGGAGCGTCGATCTCGTTGATGAAAATGGATGGCGATCTTAAAAAGCTGCTCGCCGCGCCATGCCAGACCCCTTGTCTGACCATTTCCGGTGTATTGGCACCGCGTGGCATTCACACACGCCGATCTGTGGGCCCCATTTCGAATTCCAATGCGATTGATCGATCAAAACTGATCGCCGAGGGCGCGGTGACGCCGGACATCTTCCGCAAGGCCATGCTGTCTGTCGCTGACGCAATTGCTGAGAATCGCGACTGGCTGTCGGAACTTGATGGCGTGATTGGGGATGGTGACCATGGCGTGACCATGGATATCGGCTGGGCGGCGGTCCGGGCTAAGCTTTCTGATGGGGGCGATGACACAATCACCGAGCTATCAAACCAAATGGCGAAGGCCTTTCTTGATGCGGTGGGTGCTTCCACCGGGCCGCTCTATGCGAGCGCCTTCAAGGCTGCCGGGGCAAAGGTCGAGGATCGTCTCAATCTTGATGCGGAGGCCATGGTCGCATGGATCGATGGCATCTGCTCGGGTATCCTGTCACGGGGTGGTGCCAGTTGCGGCGACAAGACAATGATCGACGCCTGGGTTCCTGCCGTGGCGCATGCGAAAGGGGCGCTTGAGGGCGGGGCGGATCTTCTGGCTTGCCTTGATGCAGCCTGCGAGGGCGCTTTGCAGGGGCGGGACCATACTGCCACGATCGAGAGCAATCGCGGGCGGTCGAAAAAGCTCGGCGCGCGGTCGATCGGGCATATGGATCCGGGTGCGGCATCGGCGCACCTCATATTGGTTGCCATGACCCGATCCATGCGGTCAGCGCTCTGATCAAGCCGATCCTGCTCAGGCTTTCATGCTTTGCGCCATGGAAGCCTGAGCACTGGCCAGCCGGTTTGCAGCTCAATACCTTATGCAAGGTGCTTTCTGCACAGCTCTCCTAAGAGCATGGTTTCAAACCGGATCCGACCCTTCGAATGTATTGGCACTGATCGGTGGGCCGATCCCTTTGCCGCACAGAATTGCGATCAAACAGTAAGACATCTGGCTGCGGGGTGGTTATAGTGTGGGCAATAAAGGCCAATCAGGACAAGGCGATCCGATTCACGACTATGAGAAAGCTTCCCTCTCTCAAAGCGCTTCAGGCATTCGATGCCGCAGCAAGGCTCGGCTCCTTCTCTGCGGCGGCAGAGGAAATGAGCGTCTCTCCCTCGGCGGTGAGCCATCAAATCCGTTCGCTGGAAGGAGAATTGGGTGTTCTTCTGTTTGAGCGTATCAACCGCACGATTGTTCTCACTGATCTTGGCAAGGCTTTTGCGGAAAGGGTGGCACGGGGTTTCAGTGAACTTGAAGCGGCCTCGGTAGCGATCGGGCGCACGACCCGGTTTGACATTCTGACGATCCACTGTGCACCTAGTCTTGCCAAGCAATGGCTCATGCCACGCCTCAAGCATTTCTGCGAAGCCCATCCCGATTTCGATGTTCGGCTCAACGCCACACCCAATCCGGCCAATCTTCTGGCCATCGAAGCTGATTTCGATATTCGCTTTGGGCATGTGCCTTCACAGCCGGGCGTTCGGCGTATCGCCTTTCCGCCGGAGACCATGCTGGTTCTCTGTGCGCCACAATTGCTGCAGGGTGACTCTGCGATCCGGGCTCCGATTGATATGGCCCATCAGGCTCTTATTCATTCAGAACTCAATCTGTTCAAGTGGTATGACTGGTTTAAGGCAGAAGGATTGTCCGATCTCTATGAGGAAAAGGGATTGCGCTTTGATCATTCCTACATGTCGATTGATGCTGCGATAGACGGGCAGGGGGCGATCCTTGAGAGCTATCTGCATGTTCAGACCGAATTGGAGAGAAATCAGCTCGTGGCTCCCTTTGGCCTTGCCGGATATGCAATTCAGGGGCATAGCCTGAATTTCGTTCAATCCAGAACGAGACTGCCAAAGGTGCAAGCGTTCAAAAGCTGGATCCTTACCGAATTGGGCATTGATGATGAAGACAAGTAAAATGATGCATTTGAGTTCGCGTCTTCCCCTGAAAGCCATTGTCTATTTTGAAGCCGTTGCGCGCCACCGGGCTTTGACGCGGGCGTCTGAGGAATTGTCCGTTTCTTCCTCGGCGATCAGCCAGCAGATCAAGTTGCTGGAGAATTCTCTCGGTATTGCTTTGTTTCGGCGCGTGAAGCGCAAACTGGTCTTGACGGAAGACGGGGAGCGCTTGTTCAAGGCAACCTCGGAGGCGCTCGCCATCATCCAGAGAAGCGAGCGACAGATCTCGCGCAGGACGCGTCAGAGGCCGCTTGTGGTAAGGGTGGCCCCGACCTTCGGGGCTTTATGGCTCACCAAGCGACTGCCGGATTTCATTCGCGCCAACCCCGAAATTGACATTCGCATCGATGCCACGTCAGAATTGACGGACTTTGAAAAGGAACAGGTCGATATCGAAATCCGGTATGGGCGAGAGACCATCGACCGGCAGTCATCGCAATTGCTGATCGAGGACACCGTACTGCCGCTTTGCAATCAGGAAGTCTACCGTCATTTTGCCTATCGAGACCCGGTTGAGGTGCTGCAGTCGACGCGGTTGATACAGTCGATGAAGTCCGATGTTTCCTGGGAACTATGGATGGCTGAAAATAATCTCAACGTGGACACTATCGAACGGTTTCTTCAATTTGACCGATCTTCTATGTCTATTTACATGGCACAACAGGGCCTAGGTGTCGCTCTGGAGAGCACCACGCTGGCGCGTGAAGCAATCCTTGATGGCAGCCTGCGTCCGCTCTTTCCGCTGCTCAAACCGATCCGCAGCGAGTCTTACTGGCTGATTTGTCCAAGCCATCATCTATCCCGTCGGCCCGTTCATGAATTCCGCTCGTGGCTTCTTGAAGAAGTTGCCAAGGACAAGGCTGATCTCTGCGCGTTGCACGACCAGATATTCCGCATCCATACGCTTGAATAGGCGCTCAAGGCACGAGTTTCTGCGCGGCTTCGCTTTCATGCTCCCATATCGGGGCATGAAAGCTCATTCTGATTGTCATATGTTTGTGAGAGAAGGAAGTGATCACAGGCTATATTGACCTCTATAGGCAATTCACTTGCAAAGACTTTCGGCTTCCTCTTCAATCAACGCATGCGCGATATAAACATCAAAGCGACAGAGTATTTCGAGGTGGTTGCACGGCTTGGGTCAGTGACCAAAGCTGCCGATGAGCTTGGCGTGTCGCCATCTGCGGTGTCTCAGCAGGTTCGCCTTTTGGAATCCCAATTCGGTGTGCAGCTCTTTCGGCGTGAAAAACGGCGGCTCTTGCTCACGCAAGACGGTGAACGTCTGTTCCAGACGACGACACAGGCTTTCAGTGCCATTCGCAACGCGCGCAACGCAATTACACGCCAGAAGGGTCTGCGTGGTTTGATCCTGCGCGTTAGCCCAAGCTTTGGCGTGCGTCTTCTGGGGACGCGGATCAACAGCTTTCTTTTGCAGAATCCCGAATGGAGTTTGCGGGTGGATGCGACCCCAGAATTCACTTCGTTTGAAACCGAGGCGGTGGATTTTGATATTCGCTACGGATTTGGCGGTTGGGCGGGCTTGGCAGAGCGTTGCGTGATGAGTGATCTTGTGCTGCCGGTATGCAGCCCGGACTATCAAGCCGAATTGCAGGCTATTTCGTCCGATCCTTTGGAGCAGCTACAAAATGCCCGCATGATTGACAGTGCGAAGGCCCTGTTTCGATGGGATCTTTGGCTTGCCTTGAATGGCATCGAGGTTCCGGAACTCTACTATCCGTTGCGCTTTGATCGTTCATCCATGTCAATAGAAATGGCGAAACAGGGCGGCGGACTGGCGCTTGAGAGTGCAACTCTGTGTTTGCCGGACCTCAAGAAAGGTCTGCTTGTGCCATTTTGCCTCGACTTTTCCGTTATCGAGTTTCCCGCCTATTGGTTTGTCTGTCCGCCGCGGCATTTCAATCGCAGGATCATCAATCGCTTCATTGAATGGTTGGTTTGTGAATGCCGCGAGCATGAGGACATGACTCGCGGCTTTCTGGAGGAAGCGGGTCTGGACTTCCGACTGGAAACAGGCAAAGGCCTGATCCGGGCGGGGCAGAATGAGGACTGACGGTCAGTAGATCGTCAGTGCCGGAACGTAGGATATCAGCATCAACACAAGGATCGCCACGGTATAGAAGGGCATCAGGGAGCGGATGACCGACCCAATGCCTGTTCTGGCGATGGCTGCCGAGATGAACAGGGTTGTGCCGACCGGAGGCGTATAGAGCCCGATGGACAGGTTCACCACCATCATCAAGCCCAACTGTACCGGGTCGAGCCCGATCGCGCCGCCAATGACCACGAACAGTGGCCCGAGCAATAGCACGGCGGCTGGGAGATCGAGAAAGGCCCCGACGATCAGCATCACCACATTCATGGCAAGAATGATCATCCATGGCTCGGAGAATGAGGCCGTAACCCAAAGGGCCAGCTCCTGCGGCACGCGTTCCACAGTCAACAGCCATTGCATCACCGAGGAGGCCATGATGATCAACATCACCGCACCGGTCATCATGGCGGTTTGAATGGCGCTCGTCCACAAGGTGCGCCAATTGAGGTCATGATAGATGAAGGTGCTGACCAGCAGGCCATAGGCCACTGCCATGACACTGACTTCCGTGGGCGTGGCAATGCCAAAGCGCAGGGTTGCGATGACAAAGACCGGCATCAGTAGCGCTGGCGTGGCGATGACAATCTGGTGTTTGAAGGCCTTGAAACCTCCCTCAAGGGGAGCACGCGGCAAATTGCGGACACGGGCCACCAGCCACACGGCAGTGAACATGCCGATGCCGAGGAGAAGTCCGGGAAGGATGCCAGCGATAAACAGATCAATGATCGAGACGTTGGAGACCAAGCCATACAGAATAAGCGGGATGGAGGGCGGAATAAGCACCGACACCGTCGAGGAAGCGGAGTTGATGGCCGCGGCAAACCCCTTGGGATAGCCCTCGCGGAGCTGCACGGGGATCAGGGCGTTGCCAAGGGCCGTTGCGTCTGCCACCGCAGAGCCGGAGACGCCGCCAAACATCACTGATCCAATGATCGATACCTGTCCAAGCCCCCCTTTGAAGTTGCCGACGAGCAGGCGTGCGATATTGACCAGATAAACACCGAACTTGCCTGACATCATCAGGTTTCCGGCAAGGATAAAGAAGGGAATGGCAAGCATCGGGAAGCTTTGCGTCGGCGTGTAAAGCCGCTGCATGATAACGGCCAGAGACTTGCCTTCGATAAAGAGGGCTGCCCCAACCCCGCCCAGCATGGCATAGCCGACCGGAACGGATAGCGCGAGCAGCAGGAAAAAGCCCCAGATCATGGTAACCGACATTGTATTTCTCCGTTAGCTGAGGCTGCTGTCTTCAAAATCCGCTTGGCTCAGATCTACCCCTCCAATAAGGCGGAGGGTTTCGCAAGCGGAGATGATGGCGATGCCTGCGAATGCATAAACAAGAGCGGAATAGCCCCAGATCTGCTTGATGCCGAGCGTTGAAAGGGACTGAAATTGGGAAGCACGCAGAATTGGCTGGCTTGACAAGAGCACGCTGAGGGCAACAATCAGGGTGACGAGCTGGATCAGAATTAACAAGATGCGGCGGGGCTTGTTCTCCAGCATGTCAGCGACAAGGGAAATGGCAATATGACGCCCGCGAGCCGCCGCGATGACAATACCGCCCGATACCAGCCACGGCAAAAGGACAGCATGCACTTCATAGGCCCAGGCAATCCCTGATCCGAACGCGTATCTTAGCACGACATTGACGAGCAAGGCTGCGAATGTGAAGGTCAGACAAGACACGGCAGCGACTTTGCCTGTCCATTCAAGCAGATCGATTACGGTGTTGAGAAACCGAAGGAAGGGCGCATGGCCCTCCCTCCTGTTGCCACCATCATCGAGAGGGGTGGCAGCGTTCATTATTGACCTACCGCGTCTTTGAGAGCTTTGACGAGCTCAGGATAAACCTTTGCATATTTATCATAAACCGAGGTCGTGGCTTCCTGAAAGGCCTTTTTGTCAGCTTCGACAAAAATGGCACCTTCTGCTTCCATTTTCGGTCGCAGGGTTTCGTCGCCTTCCTGGGACATCTTGCGCTGCAACTCACCAGCTTTCTTGGTAGCTTGCAGAGCACATTTCTTTGTCTGTTCGTCAGCCGATTCCCACCAGCCCAGGCCAGCGACAATCGGGGTGGTTTCATATTTGTGACCACTCATTGTGACATAAGGCGTGATGGTGTGAAGTTTGGCGGAATAGATGTTGGTCAGCGGGTTTTCCTGACCGTCAAAAACGCCAGCCTGCAATGCACTTGGCAATTCGGACCAAGCGAGGGGAGCGGGTGCTGCCCCGAGGGCCTCAAAGATATCGACGGCCATCTGGTCTGGAGGGGTCCGGATTTTCATGCCCTCGATATCGGCCGGCGTTGGAACCCCTTTGGATACATGGGTGATGTTGCGGATGCCGTTGTCCCAAAAGCCAAGAATTTTCAGACCCGATTTCTGGGCGCGCTCGTCGAGCATCCTGCCAACATTGCCATCAAGAACTTTCCAGGCAGTCGGCAGATCCTTGAACAGGAACGGCAGGCCGAGCAGACCGATTTCCGGCACGATCTGGGACATTGCGCCTTGCGAGTTTGCCGAAACCTGAATGATGCCGGCCGTTGCCGAGGTCAGCATTTCAACATCGTTGCCCATGGTTGCCGAGGCTGCGACGTTGACCGTATCGGCCCCATTGGTGCAGGCCTGATATTCTTCAGCCCACTTCTCTGCTGCGATATAACGTGGATTTCCAGGGTTTGCACCGTGAGCAAAGATGACCTCTGCTGCTTGGGCACCGCCTGCAATAGCGGTTGTGGCGGCCAGAATGGCCAGGAATTTGATCTTCATGTTGTCCTCCCTTTGAAGATGCGTCTCATGCTGATGCATCACCGGCAGGTTGCCGGTGATGCGAATGTGATCTAGTGAATGAGCGATCCGCCGTTTACATCGACCTCCGTGCCGGTGCAATAAGCCGAGAGCTCGGATGCCAAAAAGACAGCGCAACCGGCAACATCATCTGCAGTGCCTGCACGTCCCATCGGGATGCCGTCGAGTACGCTGGCGCGCATTTCATCCGTCAGTTTGCCTGCGGTGATATCAGTCGCGATGAAGCCGGGACATATGGCATTGGAGCGCACGTTGTCTGGTGCCAGTTCGCGGGCCATGGCTTTGGTCAGGCCAAGGACGCCAGCTTTTGCGGCAGAATAGTGAGGTCCGCCGAAAATGCCACCGCCGCGCTGGGCAGAGACCGATGACAGATTGACGATGGAGCCAGTTTTGCGCGCGCGCATGTGCGGAATAACAGCCTGACTCATATAAAGGGTGCCTCTGAGGCTCACATCGGTGACGTCCTCATAATTTTTCGGCTCGATATCCATCAGTTTCAATGGCTGGGTGATGCCTGCATTGTTGACCAGAATGTCGATCTGGCCCCAGATATCCAGCAGTGCCTTGGCTGTGGCAAAGCATGCGTCCTTGTCGATGACGTTGCATGCCATGCCGATATGCTGAGGTCCGAGATCTGCGGCGGCCTGTTTGGCAGCGGCATCATCAAGGTCGAGAATGGCGACGGTCGCCCCTTGCTCAGCAAACATTTTGGCTGTTGCCTTGCCCAGTCCGCGCGGGGAAGCTGCTCCCGTAACAATGGCAAATTTACCCTCTAACAGACCCATGTCCAGTATCCTCTCTTTTCATTGAATGTGCAGTGCCCGATGGGGCCTACAACCAGCTCTTGATCTGCTCGGCGACCTTGTTGACCGATAGGCCATACATATCGTGTAAAGTCGGCAAAGCGCCTGCTTCGAGAAACTCATCAGGCAGGCTGATCATGCGAAATTTCGGGGTGACCCCATTCAGCAGCAGCGTGCTTGCCACCGCTTCTCCAAGGCCGCCATTGGCCGTGTGGTTTTCTGCCGTGACCACCAGTCGATCACCAATCCCTGCCTCGGCAAGAATGGTCTGGCTATCGAGCGGCTTGATCGTCGGGCTGTGCAGAACAGCGACATCGATGCCTTCTTTGGCGAGCTGTTCGGCGGCGTCCAGTGCGCGCATGGTCATCAGACCCGCTGCAATGACCAGAACATCCCGTCCCTCGCGGATAAGCTGCGCCTTGCCAAGCTGGAACTTGTAGTCAGGTTTGTGCCGGGTCAGCACCCGGGCGACCTTGCCACGCAACAGGCGGGCATAGACCGGTCCCTCGTGGGCAACCATGGCTGGCACCATGCCCTTGATGTCATCGGCATCGCATGGATCGATGATGGTCATGTTGGGCAGGCCGCGGAAAATGGCCAGATCTTCTGTTGCCTGATGGCTGGGACCATAGCCGGTGGTCAGGCCCGGAAGGGCGCAGGCTATCTTGACGGGAAGATTTTCTTCCGCAATGGCCATGGCAATGAAGTCATAGGCACGGCGAGAGGCAAAAACCGCATAGGTCGTGGCGAACGGAATGAAGCCTTCGCGGGCAAGACCAGCCGCCGCCATGAACAGATTCTGCTCCGCCATCCCCATTTGATAAAAGCGCTCTGGCATGGCGTTGGCAAAGACATGCAGATCGGTATATTTGCTGAGGTCAGCGCTCATGCCAACAATCTGCTCATTCTTTTTCGCAAGATCGATCAGAGCATTGCCAAAGGGAGCCGCGACCGTGTCGTAGCCTTCAGCCTCCAGAGAGGCGATCATGGCCGAGGTGGTCAGCTTTTCACCGTTGCTGCTGACAGGCACGCGGCGCGGTTCATATTTACGGGCCATAGAAGCATGTGTCACAGCGGTTTCCCCTCTTCGAGTGCATCAAGGGCCTTGGCCCATTCATCTTCCTCAACCCGCACAAAGTGGGCGGATTCACGGGCTTCAAGGAAAGGCACGCCCTTGCACATGCGGGTGTCAAAGATGATGGCGCGGGGTTCCGGGCCTTCATAGTTGCGTGCTGCATCAAAGGCTGCGACCACAGCGTCAAGATCATTGCCGTCGACCCGCTGGCAATGCCAGCCAAAGGCCGTCCATTTCTCTTCCAGAGGATCGGAACACAGCATTTTTGAGGATTTGCCGTCGGCTTGCTGATCGTTGAAATCAACAAGGCAAATGAGATTGTCAAGGCCGTGATGGGCAGCAGACATTGCTGCCTCCCAGGTGGAGCCTTCGCCCAGTTCGCCATCAGACATCAGGTTATAGACATGAGCCGCGCTTTTCTTGCGTTTGAGGCCGAGCGCCATGCCGACACCGATGCCAAGGCCCTGACCCAGCGATCCGCCGGTGATCTCCATGCCCGGTGTGTAGGAGGCCATTCCGGACATTGGCATCCGGCTGTCATCCATGCCGTAGGTTTCCAGCTCTTCTTCGGGAATGATATTGGCTTCCATCAACACTGCATAGAGCGCGATGGCATAGTGACCGATGGAAAGCAGGAAGCGATCGCGTCCTTCCCATTCGGGGTCTTCAGGCCGGAATTCAAGTGCGTGAAAATAGGTCGCCGCCAATACATCCGCGATGCCAAGTGCCTGACCGATATAGCCTTGCCCTTGTACTTTACCCATCAGCAAAGCCTTGCGACGGATGTTCCAGGCACGCTGCGCCAGCGACATGTTGTACATGTCGGCGTTCCGTGTTGGGTAGTCCATTTTACTCCTCCTGGCAATTCGATTGCCATCTTCGGGAGGGACCGTAGCACTCGGCTGAAAGCCTGTCTTTTAGGAAAAATTACACACCAATGAAGGAAAGCTTCATAACTATACTTTTTGTGAAGTATAGCTAAATAGATAGTTAAGTTTTCGACATTGAAGCGACGGCTCGATTGGCTCACCCTTGCGCCCACGTATTTTCGGGTTTGCAAGCCCGTGAAGTGGAGGAGCCCATGCAGCGAATTGTCTTTCTGGACAGGGATACGGTTGCCCCGCATATCCGTGTCCGACGTCCCGATTTCGATCATGACTGGATCGAATATGATCGGACGTCAGCGGATTTGGTGGCGGATCGGTTAAAGGACGCGACCATCGCGATCACCAACAAGGTCGCACTGCGGCGCGACACGCTTGCCAAGCTGCCAAAGCTGCGGCTGATCGCGGTCGCTGCGACCGGGTATGACTGCGTTGATATCGAAGCCTGCCGCGCGTTTGGAATCAAGGTGTGCAACATCCGCGGATATGCCATCAATACCGTTCCCGAACACACCTTTTCGCTCATCCTCGCCTTGCGCCGAAGCATTCTTGCCTATCGTGAGGATGTGAAGCAGGGCGAATGGAACAAGGCTGATCAATTCTGCTTCTTCACTCATCCCATCAGAGATCTTGCTGGCAGCAATCTGGTGATCATCGGAGAGGGGACGATTGGGCAGAGCGTTGCGGCCATCGGGCGTGCGTTTGGCATGAATGTGATGTTTGCCGCGCATAAAGGTTCAACCGGTCTTGGTCCGCTCTATACGCCATGGGATGAGGCCCTTGCGGCCGCCGACGTGATCTCGATCCACTGTCCCCTGATGCCTTCGACAGAGTGGATGATCGGCAAGGCTGAATTCCGCAAGATGGAGCGCCACCCGATCATCGTCAATACGGCGCGTGGGCGGCTGGTTGTTGAAGACGATCTGGCCGAGGCCCTTCGTGAAGGTCTGATCGCCGGTGCTGGCTTTGATGTCACGGATGGTGAACCTCCGCAACCAGACTCGCCCTTGATGACGCTTCTTGACCAGCCCAACTTCATTCTGACACCGCACATTGCCTGGGCCAGTGACGAGGCACAGCAGACGCTTGTCGATCAAATGATTGACAATATTGAGAATTTCTTGCGCGACGCCCCGACCAATCTCGTGGCATGACGCGTTTACTGGGAATACCGAAATGAACATTCAAACAATACAAAGCAAACAGATCGACATGCGCGCCATGGCCAATGCCATCCGCTTTTTGTCCATGGATGCCATTGTGCAAGCCAATGACGGTCATCCGGGCACACCCTTGGGCGGTGCCGACATTGCAACAGCGCTTTTCTCCCGTCATCTGAAGTTCGACCCCAAGACGCCAACCTGGCCGGATCGCGATCGTTTCGTGCATTCGGCCGGGCATGGTTCCATGCTGCTCTATTCCCTTCTTCACCTCACGGGATATGAGAAATTGGGGATCGATCAGGTTCGAAATTTCCGCGTGCTCGGATCGAATACGCCGGGCCATCCTGAATTCGATGTGACATCCGGGATCGAGACGACAACGGGCCCATTGGGGCAGGGCATTGCCAACGCCGTTGGAATGGCCATAGCCGAGCGGATGCTCAATCATCGCTTCGGTGATGATCTGGTTGATCATCGCACCTATGCCTATGTCGGCGACGGCTGTCTGATGGAAGGCATTGCAGCAGAAGTGATTGCGCTTGCGGGGCATTTGAAGCTTGGCAAGCTGACATTTCTCTGGGACGACAATCGCATGACGGATGACGGGGCAACCATTCAAGCCGTCAGCGAGGATCAGATTGTCCGCTTTGAGAATAATGGCTGGCATGTCCAGCAGGTGGATGGGCATGACCCTGAAGCCGTGTCCGCGGCCATCGCCAACGCCAAGCAGGATGACCGCCCGTCGATGATCGCTTGCCGCACGCTGATTGGTTTTGGCATTCCGCGGATCCAGAATGATCGCGTCGCGCATGGTGGCAAGATCACCAAGGAAGACACGGATGCGGCGCGTAAAAATCTGGGCTGGCCGCATGCGCCTTTTGAGATGCCCGATGCTCTCTATACGGCCTGGCATCAGGCCGGAGACAATGGCGAGAAGGCACGACAAGACTGGCAGGCGCGCTTTGATGGCTTGCCAGCAGAGGAACAGGCCGAATTTAACCGCCTCATGGCCAGTAAATTGCCTGAGGGCTGGCAACAAACCATCCTCGACATGAAGGAGACATTCACGGCCAAAGCTGGCGAATTGGCAGGTATTCGCGCCTCTGGCGAGATGCTCTCGGCCCTTGCCGATGCCATTCCGGAGCTGATGTGTGGTGCGCCGGATCTGGAAGCTGCCACGCAGCACAAGCGGCAGTTGGCCCCCTTCACTGCGGAAGATCGAGGTGGCCGTTACATTCATTATGGTGTGCGGGAGCATGCCATGGGTGCCATCATGAATGGCATCACGGTGCACGGGGGGCTGGTCGCCTCCGGGACCACTTTCTTCGTCTTTTCCGACTATATGCGGCACACATTGCGCATGGCCGCCATGATGGAAATCCCCAGTATCTTCGTCTTCAGCCACGATTCCATCGGGATCGGCAAGAATGGTCCGACCCACCAGCCGGTCGAGGCGCTCGCATCCTTGCGCGCCTATCCAAATATGTGGACCATTCGCCCCGCCGATGCGGTGGAAATGGCGGAAGCCTGGCAGCTTGCCCTTGAGCATCGCAACGGGCCTACCTCTATCATCTGTTCCCGCCAGCCACTGGCGCTGTTGCGCAAGGATGTTTCGGCTGAAAATCGCAGCGCCAAGGGGGCTTATATTCTCGCTGATGCGCAAGGGGGTGCGCGGCGCGCAACTTTGTTCGCAACCGGGTCAGAAGTCGCCGTTGCTCTGGCCGCGCGAGATTTGCTGCAAGCCAAAGGCATCCCGACCGCAGTTGTCTCGATGCCAAGCTGGGAACTGTTTGAACAGCAGGATGAGGCTTATCGGGAGCACATTATCGGACGCGATACCGTGCGCGTTGCGGTGGAAGCTGCTGTCCAGCTTGGTTGGGATCGGTATATCGGTGAGAAAGGTGGATTTGTTGGCATGAAGACTTTTGGTGCATCAGGTGACGCGCCTGACCTCTTCCGTCATTTCGGCATCGTGCCCGAAGCCGTTGCTGCCGAAGTTGAGAAAAGGCTTTAGCCCTTCAGAACAGGCGCACTGACACGGTGCAGTGAGCCTGGCCACGACGGCCTTCTCCATAGGTTCCCAAAGGCCGTCGTGGCATTTCTCAAATCATGGGGCTGTCTGCGGTATATGGACCGTTACTGACCTGATTGGAATTTTCCCTTTTGCATCAGTGAGGGCATATCAATCGCTCGGCATAGCCCTTTTGCGGGTCGAGCCAAAGGCACGTCTTGTGCCGCGCACAGAGCGTTGAGAATGGCCTCGTCAACCGCTTCGACAGCGGCCATATAAACCGGGTCAAGTCTCTCGTCATTCAATGTCAGCATTGGACGCCAGCTGCCTGACAATTGCGGCATATCCATTTCATTGGCGGTTGAGAAAGCCAGGAAAATATCGCCGGAATTGTTGCCGCCCGGCGTGCCTGAGCGGCCAATGCCAATTGAGGCACGCCGGGAAAGCCGCTCAAGCTGGCCGGGGGACAAGGGCAGATCAGTTGCGAGAATGACGATGATCGATCCTTGCTCTGACTTGATGTCGGGGATGCGGTCTGACAGATCGAGCTCGCCGACGCGCTGGCCCGCGATGGTGAGCCATGGACGCAAGCCATGGTTGGCTTGCACCAAAGCGCCCATCGTAAAGGTTTGATCGCCGATATCGATCAGGCGCGAAGCGGTTCCTGTGCCGCCTTTATATTCATAACAGATCATGCCTGCGCCGCCGCCTGTGTTGCCTTCGGCAACAGGCCCGGATTTGGCCCGATCCAAGGCTTCTCGCGCATGTGCCTCGGTGACATGAAGGCCATTGATGTCATTCAATACGCCATCATAGGTTTCTGCGACGACGGGCATCGCCCAGAGGTGATTGCTTTCCCAAGTCTTGCCGTAGGTTTCGATCATCCAGCGCACGGCGGCATGATGGACCATGCCGACGGCGTGGCTGTTGGTGATCATGATCGGGCCGCAGAACCAGCCACCGTCCCGTATCCAGTGAGAGCCGGTCATCTCGCCGTTGCCGTTGAGGCTGAACTGGCCTGCCCATACCGGTTTTGGGATCGGGTCGTGGCCCCTTGGCAGGATTGCGGTCACACCGGTCTGGACCTGGATGCCACGTGTTGCAAGGGACGGATCCTTTGAAGACAACACTTCTGTAGTGCCAACCTTGATACCTGCCACATCGGTGATTGCATTCAAGGGGCCGGGGATTCCGGGCAGACTGATCCCGACTTGGCGGGCACGAGGCTTTTTAGACGTCATTTTTTTCTCGATCGGAAATAGAGGCCGGCTGCGGCAATCAGGATGGTGAAGAGCAACATGAGTGTTGCGATCGCATTGATCTCGGGCTTGATGCCCCTGCGCAGCATGCCCCAGATATGAATGGGCAAGGTGGTATCGCCTGTTCCGGCAATGAAGTAGGTGATGACCAGATCGTCCATGGAAATGATGAAGGCGAGCAGGGCGGCTCCCAATACGCCTGGCGCGATGGAGGGCAGGGTGACCCTGAAGAAGGTTTGTCTGGGGTTGGCGCCCAAGTCGGCTGAGGCTTCCTCAAGCGAGGTGTCCATTTGCGCAAGGCGCGCAGAGACCGTGATAAAGACATAGGAAATGAGGAAGGTGCAGTGGCCGATGATGATTGTCGCCGTTGAGAGATTCATGCCAATGGTGATGAAGAAGATCAGCAAGGCGATGCCCAGAACAATATCTGGCATGATCATCGGCACCAAAAGCAGGGTGCGATAAAGGGACGCGAGGCGGAAGCGGTATCGCGCCACTGCGAGTGCAAGCGCCGTTCCGAAAAAGGTGGCGATGCAGGAGGTTGACAGGGCAACGGTGAAGCTTGTTCGGACCGCGGCATAAAGTTGCGGGCGGCTGTCGATATAGGTCGAGCTTTGCGCAATGTCGGTTTCAAAGCCCAGAATGAGCCGATACCAATCAAGCGTGAAGCCGTCCCAGATCATCATGTTGACCGGGTTGGCATTGAAGGAAAAGACGACGACCAAAAAGATTGGCGCATAGACAAACACGAAGAAGAACAAGCCGTAAAGGGAAAGCAGACGGGAACCTTTCATATCATTCACTCCCTTTTTGCGCTTGCCGGACCTGTACGAGCAGCAACACCAGAACCGCAGTCATGACCATCATTGCCAAGGCGGCGCCAAAGGGCCAGTTTCGGGCAGAGAGGAATTGCTGTTCGATCAGATTGCCGATCATCACAACCTTGGCACCGCCCAGAACGGAAGGGACGATGAAATTGCCCAAAGCAGGGATGAAGGTGATCACCGCGCCGCCTGCAATGCCGGGCAAGGTTGCGGGTAGAACCACGCGCAGAAAGGTCTGGCAAACGGTCGCGCCAAGATCAGCGGAGGCTTCGATGTGACTTTGATCGAGCCTCTCCACGGAAGCATAGACCGGCAGGAACATGAAGGGGATGAAGACATAGGTCATGCCGATGATCACGGCAAAATCCGTATAGAGGAATTCGAAGGGTTCAGTCGTCAGCCCGATCCCGATCAGGGCCTGATTGAGAAAGCCGGTGGGGCGTAGGATCAGCACCCAGGCAAAGAGCCGCACGATCAGGCTGACAAAAAAGGGCAAGGTGACCAGAAAGACGCACAGGTCTCGCATTGCCGGTCGCATGCGCGAGATCCAGAAGGCCGCGGGATAGCTGATGGCCAGCGAAGTGAGGACCGTCAGCGCGGCGAGTTTGAGCGAGCGCAGGAAGATCCAGAGATAGACAGGATCAAACTTTTCATATTTGGTGTCGGCCCATCCCAGAATGCGGCCATAGTTTAGATCGAAAAATTCCCATTCAACCCCGCCATATATTCCCGGCATCAGGAAGCTGTAAACCACCATGATGAGCAGCGGGCAGAAGAAGAAAAAGAGCAGGAATGCGGTTGGGGGACTCAAGAGCGCCAACAGGCCCAATCTTTTGCGGGTTTGAAGCTTCATGCCACTGTCTCCGGGATCAGATGGAGATTGTCCTCTGCGGCATTCAGCGTGATGGCATCGCCGATTTGCGGTGTGCCCGATCCAGTGCGCAGCAAGATTTGCAAGGCACCGAAGGCTTCTGTTTCGACCTTCACTTGCCAATCCTTGCCTTCATAAAAGACCTGACGGATCTGGCCGGAAATCTGTATTGATCGCCGCTCCGAAGGCCTGCGAGATAGGGCTTCGGGTCTGATCAGCAGAGTTGCAGGACCTTCGGCCTCGTCGCACGGGATCGACTGGCCGTCGGGCAGGATCGCCCTTTGGGATTTGATCTGGACGGGTATCAGGTTGCTTTCGCCCAGGAAGTCGGCAATGAAAAGATTTTTGGGTCGCCGATACAGCTCTTCAGGTTTTCCGAGCTGTTGGATTTGTCCATGGGCAAGAACGGCAATGCGGTCGGACATGGTCAGGGCTTCTTCCTGATCATGGGTGACAAAGACAAAGCCAATTCCCAATTCGGATTGCAGCGTCTTGAGTTCGTGTTGCATCTTCTGGCGCAAGTTTCTGTCAAGGGCCGACAGGGGTTCATCCAGCAGCAGAAGCTTGGGGCGCGCGACGAGGGCCCGCGCGAGGGCCACCCTTTGCTGCTGGCCACCTGAAAGCTGTGCGATTTTTCGGTTTTCCAGCCCCGCAAGCCCCACCATCTCGAGCAATTCGCCAACGCGCTGGCGTGTTTCCGCCTTGTTGGTGCCGGAAATTTCCAGCGCATAACCAACATTGCGCGCGACGTTGAGATGGGGGAACAGAGCGTATTTCTGAAAGACGGTGTTAACGGGCCGCTTGTGTGCTGGCAGGTCGGTGACGACGGTGCCATCCACCGCAATGTCTCCTGCATCGAGTGTTTCGAAGCCGCTGATCGTCCGCAGCATGGTTGTCTTGCCACAGCCGGAGGGACCAAGCAGCGTGACAAACTCGGACGTGGCCACCTTGAGGGAAACATCGTTGAGCGCGGTCACGGTTCCCCCTTCAGGGGATGTGAAGGATTTGCTGGCCTTGAAGATTTCCAGAAGCGGTTGCATGGCTGGACCTGATTGCTGTCTAGTTTTTTGAAAAGACCGGGTGCCGAAGCACCCGGCTGAGTTGTCAATGATGCACGTAACGGGCGGAACGCAACCTGTTACTGCGCGGTCTTGATGCGGGTCCATTCACGGTTATAGAGCTGAAGATCGCGGCCAAGATCCTCAAAGATCTGGAGTTTGTCCAAAACATCCTGAGGCGGATAGATGGTCGGGTTGTTGATGATTTCGGCCGGGATCAGTTTTTGGGCCGGAAGGTTTGGCGTGCCGTTCATCTGCTGCTTGATGTTGAGCGCTGCAATTTCCGGCTTGAGGTAGAATTCCAGGAATTTCTTGGCATTGTCAGCATTTGGTGCGGATTTGAGAACGCACATATCTTCCTGATAAAGGGTCGCTCCCTCTTCGGGGATTATGTAGCCAAGCACGTCGGGATTTTCCGAAACGAAGATGTTGGCGCCAACATACCAGTGCGCGGCGGCCACATCACCGGAGGTTACAAGGGGAATGGAGTCATAGGAGAAGGCCGACACCGACTTGATATTGTCGATAACATATTGTGCTGCGGCTTCGACTTCCGCTTCATCGGTGGAGTTTACCGATGTGCCATTCATGATGTGGCCAATGCCGATCGTTTCGCGCAAATCATCCAGAAGAATGACTTTCTTGCCTTTCTCGCCAAGGGCAAAGAAGTCTTTCCATCCCTTGATGTCGCCAGCTTCTGCCTTGTTGTAGACGATGCCGACATTGCCGAACGCGTAGGGCAGGCAATAGTCCGCTTTCGGGTCGGTCTTGGCCCGAATGAACTGGGGGTCGATATTCTTGAAAGCAGGAGATTTGCCGATGCCTGTTTCCTGCAACAGACCCAGCTGGAACATGATGTCATGCATATGGACGGACGGGAACACGATGTCGTAGCCCGAAGCGCCGGCCTGGATCTTGGCCAGCATCTCTTCGTTGGAGCCATAGGTATCGAGATTGACCTTGATGCCTGTCTCTTTGGTGAATTCTTCCAGAACGGCGGGGTTTATATAATCACCCCAATTGTACAAATTCAATTCTTCTGCTGCGGAGGCTGCGGAGGGGATAATTGCCAGCAGCAATGCGAGGGATTTGGCTGAAAATTTCATGGGTCTGCTCCCTGATGGAACCGGAATGCGAGGTGACTGATTTTTATTGCACAAGTTCTGTGCATGTTAGGTTATTGCATATTTAGTGTGCATATGTTATTTCATTTTTGTCAAATGTTATTTTTCTTTCATTTTTGAGAGCGTGCATGAGCCAGGGATTTGCATCCTATCCAGATGCCACATTGGAAGAGTTGATCGCCGTGATGCGGTCGGAACTGGGCAATCTTCCAAAGCAGGAAGCCAAGGTGGTGCAGTATTTCCTGCTCAATCTGTCGTCTCTTTCCTTCGAGACTGGCAAGTCGATTGCCCGGAAAGCCGGGGTTGCAGAGGTGACGGTCGGGCGTGTTCTGCGACGTCTTGGCTGTGATGGCATGAAGGAATTCAAGCAACGTTTGCGCCAGCGCTATTCGGTTGCAGGTGGTGTGCCGGAGAAGAAAATCGATGTGTCCGGCAAGTGGCGGCAAGTGCTTGATTCCGAGATCTCCGCAGTGCAAAGCGTGTTTGCGCAACGTGACACGGAAGCTTTCGCCAAGGCGCAGTCCTTGCTGGTCGAGGCCAATCAGATTTTCATAACCGGCTTTCAGACCGTGCGCGGGCTGGCAGAAGATACGGCAAGACGTATGGCCTTGGCGCGCCTGGATGTGCGATATTTGTCGCCCCATGATGGGATGCTTGCGGAATGGATTTCGGACGCCGACAGCGAGAAAAGCTGCCTGTTGCTGATTGATGTGGTGCCCTATGCTGGCGAGTGCCAATCCTTTGCCAAGTTGGCAAAGAGCCAAGGGCGCCATATTGTTATGGTTACCGACGAATATTGTCATTGGGCAAGGGATGTTGCTGATGCAGTGATCTATGCGCCATCCTCAACCGGCTTGTTTCTGGAGTCCACGCTGGGCATCAATGCTGCGCTTGCCTTGTTGGTGGATGCCGTCGCAGATGCGTCTTCAGAAGACACAAAGGCGCGCCTGAAAGAATGGAAACAGCTCACCCGTGGCTTGCATCTTTTCTAGTTGCAAACCCAGTTCGGTAATCTCGGTGACCCAGGAGATTTGGGTGCATTGCCCAAGGGGTGAGGGAGCCGGCTGTCGGTGGCTCCCTCGCCCCCTTGAAACGCTAAAGCCGCTGATTGAGCGCAGCAGTGGACATTATTTCACGTCGTCCGCGACGAGTTGCTTGTAGAGATCCCGGATCCTGAGGGTGACTGGACCTGCTCCCTTGTTGCCGATTGGTTTGCCGTCAATTTCTGCAACCGGAGTCTGGGCGCCAAAGGTGCCCGTCAGGAAAGCCTCATCGGCACCGATGGCTTCATACAGCGAATAGTTCTTCTCATAGATCGGAATGTCGTTTGCCTTGCAGAGGTCGATCACCTTTTGGCGTGTCACGCCATTCATGCAATAGTCGCCGGTCGACGTCCAGACCTCTCCCTTGCGCACGATAAAGAAATTGCATGCGTTGGTGGTGTTCACAAAGCCATGGGGATCAAGCATGAGGGCTTCATCGGCTCCGGCCTGCTCGGCTTGCATACAACCGATCACACAATTGAGTTTGGAGTGGCTGTTATATTTGGCATCCTGACTCATTGGCAGTCCGCGCACCTGTGGCACGGTTGCCAGCCGGATGCCCTTGTCGAGCAACCGATCAACCGGCTTGGAGTGCTCGATGATGATCACCACTGTCGGACCCCAGCGGGAAAGAGAGGGATGCTGGAACGGCTTTGCCTTGCGACCTCTGGTGATCATAAGACGACAATGGGCATCACTCGTCATGCCATTGGCGTTAGCTGTCTTTTGCAAGGCTGAAGCAATGTCCTCGCGGGTCATTCCGATATCGAGATTGACCGACTTGCAACTGTTAAACAGGCGATCCATGTGGTCGTCGAAAAAGGCCCACTTGCCATTATACAAGCGCATGCCTTCCCACATTCCGTCTCCCAGCAGGAAGCCTGAATCGTAAACCGAAATCTTGGCATCATCCCGATGCACCAGATCTCCATTCACATAGATCAGAATGTCTTTGTTGCGCTCATCCTCTTCAGCGTCGTGGGTGGTGTGATTGTCATGTGTCATCTGGTTATTTTTCCACTGCTTTGAAGAAATCACGAGTGATTTGATGGTCTGGATTGGTGAACATGGCCTGTGGTGGGCCGCTTTCTATGATCTCACCGTTGGCCATGAAAATGACCTCATCGGCAACAGCACGGGCGAACCCCATTTCATGGGTGACGCATACAATGGTCATGTCTTCGCGTGCCAGAGTTTGCATGGTTTCCAGCACCTCTGCGATCATTTCAGGATCGAGCGCTGAGGTTGGTTCGTCAAACAGCATGATTTCGGGTTGCAGGCAAAGGGCACGTGCCAGTGCGGCGCGCTGTTGCTGTCCACCCGATAGCTGATCTGGATATTTGTAAGCATGCTCTTCCACATGCATGCGGCTTAATTGTCTGAACGCTTCCTCTTGCGCCTTGTCTCTTTTGGTGCCCAGACTGCGCATTTGCGGCAGGATGCAGTTTTCCAGAATGGACATGTGGGGAAACAGGTTGAAGCTCTGAAAGACCATGCCAACGCGCCTGCGCACCGCCATCAATTGCGTGGCATCGTCTCCAATCTCGAAATCGAGAACCTTGAGCGTGCCAGAGCTGATGTCTTCAAGACCATTCATGCACCTTATGAGGGTTGATTTGCCCGAGCCGGATGGCCCGCAGATCACGACGGTTTGCCCCTCGTCAATTTCTAGGTTGATGTCTTTGAGAGCATGGAACTTGTCATAGAACTTGTTAAGGCTTTCAATTGTAATTGCTGGTTTAGCCATGTCCTACCCTCATATGGGTCTCAAGCCAGGCGCCATAGCGAGACAGGCCGAAGACAAAAACGAAATAGACAAGTGCCAAAAACACATAGATTTCGACGAATTGCGCGCCCCATTCATCGGTGCCGATGACCGCCTTGCCCGAGGCCATCAATTCAAAGAAGCCGATGATCGTCACAATCGAGGTCTCCTTGAAGGTCACAACGGCCTGATTGATGCTCGATGGCAAGGTTTTGCGGAAAGCCTGAGGCAGGAGGATATCGAAGACCACGGACAGGTATGGCATGCCCATGGCTCTGGCTGCTTCTTCCTGACCGTGGGGGATGGCCTGGAAGCCTGAGCGGATGATTTCCGACTGATAGGCGGCAAAGAAAACGGCATAGGCGAGAATGACACGGGCGAGCTTGGTTCCTTGCAGCCAGTCGGGCACCAGAATGGGAATGACCACCGCAGCGGAAAACAGGATCGCCAGAAGGGGCAGGGACCTGACAAGATCGATGAAAAGACCCATGCCTTTGGCAATGACCGGCATCGTCGAGCGGCGCGCCAGAGCAAACAGAACGGCAAGGGGCATGCCCACAAGAAACACGCTTGCAAAGATGAACAAGGTGAGGGACAGGCCACCCCATTGCTCGGTGGTTATCACCGACATGCCTGCGATGCCGCCATGCATAAAGACAAAGAATATGCCAAAGCCTGTAATCCAGAGCAGCGCCAATCGGAGCATTGACCAGAAGATTGGCAAGCAGGAACAGACGATGGTCGCAATCACGGCCAGACAGGCAATGCTAGAACGCCACTGCTCTTCATAGGGATAGAGGCCAAAAAAGATCAATCGCCAGCGGTCTTCAATGACAGCCCAGCAGGCACCTGCGCCATGTCCGCACAAAGCACGATCCGAAAGGCGCCAGACAGCATCCAGAACCATCCAGTCAAAGATGGAGCTTATCGCCCAATATATGAAAGCAGCAAAGAGCAGGGTGAAGGCAGCATTGATCCAGGACGAAAAGAATTCCCGTCTCAGCCAGTCAATCGCGTTGGCAAGTCTGCGCTTTGGTCCCAGCGACGCGGAATGTGCCATGGCTCAGCTCCGTCCCTTGAGTTTCAGCCGGTTGTTCAATCTGTTGAACATGAAGCCGAGAGAATAGTTTATCAGAACGAATCCGAGCATGAGCAACAGAATCAATTCCAGTGTTTGGCCACTTTGGTTGATTGATGTCGATACGATGCCGAAGAAGTCGGAAAAACCGATCACGATGCCGAGGGTTGTGCCCTTCATGAGCCAGATATACTGGTTGGACAGGGCCGGCAGGATTGCCCGGATCGCAAGGGGAATGCGGATAAGGCGGTTGACCTGCCAGGTCTTCAACCCAAGTGCCATGCCAGCTTCCAGCCTGCCGCGATCAACGGACAGCAAGCCGCCGCGGACGATTTCAGCAATATAGGCACCGCCAAATACCGAGAGGCCTATGATGAGGCCGAGAAATTCGGGCTTTAAGGTGACACCACCCTTGAAACGCAAACCGGCCAGATGGGGCACCGAAATGAGCGAGGCATTGTCAGCCCGTCCTGTTAGCCAGAGAACAAGCACCAGTAAGAGAAAGGCGATCCCGCCCAGTTTGATAAAGTCTGGCAGCCTTGAATGATGCCGTTTGAAAACCAGCAGAGCCAACAGGGCCGCCGCAACCAAGGCGATCACAGTCAGATCAAGCCCTGAGAAAACGGGTGCTGGCAGCATCAGGCCGCGGTTGGAGAAGAAGACAACATCCCACAGATTGTAGGCACTGCGCGGGCTGGGCATGTGCGAGAGGATGGCATACCAAAACACCACTTGCAAAATAGCGGGAACGTTGCGGCATATTTCGACATAGCTCGTGCCGACCAGACGGGCCAGAAGATTGTCGGAAATGCGCAGAAATGCGACAACCACTCCGATGAGCGTTGCGGCGATCAGGATAATGAAGCCAACAAAGACGGTGTTGAGCAGACCGGCAATGAGGAACCACAGATAGGTGGATCTGGGGCTGGTCTCAACGAGGGAAAAGGACATGGCCCAACCTGTCGAGCGGTTGAGAAAGCCAAAGCCTGACACCATTCCCTGTGCTTCAATGTTTTTCAGGCCGACCGTCGCCATGAAAATGGCAACAAAGGCAATGATCGCAACAAAGGCACCCTGCGCAAAGAGCCTTTGAAGCTTGCGAGATTTCAACAAGCTGGCCATAGGGGACATCTCGAATGGGAGTGGGAAATAGGGGGCGCGCAGCCTTGGTGCGGGCGCGTCCCCTGAGGCATCAGTCCAGAACCAGCGGATAGAGCAAGCCGCCATCGGTCCAGAGTTTGTTCAGACCACGGGGCAGCTTGTAGCGCGAGCTTTCGCCTACGGTGCGATCATAGATTTCACCATAATTGCCGACAGCCTTGATCATGTTATAGACCCAGTCGTCGCTCAGCTCGAGGCGTTCGCCGACACCGGGGGTGACGCCCAAAAGACGCTCGATGGTTGGCGAGGGTGGATTGGCGCGCATTTCGTCGACATTGGCTTGGGTGATCCCAGCTTCTTCCGCCATCAGGAGGGAGGAAATCATCCAGTTCACGACGTCAAGCAGAGAATCGTCGCCTTCGCGCACCACAATACCCTCTGGCTCGAGCTTGAAAGTCTCACCAATGATGGAAAGGGCTTCGGGCTTGGGGGCATTGACACGGGTTGCGGCAAGGAACGGACCAAATCCGGCTGTTGCATCGCAACGCCCGGAATAGAGGGCCGAACGAAGCTCTTCCACACTTTCAAAGGTCAAGGGTTCGTATTCGATGCCTTTGGCTTCCATATAGTCAGCCAGAACCCGCTCGATCGTGGTGCCTGCAGGCACGCAGAAGGTGCCGCCTTCCAGATCCGCAATGGATTTCGCGCCATGCACGGTTTGCGCCAACACGTTGAACGGGCCAAGGAAGTAAGGCATCGAATATTGCAGACCCAGTTCGGTGTCGCGGGTCTGGGTCCAGCCGGTGACCTTGATGATGACGTCAATATCGCCGGACTGGATTGCAGGAAAGCGCTGGGCCCAACTGATGGGAACGATCTGAAGCTTATCCGGGCTTCCCAGAATAGCGGTCGCGAGCGCCTTGCAGAATTCAATGTCAAATCCCTGCCATTCCCCTTTGTCGTCTACCTCGGCAAATCCGAGATAGCTGCCATTGTGGCCGGTGCAAAGCAGGCTGCCACGCTCCTTGATGGCGGATAGGGTGTCGCTCGTTTCAGCTGCGGATGCTGATGAGAGTCCGGCGACGATCAGGCTTACCCCGACTGTCAAACTTTTCAAGGTTTTCATCATGTTTTTATTTCTCCAGAAAGGTGAGGTGATAGTCCCTTTTCGGGATCTGGTTTGCTTTATTTCTTATATTGGGCGACGTGCCGAACCTGATCGTGTGGCAAGGATATGCCAAGGCCCGGCTGGTCCGACAGCGTGTGAGCGCCCTTATTGTCGAGGGGAGACAGGGAAAGCCTGTCAAAAAAGACATCATGAATTGTGTGATATTCCACATGTGCGATGCGGGGATAGGCTGCCGCAATATGGCAGGCCGCCATCAAGGCCACAGCGGTTGACGAGACCTCAAGTGACAGACGGATTGGTGTGTCCTTGACCGCTTTGCTCAGCGCGGCCACACGACTTGCGCCGCCACAGGCAATCGGTGCTGTTTGCAGGTATCGAACGGCATGCGCCTCGATCATCGCCTTATGCAGCTCAGCGCGATATTCCGCTTCGACTGCCATTACCGGCACGCCCTGTTTGACCAGCCACGCCATCCCGGTGAAGTCATCGGCGCGCACTGGCGATTGAAAAGCCTCCACACGGTCGCGCGGCAGGGCGTTGAACATGTCGAGCGCCACTTGCGGGGTGTAGCAGTAGACCGCATCGATAATGATACGATGCGTTTCAGGCAAGGCACCGAGCACCGCATTCACGCGTGCCAGATCATCGCTGTGGTCCAAGGCGCCAATTTTCATTTTGACTGTCTGATAGCCCTCTTCGGCAAAGCCGGTCATCTCGCTCACCAGAGCGTTGATGTCCTTGTCTTGTCCATAGAGGCCCCCGCTTGCATAAAGCTGAACGGTGCCATGATCCTTGTTTGACAGAAATTGATAGAGTGGCTTGCCTGCTGCCTTGGCGCGTATGTCATGGCAGGCAATGTCAAAGGCCGATAAGGCGGAAGTCAAGATGCCATGGCGCGATGTCAGGGTTGCCCGGCGCAACAAGGCATCGGAAATGCTTTCAAGATCGGCGACCTTCTTGCCCAGAAATGCCGGCACGACTTCCGTCGCGATATAGGCAAGCAGGCAATCGGGTGCATCATCAAAACACCATGCCTCGCCCAGGCCAATGATACCGTCGCTGGTTGTAATTTCGATGAAAACAGCGTGTTTTTTAGTCCATCTGATCGCCGGATTCCAGACGCGACCTTTCAGGTCGTTGATGTGCGAATAGGTTGAGATGGACTCAATTGTCGACATCGCTGTCGTCTCCCTCCGATGAAACCTCGATTTGGAAACTGACGTCAGATTGGTGTTGCAGCGCTTTGAGGAAACGCGTTTCAAACTGCTTGGTATGGCTGTGAGCAACCCGGTCTGCCTCTTCGACATCGCGTGCCCTGATCGCATCGACAAAGTCGTAATGCTGGTCTTCAAGCAGTGCTTTGCCTTCGACTGCAATCAAATGCTCGATATGGATGTGAAGGTAACGCCGGGCTTGGGAAAGCAGCTCTTGATATTGGCGCGTCACATAAGGGTTGCGACCTGCTTTGGCGATTGCCAGATGGAAATCATAGTTGCTTTGCAACACAGTGAGCGGGTCGAAGGTGCGAACGGCCTGATTATAATCATCTGCCAAGCGCTTTAACCGCTCCAAATCTGCGCTCGTGCGATTGCGCGCCGCCAGCCGCGAGGCATAGCGCTGCTGCAAATCCATGGCTTCCATGAAATGGGGAAATCCCATCAGGTCAATGGGCGCGACAATTGCCCCCTTGTTCGGGGAGGCAACCACGAGGCGCTCTGCGCTCAAGCGATTAAGGGCATCTCGGATCGGCGATCGGGACACTTCAAACTCTGCGGACAGCTGGGTTTCATCCAGCGACGCACCTGGGCGCAATTCCAGCGTTAGGATCCGCTTTCTCAACTCGGCGCATATCTCAAGGGCGGCAGAGCCCTTGCGATAGAGTTTGGCGGTCATTTGTGATGTGTTGGTTCTTTGCATGCACAATGTATATCATTAAGAAGATTTGTATGCAATATGTATGCAAGAAATTCTGAACATAGCCGCATCTGGCCGTTTGACCGCCTTTGCAGCCTTTACGACGCGCGTCTATTTCCTGTCATTCAAGATCAAGGGGGAAGCCTTTAAAGGGCTTGATTTCTTTGAGCATCATGGAGGTCTGCATTTCCTTGATGCCCGGTAGGCGTCTGATTTCGTTCATGGCGAAGTCTGAATAGGAATCGAGATCTCTTGCCACGACCTGCAACAGGAAGTCCGCGTCCCCTGCGATGGAGTAACAAGCGACGACCTGGTCAAGCTGCATCACCTCACTGGCAAATTGCTCGGCTTCTGCCTCGCTGTGGCTGTCGATCTTCACTCTGATGAAAGCCTGCACCCCAAGCCCGATCTTGCGTCGGTTCAAGCGCACGCTGTAGCCTTCTATGATGCCGCTTTCTTCCAACTGGCGCATTTTTCGCCAGCAGGGAGAGGTGGCAAGGCCAATCTGATCGGACAGGGCTTGATTGGTAATTCGTCCCTCATCCTTCAAAATTTGCAGGATCTTGATGTCGTGTTGATCGAGTGAATTTGGCATGATCTACCTTTGATGATTTTTAATCAGGTAATATCTACCATATTTACAGTGATAATCTCAATAAAAGGCAGGTCCTGTCTGATCGTCGGATTTATTCTCCTCTCAAAAGAGAGGATGAAACATGACGCAAGATTTACGGCTGGCTATCATTGTCAATGCTGATTTGCCATTGGGCTTGTTGACCAACACGGTTGCGGCCATATCGATTGGTCTTGGTGCCAAAATGCCCCATCTGGGGGCAGACCGACTGACCGATAGCAAGGGCCAAGCTATTGATGCCAGCTCAAATTTGCCCGTTCCTGTGTTGCAGGCGGGGCATGATGCGCTTTACCAGCTCATGAGCAAGGCATCAAAAGACATAGACGAGGGCGCTGTCGTGGTTTTTCCAGCCTTTGCGCGGTCGCTGCATGATTACAATGAATATCTCGAGACCTTTTCCAAGCGGGATCTGTCCAACGAGGCAATAGACGGGGTGGCGTTGGCTGGCCCTTCAAAATGGGTGAAGTCGTTGACCGGGTCGCTGAAGCTGCTGCGATAGTCCGTTCAAGAGGTGAGTTGACACAGGCAATTGGATCTGCAGACGCGATGTGGGGCAAGTCTTGTCGGAGATGATGTCTCTTCGCTTCTCTTGATTGGGCTTGAATGTGGAAAGGGCCGCGATTGGTTGCCAATCGCGGCCCTTTTCTCATGCATTTGGACGGTCAGCTGCGCGTTTCCAAATGCTCGAAAAGCCGTGCGACAGCTTCAGCGCCGGGATCGATATGCCCTTCGAGTTGTTTGGCGCTGATATAGGCCGCGCGACCGGCTTTGGCACTCAGCATCAGGGCGGTCTGGTTGGCGCCGTCACGGGCTGCTTTGGCTGCGGCTGGAATGCCATTGCCCAAAGCATCCAGAGCAGGTGCAAGGGCGTCGACCATGGTTCGGTCCCCAAGGCGCGCGCCACCAATTTCCTGCATTCTGGCAAGACCGGCTTGGAATGCCTCTCGTGCAGGCAGGCCACTGGAGGCTCCGTCGCCGGTTGCGGCAAAGAAAATGGCGAGCAAGACACCGGATGAACCGCCCATGGTCTGGCTAAGCTCCAGACCTATGGCGCGATAAAGCTGGGTGTGATCGGCCAGCGGCAGACGATCCATAGCATCGATCAGGGCGCGCGCAGCACCGGCAAGGGTTGAGCCTGTGTCTCCGTCGCCGGTTTTGGCATCAAGCGCATTGAGATCCTCTTCGGCTGCAATCAGCACCTTGCAACAGTCGATCAGGAATTCCCGCGTTTCGGGATGATCGCTTGGCAATGGGGTGATCGGCGTCAGGCCATCGGGCAGAGAGACACTCTCAACGAGGGTGATTTCGCTCACACCGGGCCATGCGGCGACGGGGGTTGGTTGATCAAGCAGCTGGATTTCTTCATTGCTGGCCGGATAGACCGATATGGAGAAACCGTGCATGTCGAGGGATGTCATCAATGCTGCTGGTCCCACAATATACTCGATCTTCTCGCCAATACGGGACTGGCTGAGCTCGTATAACAGCACATTCATCTCCAGGATCGAGGTGCCGCCCAGATTGTTGAGCAAGACAACATAGCGCTCCTCTGGCATCAGGGCTTCGAGCTTGTCGACGATTGCCGACATCGCATCTTGCGCGTGGGTGAAGGCGACCTGTTCAATGCCAGCCTCCCCATGGATGCCAAGTCCCAGCTCGGCCATGCCTTGCGGGATGCGGTCCTCTTTCGGCGAGCCGGGCACCGAGCAGGTGCTCAAGGACATTCCAATGCTCTTGGTTCCGGCAATGACCTTGCGGGCGGCCTCCGCAATCGTCTCCAGATCCTCGCCGCGTTGGGCCAGAGCCCCGGCAATCTTGTGCACGAACAATGTACCGGCAATGCCGCGGGCCTGAGGCAGATCGGGAAGGGCGATATCATCATCGACAATGACCATCTCGACCTTGAGGCCGAAGGCGCGCGCCCGTTCGGCAGCAAGGCCGAAATTGAGCCTGTCGCCGGTATAGTTCTTGACGATGAGAAGGCAACCGGCGGGGCCGGTGACAGCCAGAATGCCAGCCAGAACCGCATCGACGCTGGGTGAGGCGAATATGTCGCCGCAGACCGCAGCGGTCAGCATGCCCCTGCCGACAAATCCCGCGTGCGCTGGCTCGTGACCCGAGCCGCCACCAGACACAAGGGCAACCTTGGAGCGGTCCCAGTCCTTGCGGGTCACCACCTTGATATGGGGATAGCCGTCAAGGCGTAGCAATTTGCGTCCGGAAGAGGAGACAACGGCATCAATGGCTTCCAGAACCATGTCTTCCTTTTTGTTCATAAAATGGGCCATAGTGTCCCCCTAGTTGGCAATGCGAGCGCCATCTGCATCAAAGTAGAATGGCTTCTCTGGCTGAATTTTGACGATGTCACCACTGTTGAGGCTCGTGTGAGCGTCCGTCACGGTGACCAGATCATGGTCTTTGAAGGAGAGATGCAGGCGTGTCTGATCTCCCAGATGCTCAACCCGCTTGACGAAACTGTCTTCGCCCACGCCTTCCTCAATCTGTTCTGGCCGCAACCCGATTGTCTTTGCGTTGGGTGGGGCATTGGGGAACAGATCTGCAGGTAGAATATTGATCCTTGGCTGACCGAGGCGGCTGGCCGCATAGATGCTGACCGGATCTTCATAGATTGCGCGCGGGGTGCCGAACTGAACGAGCTTTCCATGGTCAAGAACGCCCACATGGGTCGCGATGGTCATGGCTTCCACCTGATCATGGGTCACATAGAGCAATGTTGCGCCCGAATGGGCCTGAATGCTCTTTAATTCGATCCTCAGGTCCGCGCGAAGTTTGGCGTCCAGCGAGCTGAGCGGTTCGTCCATGAGATAAATGGAGGGATTGCGCACCAGTGCCCTGCCGATGGAAACGCGCTGCATTTCGCCGCCGGACAGCGCCGTGGCCTTGTTGTCCAGCTTGTGCGAGATTTGCAGGATCTGGGCGACAGTCTCGACCTTTTCCTTGATCTGGTCGGGCGGTGTGTTCAGTAGGGGCGATTTTAGCGGGAATTCAAGATTCTGCCGGACGGAGAGATGCGGATAGAGCGAATATTGCTGGAAGACCATGGCGACGTTGCGCTGCGCCGGGGTCAGCCCCTTCATTGATCGATCATCGATGAATATCTCGCCGCTATCGGGCACGTCCAGTCCTGACACCATGCGCAAGGTGGTGGTCTTGCCCGCCCCGGTCGGCCCCAGTAGCACCACAAAGGCCCCGTTCGGAACAGTAAGCGAGACATTCTCCAGGGCAATGGTGTCGCCAAATCTCTTTGTGACATTTTCCAATCTGACTTCAGCCATGATGGAGCACTCCTTCATTCGCTTCGGAGACCAGCGCACGTCCCTTGCTGCCTTCGAACACGGTCAGGGTGCGCTCATCAAAGCGCAGGCCAATCCCTTCCCCTTGCCTGACCGGGACCTTGGAAGAGACGCGGGCCTTGATGGTGCCGTTGGGTGTGTCGAGAATGACGATTTGTGTCGTGCCGAGATATTCGGTCGTCAGGACCTTGCCACGATAGGCCGCATCTTCGGAAAAATGCACATGTTCTGGGCGCACACCAAGGGTCAGTGTGCCTTCGGCACCCTCCCTCTGGGTGGGCACCTTGATTTGATGGCCATCCAGCGTGACGGCGTTGGCACCTGCGCCGATCATGCCTTCAAAGTCGAGAAAATTCATGGAAGGAGAGCCGATGAAGTCAGCGACAAACTTGGTGGCGGGCCAGTCATAGATATCCTGCGGCTTGCCGAATTGCTCAACGACTCCATGATTCATGACGACAATCTTGTCGCCCATCTGCATGGCTTCAAGCTGGTCGTGGGTCACATAGACGGTTGTGGCTCCCATCCGGTCATGCAGGGCTCGCAATTCCTCGGCCATATGCTCGCGGAATTCCGCATCAAGCGCCCCTAAGGGTTCGTCCATGAAGAAGGCCTTGGGCTCGCGTACAATGGCGCGCCCCAAGGCAACCCTTTGCCGGTCGCCGCCTGACAAGCCGCCAACCGGGCGATCCAGCATGTGCTCGATACCCAGAATGCGGGCGACTTCTTCCACCCGTTGTCTGGCTGCTTTTCGTGACATGCCCTGACTGAGCAGAGGATAGGACATATTCTTCCCCACATTCATGTGCGGATAGAGGGCAAACATCTGGAAGACGAAGGCAATGTCGCGCTGGGAGGCGGGTTTCATGCCCACTTCCTCGCCGTCAATGAAGATCTGCCCGCTGGTGGGCAATTCAAGGCCCGCCATCATGCGCAAGGTCGTGGTCTTGCCGCAGCCCGAAGGGCCTAGCAGCATGAAGAATTCGCCATCCTCAATGGTAAAGCTTGACGACTTTACGGCAGTGAATGCTCCGAAATCCTTGCGCACATTTTCAATTCTGATCTGTGCCATGGGTCACTCCGGAAAATGGCTGACGATGATGAACATCACGGTGCCAACCAGCGTTACGATGAAGGAGTAGCTGAAGAGTGTCATGAAGACTGACTGCATCAGCATAGTGACTCCAAGGGCGATGAGGATGGAGGCAACCATCTCCCAGGGGCTCCGCCTGAAACGGAGCAATCCGTTGACAAAGTTGGTCATTTTCTTACAGCTCCGAAGGTGATGCCCCGCAGAAGATGCTTGCGAAGGAGGATGGTGAAGACCATCACGGGCAACAGGAACAGGGTGGCTCCGGCTGCAACAGCGGGCCAGTCCTGTCCACCCACGCCGATGATCGTGGGAATGAAGGGTGGTGCCGTCTGGGCCGTGCCGGAGGTCAGCAGCACTGCAAAGGCATATTCATTCCAAGCAAAGATCAGGCAGAAAATCGCGGTTGATGCGATGCCGGTGGCGGCCTGTGGCAGAACCACCTTGTAGAAGGCCTGAAAGCGGGTATAGCCATCGATCAGGGCAGCTTCCTCATATTCGATGGGAATCTCGTCGATAAAGCCATTGATCAGCCAGACCGAGAGCGACAGATTGACCGCCGTGTAAAGCAGGATCATTCCGGCATGGGTGTCATTCAGCCCCAGATTTCGGAACATCAGGAAAATCGGAATGGCGACGGCAATCGGCGGCATCATGCGTGTGGAGAGAATGAAGAAGAGCAAATCATCCTTCAGCGGCACCCGAAAACGTGAAAAGGCATAGGCGGCAGCTGTTCCCAAAACGATGGCAAAGAAGGTCGAACCAAAGCCAATGATGACCGAGTTGAAGAACCGCTCGGAAAAGCGTGACGGGCCGACGATCGTGTTGCCTTTTGCGCGGACCAGACGCTCATACCATGGCATCTCATCACTGATCTGTGTCGTGTCATTCTGGTTGATGCGCGTTTGGGTGGTGAACAGGTTGACATAGCCTTCAACCGTCGGTTCAAACAGCACCTTTGGCGGATAGGCAATGGAATCGGGCGAGGATTTGAAGCCCGTTGCAATGATCCAGACCAAGGGAAGCAATGTCAGAAGCGCGTAAGAAATCACCAAGATGCCGGCGAACCATTTTTGCCGTTTTGACGGCTCTGTAACGGAGAAACTCATCTTTCTTTCACCTTGTTGAGCGCTTTGACATAGATCGAGGCCAGACCGAATACGGTGACGAACAGGATGACCGCATAGGCGGAGGCATAGCCTGTGCGCCATTTTTCAAAGGCTTCGCGCTTGAGGTTGATGGAAGTGAGTTCGGTGACTGATCCGGGGCCGCCCCCTGTCAGTTGGACCACAAGGTCGAACATCTTGAAATTCTCGATGCCGCGGAACAGGACCGCCAACATCAGGAAAGGCAGCACCATGGGGATGGTGATGGTCCAGAATTGACGCCACTTGCTGGCTCTGTCGCATTCAGCCGCTTCATAGATGCTGTCGGGAATGGAGCGCAGGCCCGCAAGGCAGATCAGCATCACAAAAGGCGTCCACATCCATGTATCCACGATGACAATGGCCCAAGGTGCCAGCGACACGCTGCCGATCATGGAGAAGCTTGACGGATCGGCACCGGTGAAGAAGCCGACGATATAGTTGAACAGACCGATTTGCGGCTGATAGAGGAAGGTCCAGAAGTTGCCCACCACCGCAGGGGAGAGCATCATTGGCAGAACAATGATGGTCGTCCAGAGGTCATTGCCCTTGAATTTCTTGTTGATCAGATAGGCCAGAGAAAAGCCGATCAGAACCTGCAGCACGATGGTCCAGACCAAAAAGTTGGCCGTTGCCTGCATCGTAATCCAGATGTCATTGTCGGTCAGGATGCGCTCATAATTGCGCAGTCCGATGAAGTCGACCGCGCGGTTGGGTCGGTTGACGCGATAGTTGGTGAAGCTGAGATAGATTGTCCAGATGAGCGGGAAGATATTGATTGCCAGCAACAGCACGATTGTTGGGGCAACGAAAATCCACGCGATGGCTCTGTCTGACAATCCTCTGATTTTATGAGCAACATCCGGCGGTGTGGACCGCGCAGCACGCTCCAGTACAGATTCCGACATAATGATCTCTTGAAAAGCAACGGTGCAGGTTGGCAATGCCGGGACATGACGTGGTCGCCGGCATTGCCGTCTCACCGGGAGGATAAACCGGACTCAGAGAGGGCTATTTCTTGCCTTCATCCTCGAAGACTTCGTTCCAGTCCTTGACCAAGCCATCCAGCGCTTCCTTTGCGGTGCCCTGTTCGGCAATCACATAATTGTGGACGCGGGACTGCATGGCGAGCAGCAGATCGGCATAGGCCGGCTCGGCCCAGAAGTCCTTCACGATGGCCATGGAATCAAGGAAGGTTTGCGCAAATGGCTGGCTATCAGCAAAACCGGGCGCATCGACCACGGCGTTGAAGGCAGGTGCGCCACCGGCATCCCACCATTTTTGCTGGATCTCCGGCTGGGCGAACCACTTGATATATTCGAGCGCCGCATCCTTCTTGTCGGAATAGGAAACAACCGAGATCCCCTGACCACCCAGCTGGGCAAAGTGACCGCCCGGTCCTGCCGGGTTGGTGAAGTAACCGGATTTACCACCACCCACATTGGGATCGGCTTCAACGCCTGGCCAAATGAAGGCAAAATTCATCTGCATCGCAACCTGACCGGACTTGTAGGCATCGATATCTTCAGACATGTACCAGTCGGAGGATCCCGGCGGGGTGCAGCAATCATAAAGTGACTTGTAATATTCCAGTCCGGCGATGGCTTCAGGCGAATTGACATAGCCTTCCAGCTCATAAGGCTTGTCCGGATTTTCATATTTGAAGCCGTAATTGTAGAGCGCGTTGGTCACGCCCATGGTGATGCCTTCCGAGCCGCGCTCGGTGTAGATGGCCGCGCCATAAACGGTCTTGCCGTCGATTTCGCGTCCTTGGAAGAATTCGCCAATTTGCTTGAGCTGTTCCAGTGTCTTTGGAGCGTCCAGCTTGTAGCCATATTTCTCCATGAATTCTTTTTGCAGCTCGGGACGGTCGAACCAGTCCTTGCGATAGGTCCAGCCCACGACGTCTGCATAAGCGGGCAATGCCCAATAGTTCGGGGTGTTCTTAGGCCATTCCGAATAGCCGGTCACGGTTGCCGGAATGAAGTCATCCATCGAGATTCCTTCTTTTTTGAAGAAATCATTCAGTTTGACATAGTGGCCATTTTCCGCAGCGCCGCCGATCCACTGGCTGTCGCCAATCATCAGGTCGCACAATTTGCCGCCCGAGTTCAATTCGTTGAGCATGCGGTCCGCGAAATTCGGCCACGGAACGAATTCAAAGCTCATTTTGTGACCGGACTTGGCTTCAAAATCCTTGCTGAGTTCAACAAGGGCGTTTGCTGGATCCCACGCTGCCCAGCACAAGGTCAGATCTTCGGCTTTCGCTGCGGTGCCGCCAAGCAGGCAGCCCCCGACAGCTAGTCCCACTATAGCGGCAGACGTCATAAATTTGGATTGCATGTGATGTTCCTCCCAATGTCGGCTTCTGATCAGACAAATCGAAGCCGTCTCGGGCACCGCAGTGCCCAAGGTCCAAACCGAAACTGAGGTGCGATCCTCAACTCTGGTGTGATTTCACTCCCTTTGCGATGACAGGCCCTGGAAACTCCCATTAACCCGGGGCCATTCGCTCGATCAGCATAACTGAGGTGCGTGCATCAGTTCAAGGGATATTTTGGAGTGGTGCGACCAACAACCTTGATTTTCGATGCGGATTGTTTGAAACATTCACTATTGAGGTAATCACCTCAGAACCATGTGAGGGTCAAATGAGGCCAACAACAAAAAATCTTGCCGAAGCGGCCGGCGTCAGTCTCGCCACCGTCGATCGGGTTCTCAACAACAGGCCCAACGTCAGTAAAAAGTCGATCCAGAAGGTTCATGAAGCCATTGAAAAAATTGGCTTCGTTCGGAATTTTGCAGCAGTCAGTCTGGCGCGGAACAAGGCCTATCGCGTGCGCTTCATTTTGCCGACTGCGGGGGATCTTTATCTGGAAGAATTGCTCAAGCAGGTCGAGCATGTGAATGAGAGTCTGCAGCAGGAACTGGCTTGGGCCGATGCTGTTCAGCTGCCCATGAATAATCCACATGCCGTGGCAAATTACCTCTCCACTCTGGATGTCTCCGAGGTGGATGGCATTGCAATCATGGCTCCGGAATCGCCTCAAGTGCGCGACGCCATGACCCGTCTGGGCGAGCGAAACATCAAGGTTATCCAATTTTTGTCCGGTCAGGAAAGCCACGAAGATCTCGATTTTGTGGGCATCGATAACTTTGCGGCCGGAGCAACTGCGGCGCGGATTGTCGGCCGTTTTGTTGGCAAACAGGCAGGCAAGATCATGGTCATATCGGAAACCATGCAGTCGCTGGACAGCATCGAGCGCCGTTTGGGTTTCGATCAGATCATCAATACCGAATTCTCTCATCTCTCCGTTTTGCCATCGCTGGAGACCTATGCCGACGATGCACGCGCCAAACGGATCATCGCCAGACAGGTGGAGCGCAATGACGATATTGTTGCCCTCTATGTCATGAGTTCAGAAGCTCGTGCCCCTGTCACCCAATGTGCGCAAACGTGCGATCTGGCGGGTTTGACCGTGGTCGCTCATGAGCGTACGCCCTTCAGCGAGCAGGCGCTGAAGTGTGGCGATATTGATGCCATTATTGCGCAGAATCCCATCAGCGCGGTGCGCAAGGCGGTGCGCATGCTGCGAACAAGAAGCGAAAACAGAGAGCCGGACCTGCAGCAGGAAAATCTGCGCATCGAAGTGCTGCTGAAAGACAATCTCTAGAGATTGTGTCGGCTCTGGAGAATATTTGTAAAGCCGAGGCGGGCAGGGGCCTCGGCGAGAGTGATCCTGTTGCCCACCAGACGCGCGGGATCAAGTTGGTCCAGCGTAATCATATCCAGCATTGCACCATAGCGATGACGTGTGCGGGCATGCTCCGTTTTGTTTGAGTTGGAAAAATCGATTCCCTAGTCGTCTGCTTGAGTGTCTGGTTTCTTTTGAAGCCCCCAAGGCTCAATGCCCATGCGCAGGGCGGCGCGCCCGATCATGTGAGCGCCAATCGGGGCGGTGAAAAGCAAAAAGAGAATGATCAGGGCAACCCGGATGATTGTGGCTGTGTCACCGAAATGCAGCGCGACGCCAAACAGGATCAAACCGGACCCAAGGGTGCCCACTTTTGTCGCTGCATGCATGCGTGTGAAGACGTCAGGCAGACGAACGAGGCCGACACCCGCAAGCACAGTGAAGGCGCTGCCAATCAGAAGGAAAATTGCTGCGACGGAGAGACTCATGGCTGCTCTTTCTTATCTTTTTGTCTCTCTATTTGCCGTTCTGCATAGCGGGCCAGGGCAACCGTTGCCAGAAAGCTGACCAATGCCAGCACCAGAGCGACGTCTAGAAAGGCGCTGACACCGGATTTGACAGCAGCAAGACCGCAAAAGGAAACGATGGCGATCGACATCATATCAAGGGCGATGACGCGATCAGGCAGGCTGGGGCCGCGCACAAGGCGCCAAGCTGCCAGACCAATCGCAATGAAGATCATGGCAAACCCCAAATTGACAGCGATGTCCAAGCTTTGTGTTGTCATGCATTTTCCTCAACAGCATCTATAACCCATTTCTCCATGCCTTGTTTTAGGGTTCTACAGACAGCATCGGGATCCTCGGCAAACATCGCATGGATTTTGAGAGTTTGGCGGTCATCGCTGACATCAATGCTCAGGGTGCCGGGCGTGAGAGAGATCAGATTGGTCACCAACAGAATGCCAACATCTGATTTGACATCGAGGGGCATGTCGATAATTGCCGGACGGGCTCTGTGGGTTGGTGTGACAATGTCCCACAAGACTTGCAAGCTGGATATCAGAAGCTCGTACAAGAACAGGACCAGCAATTTCAGCCAGAAATAAACCCTCTTGAAATAGGTTGATTCCGTTCCCGTCAGGGGCTGTAACAGCCACAGGACAGCATATCCCACGATCAGGCCAGAGATTGCTGTCATCCAGGTGAAGCCACCAAAGAAAAGGGCCCAGATAGCGGCGAGAACAGCATTGGCAACAAAATGGCTCATGACGGTCCTCTCAATACTGCCTTTATGTAAGCGCTTGGATCAAGCAGCTGGCTAGCTGCCTGTTTGGCAAAGACGACAAAGACGTCCGGAAACAAACCGATTGCAACGGTCATTGCTGCCAGACAACCGATTGGCATAAGCAAGTAGGTGCGTTCTTTGTTGGTCAAATCGGACAGCTTGGGATTTGTCCCTCCCGGGTGGGCTTTCCAGAAGGCTTCCGCCCAGATTTTTGTCATGGAGTAGATGGTTAGAAGCCCGACGAGCAACGCGATTGCTGCGACAAACCAGGCCTTTATCTCCAGCGATGCAGCGATCAGAACATATTTGGCCCAAAAACCGGACAGGGGTGGGAAGCCAGCCAGAGAAAAAGCCGGAATCAGAAACAGAATTGCGAGAAGCGGTGCAGATTTGTAAAGGCCGCCGATCCGAGCCAGATCTGAGGAACCGGTCAGGCGATGTATGACCCCTGCGATCAGGAAAAGATTGGCTTTCACAATGATATGGTGCACCAGATAGAAGATGGCCCCGGCTAATGCCAGAGGTGTCATCAACACCAATCCCAAAACCATATATCCGATCTGGCTTATGATATGGAAAGACAGGATCCTGCGAATTTCATTTTGTGCGGCAGCTCCCAGAACGCCGGTGATCATGGTGAACAGCGAGACCCATAAGAGTATCTCGTGCGTGAAGGCCTTGTCTGTGGCGAAAACCAGCGTGAACATCCGGATCAGTGCATAGACACCGACCTTGGTGAGCAACCCGGCGAACACTGCCGAGATTGAGAAGGCCGGTGTGTGATAGGCTGCTGGCAGCCAGAAGAAAAGCGGGAAAAGAGCCGCTTTGACCCCGAAGGCCACCATAAACACCATGGCAATAACGGTGACCAAACCTTGATTTTCAATCAAAGGCACCACGCGTGCCAGATCTGCCATGTTCAAGGTGCCAGTCATTCCATACAGCATGCCAATGCCCGTCAGGAACAGCACCGTCGAAATCAGGTTCAGCGTCACATATTTTACCGCACCGTCGATTTGTGCCTTTGTGTTGCCCAGCACCAAAAGCCCGAAGGAAGCGATCAACATCACCTCAAACCAGACATAAAGGTTGAACAAATCGCCGGTTACGAATGCGCCGCAGACCCCGCCAATCAACATGTTGAACAGGGCGTGGTAGCCCAGCTTTCCGGATCCTTTGTCGATGTCGCCAAGTGCGTAAATCGAGACAGCAAGGGCGGTGATGGCTGTGATGGTAATCATCACTGCGCTCAGATAATCCGACACCAAAGTGATGCCGAAAGGCGCAATCCAGCCGCCCATTTGTGCGGCAATCACTCCGTCACTCAGCACCCGGGCCATTAGAAATGCGGCGGCAATGAGCAAGAACGCGTTGCCAACCACACTGATCCAGCGCCCGCGTGTGCTGGATCGGTTGAGGAATGCAACAACTGCGGTCAGAAACGGCAGAATAACAGGCAGCGAGAGAAGCATGCTTACAGACATTAAGGCTTGGTCTCCTTGCGCGGTTCTGCGATGCGCATGTCATCTGAATGCAGAGTGCCAAGACTGGTATAGGCACGGAACATCAGGACCAGAGCAAAGGCAAACAGGCCGAAGCCGATAACAATTGCAGTGAGCACCAATGCCTGCGGCAACGCATTGGCAACCTCGCCCACCGGTGCCATGGCCCCTTGCGGGACAAGCGGCGGTTTGCCTTCTGTCAGTCGTCCTGCGGCAAAGATCGTCAGGTTGGCCGCATTGGAGATGAGGACGAGGCCGAAGATGAAACGAAGAACACTGCGAGCCAGCATCAGATAAATGGCTGCGCTGACCAAAATGCCAATGGTGATTGCAAGAAGGGCTTCCATTAGATCTCTTCCTCCATGGCGAAGACGAGCGACAGAATCGATCCGAACACGACCAGATATACGCCGATGTCAAACACCAGAACGGTTGACAGCGGGAGGCCTTTGTCGCCTTGCGAGGCACCAAAGAAAACCCATTGCCCGGTGAATAAATCATCGCCCAGTATCATGGCCGTGATGCCCGCCAGCAAAGCAATGCCAAGCCCACTCATGGCAATATTCTCCGGGGCAATACGCAAGGCCTTGCGGGCGTCACGTGTGCCGCGGGCAATGGCATATAGAACAAATCCGGTTGCCCCAATGAGCCCGCCAATGAAGCCGCCTCCGGGTTCATTGTGTCCACGCAAGAGCATGTAAAGCGAGAAGACCAGCATGATTGCGGAAATGAAGCGAGTGCCCGCTTGAAGGATTACAGAACTCATTTTTTGCTCTCCCTTTTGCCACCGCGCAACAAGGCATAGGCCGACAGGCCCGCAATCGCCACAACCGCAATCTCTCCGAAAGTGTCGAGCGCGCGAAAGTCAACAAGGATCACATTCACAATGTTGCGTCCAAAGGCTTCCTGCCAGCTGGCAAGCTCGAAATAGTCCGTCAAACGACGATCTAGCGGTGACTGGAGAATGGTCAGAAGGATCAATGTCACTGCACCGCCAACGCCCAAAGCGAGAATGGCATCTTTGGGTCGCCTGTGGTGTTTGTCTTCCGCGTCAAGGCGCGGAAGACGCAACAAGGCCACACCCACCAGTACGACGACCAGTGTTTCAACCAGCAACTGGGTGATGGCGACATCCGGTGCGCTGAAGACAATAAAGATCATCGCCACCCCGATGCCGACCACGCCCAGAGAGGCCAGGACCGTAATCCGGGAGCGTGTGACGGTGGTCACCAACGTGCCGGTGATGACCAACAAGACAAGCGCCAGATTCTTCAAGGATATTGTCGTCATGTCAGGCATATCGGGCCAGACAGAGCGCGCCATCATCGAGCCTGAAATCGCAGCAAAAGCAGTGGCGAATGTCACAAAGATATAACGTCTCAAAATGCCATGCTGGATCAAGTGCGCCTGCCAGGCGGCAAACGCCTTCAGGCCCGCCAGAAAGTTGTTCCACCCCCTGTCAAAGTTTGGCAAGCGGGTTTCTGCTTTTGATAAGGCCGCACGCAGTCTTTGATGGCTCAGATAAAGGCCCAGCCCCAATACAACGGTTGCAATTGACAGAATGAGCGGCAGGTTTACCCCTGCCCAGAGCTTGAGCTGCTTGACGTCTTGTGCATTGCCCAAAAGAGACGTGACGGTCGGCGTGACAAGGGATGTTTGCAATAGGCCCGGCCAAAGACCGAAGACGGCACCGAGAACCGCCAGTAAAAGGGGGCCTATCCATAATTGCCAAGGGGCTTCTTTCGGCTTTTTGGGCATGGGGCCGGTTGATGGGCGCCAAAAGGGCTTGAAGGCGACGATCCCTGCAACGGCCAGCATGAGGGCGTTTTCAAGAAGAAGGCTGATGGCAACCACGAATGGTTCTGAGCCAACGGCCAAGGCACCAGCATATTTCAGCTCTTTGCCGATGAAGCCAAGGAATGGCGGGAAGCCGGCCATTGACATCGCCGACAAGGCGGCTGCCAAAGCGGTGATAGGCATGGCACGACCAAGCCCGCCAAGTAACCTCGCATCCCTCGTTCCTGTGCTGTGATCAATGCAGCCGACCATCATAAACAAAGATGCTTTGTAGAGTGAGTGGACGATCAGGAAGGTGGCAAACGCCGTCATTGCGTAGCCAGAATCCTGCCCCAGAAACAAGGTCAATGTGCCAAGCGCCATCAGGGTCGTATAAGCCAGGGCCTGTTTAAGGTCTGTTTGGCGCACGGCGAGAATGCTTGCAAAAACTGCCGTAAAGGTGCCTGCAATCGTCAGCGTCCACATCCAGATTTCCGTTCCCGACATCGCCGGATGCAGACGGGCCATTAGATAGATGCCCGCTTTAACCATGGTGGCCGAATGGAGAAAGGCCGAAACCGGTGTGGGCGCTGCCATGGCGTTCGGGAGCCAGAAGTGGAACGGAAATTGCGCGGATTTGGTAAAGGTGCCTGCAAGGATGAGCAGCAAAATCGGACCATACAGGGCGCTCGATTTGAGTGCATCCCCCTGTTTCAGTATTTCGGATAGCTCAAAACTGCCAGCGGTCAGGCCCAACAGGATGAAACCTGCCAGAAGGGCAAGCGCGCCTGCCCCTGTCACGAACAGGGCCTGCAAGGCGGAGCGCCGGCCCTTTGCCGTTTCATGGCCAAAGCCGATCAACAAATAGGAGGTGATGGTTGTGAGTTCCCAGAAGACAAACAGCGAGATCAAATTGTCTGAAAGCACCAGCCCAAGCATGGCCAGCATGAAGCCGGTGAGAAACAGGGCAAATCGCGCATAGTGCTGATGACCGGCAAGATAGGTGTTGGAATAAAGAAAGACCAAACTGCCGATACCGCTGATCAGCAGAGCAAATGTCAGGCTGAGCCCGTCAATGACAAAGGACAAGGAAACACCAAGGGATGGCACCCACTGCCATGCAAAGCGGACGGTGTTTCCGCTCTGGATTGCGGGAATGAATGACAGAAAATATGCAAAAAGCACGACGGAAAGAACGACTGGAAACCAGCCTGCAAACCCGTTTGAGTGACTTATCGATTCAGTTTTCATACCCGCCTTTAAGACACTTGCAGATCTCGCAGCCATCCGGACTGGAAACGACGCAAGGTTTGTAAGCCCTTGTTTGCTTTAGCTGCTCACCGACAAACCGATGTAAGCTTGAAGGGCAAAAAGTGACTTTGAATTTACGTAATAACCCTGAGTTGGGGAGTGGGGCGCACTTTTCAAAGGGGGCTTTATGAAGATTTGGACAGGTTAAGACGTTTTGGTCGGTTAATCTGGCGCTTCAAGCTTTGCAAGCGGCTTGTTCCAGTGCTGGAGGCCGCGATAGTGGCTTGCTGCCTTGGCAATCATTGCTGATAAAGGGCCGCCATTTGCCTTGTGGTGGCCGTCATGGCTTCTCGCAATTCGGCGGGGGCCAATACCTCCAATTCATGGCCAAATTGGAGGAGCTCGTGAATGGCCTGCTCTTTTGACGCGCTTGGCAAGGTAACGATGCGATGGCCGTTGGCATCAGGGTTGGAGATTTCCATATGCGCGCACACATAGGCGGGGCTGATACCTTTCAGAATCCGCAAGCCACGCTCGGTGATCCGCAGCTTGGCTCTGTGCGGATACAAGTCACTTTGCAAACGTTCGGTGTTTTCCTGCCAGTAGGTCGGTAAATCGAAAGAGCGAGGACGGGCGAAGGTTTGCGATGTTGTTTCCATCTTCAAGACGCGGCTGACACGGTAGGTTTTTACGATGCCGTCGGTCATCGCGGCCATATACCATGCCCCATTTTTCAGGATCAGGCCGACCGGGCAGACTGTGCGGTCCTTTTGGGTATGCCAACTGCGATATGTCATCCGGATGACGGCGCTGCGCCAGACGGCGTCGGCAATGTCGCGGATATAAAGCGGCTCTTCGGTTTGCTGATGCCAGGCGGAAGCGTCCAGATAGAAGCGCTGGCGCATTTGCTCGGCCCCTTCACGCAGATTTTCCGGCAAGGCTACCATGAGCTTGCTTTGAGCGGCAGCCAAAATGGATTCAAGACCGAGAATGGCAGCTGGCCCGGACATGCCTGAAAAGACCAGCGCCTCGGCTCTTCTGAAGACATCCCATTGAGGCGAACGCGATAGCCATCGAGCAATTTGTAACCACCCTCTGGACCGCGCTCGCTATAGACCGGAATTCCCGCAGCTGAAAGCGCATCGATGTCACGGTAGATGGTTCTCAGCGATACCTCATTTTCATCGGCCAGTTTTGTCGCCGTAGCATGGCCTGAGGCCTGCAAAGTGGTCAGGATATTCAAGAGACGGCTGGCACGCATGAATAATTCTCCTTTTCACGAATTATCCTACTTATACCTGACAGATTTTGACAGGTATGGTCACGTATTTTCTCGATCCTATCCAAATTCTACCCCAACCGGAGAAAACGAGACCGCGATATGACTGATCAAAGACACCTGACCCTTTACCATTGTCCGCAGACGCGCTCGAGCACCACACGCGTCATTCTGGATGAACTCGGTGCGTCCTATGAGATGCAAGTGCTGAACAAGAAAGCAGGAGAGACCCGGCAGCCGGACTATTTGAAGATCAACCCGCTTGGTAAGGTGCCAGCCATCAAGCATGGTGAGACCATTGTTACCGAGCAAATCGCAATCGCCATCTATCTGGGCGATTGTTTCCCTCAAGCAGGCCTCGCTCCGAGCATTTCTGATCCCGACCGGGGTGCTTATCTGCGCTGGATGGTCTTTTATGCGGCCTGTTTTGAGCCAGCTGTTGTCGATAAAGCGCAATCAAAGGATCCCGGACCGGAATCCATGTCAGTCTACGGCACTTATGAGAAGACGCTTGGTGTTTTGGAAACGGCCCTGTCGAACGGCCCTTACCTTTTGGGTGACCGCTTCAGCCTTGCAGACATTCAATGGGCGTCGGCTCTTCATTGGACGATGATGTTCGGTGCCGTGCCAGAAAGGGCCGTGTTTGCGGACTATCGAGACCGCATCATCGCTCGCCCAAGCTTTCAGCATGTCTTCAAGGATGATCAAAGTCTGGCCGAGGCCCAACAGGGGTAACAAGTCCGCGCCAAGAAAGGCCAGCGCATAGAGGGTCCAGCCCCACTTGCCATGAGCAAGGCGGGCTGGGTCTCACCCCAAAAGCCGCTCAGGCCTGACGCCGCAGGGTAATCTCGTAGCTGTAATTTTTCGCAGGCAAAATACTGAGCGTTATGATCTGGCTGCTGTTGTTCGCATCACGATATTGGCGGCGAAGCTCCAAAGCGTGATCGCCAGCGGTCACGTCCAGGGCAGGCGCGATGTCGTCGGGGACCGGCACCGCTCTAATCGTTTGTTCTATTTTATGAATTATGACGCTGGTCTCTTTTTCCAGCAGTACATAGATGAGGCCGGGAAAGTCTTTTATCTGCTCGGCTATTTGCCCATATTCTTCACTGAGATAGATGTCGGTCCAGCCAACAGGCACCTCTTGCCCCTCAATATGCCTTGTTTGGCGGATAAGAATCCAGCGTCGACCCGGCCGATCGCCGAGACGTTCTGCCAGTTGATCGTCTGCAACCAGCGGCTCAATCTGCTGAACTTCGCGCCAGGATGGTCCGGCAAATTGCATCAGATCGCCCGTCACCGACATGGAGTGGACATAGGTGGTCGGTGGCTCGTTGGACAGAACGCGTGTTGGCGCTCCCTGTTTTCTCTCTATCATGCCGAGGCGCTGAAGCTCTGCCATTGCAGCTCTTACCGTTGAGCGGCTGGCCTTGAAGCGGTCACTCAAGGCTGCCTCACTTGGCAACGCATCGCCAACCTTGAAAAGCCCTGATTTCAGCTCTTTCGTGATCTGCGCGGCGACATCTAGATAGCGTTTGCCCATCGTTTCCTCGGGTTCATGGTGTGATTCTGCGTGGCTTTAGTCTTGACACAAGAAAAGACTTGGATCAATATGTCCGTATAAGTTTACTTGTTCGTACAAGTTATGACAAGTCGGGGGAGAGAAATATGGCTGCCGAGACACTTGAGGGTGTGGGTAAAGCTGCTGACGTTGACAAAGCGCAGGAGTTGGACAGTGAGGGGCAAGACAGAAGCCTTTCCAAAACGCTGACCATCATTCTGATGGTTCTCTCGGCGCTTTATGCGCTTTTTCATCTCGCCGTTCTCAATTTTTGGGCGATCGATGAATGGGTTTATCGTGTCATTCACGTCAATATGGGCGCAGTGCTCGCGTTCATCGGTATCAAGGTTTGGGCGGGTGAGAAGGGGCGCAGCGTTAGCCTTATCGATTGGGCGCTGATTGCAGGCGCTGTGGGGTGTACGGCCTATGTCGCGATCAATCTTGAACAATTGATCATGCGAACGGGCGTGATCACCACCACTGGTGACTTTGTCTGCGGGATTGTTGGAAGTCTGGTGGTGCTGGAATTTGCCCGTCGTGTTGCCGGGATCATTCTGCCAGCTATTGCCTTATGCTTCGTCGCCTATGTTTTCGTAGGGCCATGGTTGCCGGGAATCCTGCATCATTCTGGCTTTGATGCGGCCAATTTCGCCTCCTATATCTATAGTCAGGATGCCATTTTTGGCATGACGGTGGCTGCGTCTTCGCGCTACATTATCCTGTTCGTTGCCTTTGCCGTTTTCTTGCAGGCATCGGGTGCGGGGGACTATTTCATGCGCCTTGCGATGGCGCTTTTCGGGTCTGCTCGAGGCGGGCCAGGCAAGGTGTCGGTTTTCTCCGGTTTGCTGTTTGGCACCGTATCGGGATCAGCTGTCGCCAATGTCGTTGCGTCGGGTACCTTTACCATTCCGCTCATGCGCCGGGTTGGGTATCCCAAGGAAAGTGCCGGGGCGATTGAAGCTGCGTCGTCTTCTGGTGGGCAGCTGGCGCCGCCCGTCATGGGGGCAGGGGCCTTCATCATGGCCGAGATCACCGGTATTCCCTATTCGGAAATTGTCGTTGCAGCTGCTTTTCCCTGTCTGCTCTTTTATCTGGCAATCTATCTCACGGTTGACCTGCAGGCCCGTCGGCTTGGGCTTAATGGGGTGCCGCGTGAAGAATTGCCCAAATTCCGCGACCTTGCACGCGATGCCTTCATGCTGCTGCCGCTGATCGTGCTGCTCTATTTGCTGCTGTCGGGTTTCTCGATCATCGCGGCTGGCACTTGGGGGCTTGCGTCTGCGCTGCTTGTGTTGCTTTGCCGAGAACTGAACTTCCCTTCGGTCATCCTGGCTTTGCCGCTGTTGCTGTTCATTATTCTGCCGCTGACCGGGATACAGGTAAATTATGCTGGTGCGATCGCGTTCATTTCAAGCATCGTGCTGATGTCCGGGCTGGCCGTGGTCAAGGGCAAGGCTGCCAAGGTGCCGACCGTTTTGCGTGTGATGATGCGTGTGATTTGGACCGGTTTGGCGGATTCTTCCCGCAAGTCCCTGCAGCTGATCAGCGTCATGGCCTGCGCGGGCATTGTCGTGGGTGTTCTTGGCTTGACCGGACTCGGTGGCCGTTTTTCATCCGTATTGCTTTCCGCTGCGGGTGAAAATGAAGCCATTGCCTTCCTGCTCGCCATGATGATTTCCATCATTCTGGGGATGGGGATGCCGACCACGGCGGCCTATGCCATCGCGGCGGCGGTTGTTGCGCCCGCGCTGATGCAAATGGGAATTTCTGCCCTTGCAGCCCATATGTTCGTTTTCTACTGCGCCGTTATCTCGGCGATCACGCCGCCGGTGGCCATTGCCGCTTTTGCCGGAGCGGCTATTGCAGGAGGCAAGCCATGGCCGACATCCATTCGAGCCATGCGCTTTGGTATCGCAGCGTTCGTTTTGCCCTTCATGTTCTACACCAGCCCGGAAATCCTGTTGCAAGGAAGCTGGACGGAAACTCTGTTTGTCTTCGGCACAGCCGTTGTTGCCGTTTACCTGATTGCGGTTGCAGGTGAGGGGCAGTTGTTTGGCAACTGTTCCGTGGCTGAGCGCGTTGTCGCGGCGGCGGCAGCCCTGTTGCTTTTGTGGTCGAGTTCCTCGACCGATGCCATTGGCGCCGCGCTTGCTGTGGGACTGGTCTTATGGGCACGCAGACGGTCAACCCGCCAACCTGAATTTGCAGCCTGATCATTTCTTTTATCCCGTTAATGAACCAATGAAAGAGGAGGAATTTCATGTCCAATCTAATCAAAAGCTTCACGGCGGCCGCGCTTGCGCTCTGCTTCAGTCTGCCTGTTGCCGCTCAGGAGCGTCCCCAGTCCATGACGATCTCAACCGCATCGCCCGGAGGCGTCTATGCCATCTATGGTGAGGGTGTTGCGCAGATCGTGACCGACAAGGTCGGTGTTGCCACATCAACAAGACAGACGCAGGGACCGGCACAGAATCTGGTCTTGTTGAAGAGCGGTCAGGTGGAGCTTGGCATGACCACATCCGGGCCGGCTTATGAGGCCATGAATGGGACGCTCGAATTGGCTCCGGGTGTTGAATATAAGGACCTTCGCGTTCTGTTTGCCATGTATCCAACTCCGTTTCAGATGGTTGCCCTTGCCAGCAATGGCACAGACTCTTTGCAGCAGCTCGATGGCCTGCGTGTTGGGGCTGGCCCACGGGCAGGAACCGGCGGCACCTTCTGGACGCGCTGGCTCAAATCGCTCGACATCAATGCCAAACTGCAATATGGCGGCATTGGCGATCAGGCCAGCCAGCTTGCCGATGGGCGCCTTGATGCAATCGTGACCGCAGGCGGCATTCCGCATCCGGCACTGTCCGAACTGGAAAACACGCAGCCGGTTACCTTCTTTGGAATGTCTGAAGAGACACGCAAGGGCATTCTGGAAGCCAACCCTTATGCGGTGAATTTCACGATTCCGAAGGGCACCTACAAGACCCCGACCGAAGATATTCAAACGCTTGCCATGTGGAACTTCATTGTGGCCGATGCATCCATGTCCGATGAGTTGGCTTATGAGATCACAAAAGCGGTTCTTGAAAATTATGACCGGATGGTGGCAACCCATTCGTCTGCCAAACAAAGCCTTGCAGAGAATATCGCCAAGGATACATTCATTCCTCTGCATCCCGGTGCCGCCCGTTACTATAAGGAAATCGGCGTTGCCATTCCAGAAGCCATCGCTCCTTGAGGATTAAGACCATGAGCCTCGCATCGACCGCTCCCGGACTTGTTACCAATACAACAGGTTATCGCCGCTCCCAGCAAATCTTCGGTGAGGAAGGAACGGTCGATGCGTATCTGCGCTTCGAAGCTGCACTTGCAGAAACAGAAGGTGCCCTTGGGGTCATTCCCAGGGAAGCCATCGATCCGATCGTCAAGAGTTGCGCTGTTGATGCCATTGACTTTGACAGTCTGCGTCAAGGCGCTGCGGTGGTCGGCTATCCGATTGTTTCGCTGGTTGCACAATTGGCCGAAAAGGTCGGCGATCATGGCCAGTGGGTTCATTATGGAGCCACCACTCAAGACGCCATGGACACCGCTCTGGTGCTGCAACTTATCGAAGCCACAGACGCGATATTGAGTGATCTGGGACCGGTCAAGGAGAGACTTGCCTTGCTTGCGGACCAGCACCGCGACACGCCAATGCCGGGGCGGACCAAAATTCAGCATGGCGTCCCGCTGTCATTTGGCTACAAGGTCGCCGTCTGGCTTGATCAGATTGAAAGAACAGGGCGGGTGCTGCGGCAAGCCCGTGAAGAGGTGGCTGTTTTGCAATTTGGCGGGGCGGTGGGCACGCTCGCGTCGCTTGGTGACGAAGGGCCGGAGGTAAGAGAGGCGCTGGCAAGGCGTCTTGGACTTGCCTGTCCGGATATCTCCTGGCATGTCAGCCGGGACAGGATGGCGCTTTTGGCAAGTGCGCTTGGCACCTTGGCGGCAGCCTTTGGCAAAATGGCGATGGATATCGCGCTCATGATGTCAACGGAAGTCAGGGAGCTTGTCGAGCCGGCCATGGATGGGCGGGGAAGCTCGTCTACGATGCCTCAAAAGCGCAATCCGGTTATGTGTGAGGCCATCGTCGAATCTGCACGTTCGATCCAGCATGTTCCCGGCGTCTTGCTTGACGCGATGCTGCAGGAATATGAGCGCGGCATCGGTCAAGGCTATCGAGAGCGGGTTGCGCTTTGCGATGCCGTTTCGCATTTGGCCGGGATTGTGTCTTTGAGCCATGATCTTCTGTCTGGTTTGGTTGTTAATCGCGATCAAATGCAAAGCAATCTAAGCCTGACCCACGGTCTCATTCATTCCGAGGCCATCATGATGTTTCTGTCCAGAAGACTGGGCCGGCTTGAGGCTCACCATGTTTTGCAGAAAGTGGCGCGCCGTATCGAAATGTCCAACGAGGAGATCGGCTCGGTCCTTATGGATGAGAGCGGCATCGATTTCCCGACTGATCTTCTGGAAGCGACGGAGCCGGTTTCCCGCGCAGATTCCATGATCGAAGCGGTCTTAAGCAACGTCAGGCCGTAAGTTCCTCTCAGCATCTATGGGACCGACTGGGTGGACCATCCAGTCGCATGGCCGTGGGTGTATGGGATTTGGTCACCCTATTTCAAAAGAGGGCCTGCCTGATCGAGATATGATGAGTCGAAATCGGCAAATTCGACAAGGCGATCATAATTGTCAAAGACCACCAGCCCATCGCGAAATGTAACCATTCCTGTTTCGCGCAATTGTCTCAAGACCCGGTTGACATGCACCGCGCTCAGGCCCAGCGCGTCGGCCAGAAGTGGCTGAGTGAGCGGACAGGAAAAGCCGGCTTTGCTGCCATGCCCGATGAGGGAAAGACGGGCATCCATCTCGAGCAGAAAATGGGCCATGCGCTCTGCTGAATTGCGACGCCCGATATTGACCAAGTGCTCAACGACCATGGCTTCATCCCGTGACAGGGCCCAGAGCAGAGCCATGGCAAGCCGTGGATATTGAGCAAAGGTGGCGAGAAGGCCGGGCATCAAGATTTCACATACTTCAATTTCCGTTATGGGTTCGATGTTGTGGTCGGAGGTGTGAAACAGGACACTTCTTACGCCCAGGAAATCACCGGGTATCTGGAAATCAACGATCTGCCGGGTTCCGTCAGCCTGAATTTTGTAAGAGCAAACCCAGCCACTCATCAAAATGAAGGCGGCCTGATTGGTCTCGCCCTGTTTTACCAGATCCTGCCCGACTTGTACTTTTCTGCTCTTTTTGAGCAATTGCCCCAAAATCTCGAGTTCGTGGTCTGACAACCCAATGAAAGCGCTTAGCTTCTTTGCGATTGGCGTGTTCAGTATCGTCTTCATTGCAGCAGCACGCCTTTTGACAGCAGGGAGAAACAACTCAAGATGCTGATCTTGATCAGTCCATCATATCGGAATGTTTGGGAAGATAGGGAAAATAAATTGTCGCCAATTCTTTGAGGGAATTAAAATATGAGCGAGATACAACCCATTGCAGGGATTGCTGCGCTTTCAATCTGCGAGTCACTTCTTTTGGCGCTGAATGATCACAAGATCATGACGGACGCCCAGATACTCGGGGTTCTGGAAGATGCTGCCGCCGCGCACGAGAATGTGGCCAAAAATACCAAGGATGCCGAAACGCACCACCAGGTCTCAGTGCTGATCAACAAGATCATCGACGGAGGCAATGCGGGGCGTCACCGATAACGGGCACACGAGGCGTGGCTCGCAAATTTATGCGCCTTGGTGCTCCGGCTGTGTTCCACCAAAAGAGTGTCTGTTTTCATTCCCCGTTCAACGGGATGGCGACGCGGCGAATGGATCATTTTGATGAATAGAGAGTGGTGAGATCAATGAAGAAAGTGACCGATATAGTGCGACATGCGCTAATCGCGATTGCGTGGTTTGCAAACATACCAATGGAAAGCCCGCAGCAGCGACCAAATGCCGACATCTTTACCGACCCCCTTAGAGGACGCTGGTTTTTCAGCTGTAGATCATCATGGGCTTAGTCTTTCCAAACCAGACCTGTAACGTCGATGAAGATACAGGCATTGTCCGGTTTTCCGGATATGATGGCATCATGGAAGTCCGCTTTTCCATGACTGTCGAGACGCTTGATCTTGTTATGAAGTCTTATAACGAAGGGAGCCAACCACACAAACAAGCCTTCGAGGCGCTGAGATCTCGCATTCAGAACGCCGCGGTGCGTGCTTATGGCAGGACAAGGAAATCTTTCTACAGATTGGGACCTGATGCGGGCTTCTAGAGCAATTCTCGGGGACACCTGTTCACGAGAATGCAATACCATGCTGAGAAATGGCGTTTAATTCGAAACCGGTGACCCGGTTTATCTTAAAGGCGCTCTAGGCGGAAGAGTGGCTCTTTCCAATTGGATTTCTCGCGGGTTGGTTTTTGGGTGTTAGGAAGCCAGAGAGCTCGCTCAAGCTGCAAATAGTCTTTCGAGGTTAACTTTGATCAGTACCCGTTCTGCGCAGGCGAAGTAACCTGCCCGCAGAAGAGCGGTGATTTTGCCGCAGGAGAATGTGATATGAATACCCCTGAATGGCTAAAACCTGGACTATATGGCGCTGTAATTGGCGCGGTATGCGTTGGTGTTATCGGATTTGCTTGGGGCGGCTGGATGACAGCGTCTGCCTCCAACAAAATGGCAGTATCCATGGCTCATGACGATGTGATCACAGCCCTTGTTCCTGTCTGTGTTGATCAATCCAAGAAAGACATGAATCGTCAGACAACCGTCACAAAAATCAAGGACGCTTCGAGCTACAAGCGACGTGACGTGGTTATGGAAAGTGGCTGGGCGACGGTTCCGGGCACAGAAAAGCCGAACCGCGATTTGGCTCAGGCTTGCCTGATTGCTCTTAATCTCGACAAATAGCCGGTTGAGCCACTGGCTGTCATTTACCACGATCCGGGATAGTCAGATACAAACGGCTCTTTCAATCCTTTTTGAAGACGCCCGGATCATCAAAGCCACGACCCAAAGGAGTTTCCATCCAGCGTCCTGTGCTTTTCCTCATTTTTCCTAGACAATCAGGCTTAAGAGACTAAAGCCTCGGAGACAATATATGCGCATCAATCTTGGCTGCCAGCTTAACTTTAACTTCCCCCAGGACACACCAATGGTCGCTGTTCTGAACGTCCATTACTCACATTTTGGCGACTTGGAACGACCTGATTTTCTGGTTTCGTCACCAAGTGTTCCTTTGGAAAGCTACCGGGATGGTTTTGGAAACTGGTGTACCAGGTTGATCGCTCCTGGCGGTGACTTCCAGATCAAAACAGACGGGATCTTCCGCGATAAAGGAGAACCCGATCCAATCGCGCCTGATGCCATGCAATTTGATGTTCAGCATTTGCCTGCCGATACGCTGGTCTATCTATTGGGAAGCCGATATTGCGAAACCGACCTGCTGTCTGAAGAAGCGTGGCGCCTGTTTGAGAATACGGCCCCCGGTTGGGCGCGTGTTCAGGCCATATGTGACTTCGTCCATGGTCATGTCACTTTCGGATATGAGCATGCGCGAGCGACCCGTACCGCATTTGAAACAATGACGGAACGCAAAGGTGTCTGTCGCGACTATACCCATCTTGCCATCGCACTTTGCCGCTGCCTCAACATACCGGCACGCTATTGTACCGGCTATCTCAGCGACATTGGAGAGCAAGGCCCGTATCCTCCCGGCGATTTTGCCGCTTGGATGGAGGTCTATCTGTCCGGTCGCTGGTGGGTTTTTGATCCGCGCAACAATAGCCGGCGCATCGGGCGCATTCTGGTGGCGCGCGGACGCGATGCCGCAGACGTTCCTCTGACACAGACATTCGGCAAAAACACCCTGATGAATTTCAGTGTCTGGGCCGATGAAATCCAAGAAATATAGGGGATGAAGGTTTGTAGCTAAGGCCGGAATTGAAGACCAGACGCAATAAGCTCCAAAATAATTATACAAACAAAAGGATGATTATGATGTCTTTCAAAGATCTGACAACCCGCGCCGCTGAAGCTGAAAATAACCAAAAGACAGATGCGATAATTAAAGACACAAAGATCGCACCGATCAGTGTTGGCCCCAAGCAAGCTGCCCAAAAACAGCAAAAGCCCAAGGGCTGAATTCTCGCCTCGAGATGATGCGCATACACAAAGAGCGCATCATTTCAAACGCATAAGCGTCTCTGGCCAATTCGATTGTCTTAGATGTTCCGTGTATCGACTATCGAAGGAAAGAGCATGCCTGAGCATAGCAACGGGTCCAACAATGAAGGACCTTGGAATCCGAAGGGCCGTTCAAAGCCCGGCAACTTCAACACTCTCTTCGGACAGGGAGGCCCGCAGCTGGGAGGTTTGTTCCCCAACGGTCCGCCCGCCTTGCGCACTATGATTATTGCAGGTGCAGTGGTTCTTGCGGCCCTGTTTGCGTGGTCATCATACTTTACGGTTCCTAGTGACTCGATTGCTGTGGTGCAGCGGTTTGGGAAATATTCTTCCCAAGTGCCTTCTGGTCTTCATTTCAAGTTGCCGTTCGGGATTGACGTTGCGACGATCGTGCCGATTAAGCGTCAGCTGAAACAGGAATTCGGTTTCACCACGCCGGGCGCCAACGATGCCTACCAAACCCCGACAGATGGGCGACTTGAAACTGAAATGGTCACCGGAGATCTGAACGCTGCTCTGGTGGAGTGGGTTCTGCAATACCGCATTTCCGATCCGGTCAAGTTCCTGTTTGAGGTGCGCGAACCACGCGCAACTTTGCGCTATGTATCTGAATCCGTCATGCGGGAGGTGGTCGGCGATCGCACAGTCGATGAAGTCATCACCATCGGGCGACAAGAAATTGAAAGTGAAGCCCTTTTGAAGATGCAGGCGCTGTCGTCAAAATATGCGATGGGCATCAGTATCGATCAGGTCCAGCTCAAGAATATCAATCCTCCCGGACCGGTTCAGTCTTCCTTTAACGAGGTGAACCAGGCGCAACAGGAAAAAGAGCGGCTGATCAACGAGGCGCGACGCGAATATAACAAGGTAATTCCGCTTGCCGAAGGCGAGAAGGACCAGCGGATTCGCGAAGCTGATGGATATCGACTGAAGCGGGTCAATGAAGCGGAGGGGGACGCAGCCCGGTTCACCGCGCTCTATTCGGAATACCAAAAGGCTCCCGAAGTGACGCGCCGCCGGATTTATATAGAAACCATGCAGTCTGTTCTTCCTGGCATCAAGTCCAAGATCGTCGTCGATCAGACGACAGGTAGCATTTTGCCGCTCCTCAATCTCCGCGGACAACAAGGAAGCCAGCCATGAAAATCACATCTGCAATTTTGGGGCTGGTCATCGTCGCTTTGGTCTATGCCATCAGTGGGTCCTTATACACTGTCAGCGAAGTGGAACAGGCCATCGTTACCCAGTTTGGCAAGCCTGTGGGCAAGCCGATTGTCACGGCCGGTTTGAAGATGAAAATCCCCTTCATTCAAGAGGTTCATCCCATCGACCGGCGGGTTCTGGAATGGGATGGCAGTCCTTCGGATATGCCGACAAAGGACAAGCTCTATATTTCGGTCGACCTGTTTGCACGCTGGCGGATTGTCGAACCTCTTCAGTATTTTCTGCGCTTGCGGGACGAGCGTAGTGCTCAATCGCGCCTTGACGATATACTTGGGAGTGAGACCCGCAATGCGGTTGCCAAGCATGAGCTTATCGAGATCATTCGAACGAGCAAGGATCGAACCCCCTTGCGTGATACGCTTCTGACCGACGAAGAACGTGCCCAGGATATCGGCGCGCTGGTGCCCATCACCAAGGGCCGAGCCCTTGTGGAACGACAGATATTTGAAGCTGCGGCCCAGAAGGTCGGTGTCTTCGGCATTGAGCTTCTCGATATCCGGTTCAAACGCATCAACTATAACGAAAGCGTGCGGCCGAAGATTTATGACCGCATGATCTCTGAGCGGCGCCAGATTGCCGAGCGCTTCCTGTCAGAAGGCAACGGCGAAGCGGCCCGTATTCGCGGCAATCGCGTCAGAGACCTGAACAAGATACAGTCCGAGGCCTATCGGGCGGTTGAGCAGATCCGAGGTGTGGCAGATGCGACCGCCGCCAGCATCTATGCCAAGGCCTATAATTCCGATCCCAAGACCGTCGAATTTTATGAATTTACCCGCACGCTGCAGGCCTATAAAGATATTATTTCAGCAGGAACAACGCTCGTTTTATCAACGGACAGTGATCTGTTTAAATTTATCAAGGCAATGAAAACGACTGCTCCATCCATCACCGGTCCGTCGTCATTGCCCCGCGATGGCATTTCGGGAGCAGGCGGGCAAGACAAGTAGCAACGCGCGTGAGGTTCATCGGTGATCTGGACGCCAGATTGCCGATTGCTTCATGGCTTTTGCTCAAATGACCAAGATCAGCGCTCAATAGCCCACACCTTCAAGTATCTCGATCACCCGATCCAGAAAACGATATTTTGGCGCTTGCGCAACGCCAAATCCCTCTCTTGCCAAGTGGTGCCCTATGTCGGCATCATTGGTCATCACCGTTGCTGGTTAAAGGCACTTCCTCACAATGCGTTCCGGCGTTGAATTCTAGCGGCATGACGGCGCCAGAAGACATCGCAGCCGCTGTGGCCTTTTTAGCTGGTCAAGATGGTCGATGGATCAGCGGACAAACCCTGCGCGCCGACGGCGGCTCCGCCTAATCCCTGCCCAAAAAGCAAAATCCAATGCCATTTGCAAAATCGATATTTCCCGCTTAAAGAAGGATGGCGCGATAGAATGCCGCACTGCGAGAGCAGCTTTTCGATGCAATCATAGGTGTTGTAACTCTAGACTACTTGGCAAGGAATTGAATAACCTTGGTTCTGGATAAGGCGAGAAGTGTTCATCAAGTCCACCATGCCCTCGTCACCGGAGAATTCATTGCACTTCATTCGGTCAAGACAACTCCATTGGCTGCCGAATACATCCTATTGCAATGGATGACTAATTTTATCGACTTGTGCTCTGAGTCTTGTTAGGCTTATTTTTTTGGTCACTGCAGTTAAAAATCGGGAGATAATTATGAAACATTTTAGGATGCTCGCAGGCGCAGCAATTGCCCTGAGCCTGAGCGCTTCGGCGGTCATGGCTCAGGAGATGGCATTTTTCCGTATCGGCACTGGCGGGACAGCTGGAACCTACTATCCGATTGGCGGCCTTCTTGCCAACGCGATTTCGAACCCTCCGGGATCTCGTCCTTGCGACAAAGGCGGCTCTTGCGGCGTTCCGGGTCTTGTTGCTTCGGCTCTGTCAGCCAACGGCTCTGTTGCCAATATCAACGCCATCGCTGGCGGAACGCTTGAATCGGGCTTCTCGCAGTCCGACGTCGCAACCTGGGCCTACACAGGAACCGGCATCTGGGAAGGCAAGCCGGCGGTTGAAAAACTGCGTGCCATCGCCAACCTTTATCCGGAAAGCATCCACCTCGTGGTCAGCGCCGATTCCGGCATCAACAGCGTTTCCGATCTCAAAGGGAAACGTGTTTCCATGGACGAACCCGGCTCGGGCACCCTTGTTGATGCGAAGATCATCCTGAACGGCTATGGCCTTACCGAAGAGGATATCGAACCGGAGTATCTCAAACCCGATCAGGCTGCTGACCGGATGCGCGACGGTGCAATGGATGCCTTCTTCTTCGTCGGTGGCTATCCTGCAGGTGCTATCTCCGAGCTGGCCAGCCAGCACGATGTCAAACTGATCCCGATCACCTGCGAAGAAGCGCCAAAGATCTGCGAAGATTTCAAGTTCTTTGGTCCAGACACCATCCCGGGCGGCACCTATGAAGGCAATGCAGACAGCGTGAATACGCTTTCCGTTGGTGCCCAGTGGGTAACGAGTTCTGACCAGCCAGAAGAGCTTGTCTATAACATCACCAAGGCTCTTTGGAACAAAAATACCCGCAAGCTGCTTGATGCTGGCCATGCCAAAGGCAAGATGATCACGCTGGATACCGCCCTTAACGGCGTTGGCATTCCGCTTCATCCGGGTGCTGAGAAATTCTACAAAGAAGCTGGCCTTGTGAAGTAAGCCGCATTGGTTCGGGCTCATGCTCGAACTCTCGATAGATCAAAGGGGGGCGAGGCAGATCTCGGCCCCTTTTCCACTATCCGACAGGAGCGCATGGGATGACTAAGGCCACCAACATACAGGACGATGGCGAGGATATTCATCCTCTTTCTGCCGAAGAACTTCAGGCAATCGAGGAAGAATTTGATCCGGAGCTACGCTTTCGAAGCTTGGGCTGGCCACTGAGCGTCATCACAGCGATAGTCCTGTTTCTGCTCTCCAGTTACCATTTTTATACAGCCGGCTATGGCATTCCCCAGGCAACAATTCATCGGGGGCTGCATCTGGGTGTTACATTGCTGGTGGTGTTTCTCAGTTTCTCTGCATTCAGCAACAGGGTCGTCACGCCGAGTTGGAAAGCGCCTTTCGGGCTGCCACTGATCGACTGGGCTCTTGCCATTGCCGGGGTGCTTAGTGCGCTTTATGTTCCCTGGATCTATAGCGAGCTGGCCTTCCGCGTCGGTAATCCTTTGCCTATCGACGTTTTGATGGGGACGATCATGATCGTCGTGCTGCTCGAAGCGGTGCGCCGCTCCATGGGTTGGCCGTTACCAGTGATCGCCCTTCTTTTCATTGCCTATGCCTATTTCGGCAAATCCATGCCGGGAATTCTTGTTCATCCGGGTGCAAGTTGGGCCAATATTGTCAACCATCTCTATCTCACGTCCCAAGGGATCTACGGTACGGCCCTTGGGGTTATCGCCACTTATGTGTTCCATTTCGTGCTGTTTGGTGTCATGGCCACGCGCATCGGCTTGGGGCAGTTGTTTATCGATGTGGCGTCCGCCCTTGCTGGACGCTATGCCGGTGGACCGGCAAAAGTGTCCGTCCTGTCCTCGGCCATGCTGGGGTCGATTTCCGGCTCGTCCATCGCCAACACGGTGACCACCGGAGCGCTCACCATTCCCGCCATGATCCGCATTGGCTATCCACGCCATTTTGCCGCCGCCGTTGAAGCGGCCGCCTCAACCGGTGGGCAAATCACCCCGCCCGTTATGGGGGCTGTTGCCTTCCTGATGATCGAATATCTTAATGTGCCGCTGACAACGATCCTGACCGCCGCGCTCGTTCCGGCTTTCATGCATTTCTTCGGCGTTCTGGTGCAGGTCCATCTGGAAGCCCGTCGTCTGGGCCTTAGAGGCCTGTCGCCATCGGAGTTGCCAAACGCCTGGAAAGTGCTGAAAAAGGGCTGGCTGTCGGTCTTGCCATTGGCCATTCTGGTCGCGGTTCTGTTGTCCGGGCGCACCCCGTTTGCCGCAGCCTTCTATTCCATCTCTGCCTGCATCGTCGTTCTGGCCATTCAGCAGGTTCAGAAATCAGGTCTCATTGGGGGCATCAGGGGAGCGGCTCATGAGATCTTTGAAGGCTTCATTATGGGCGCCAAGCAGTCCTTGTCGGTGACCGCAGCTGCCGCGCTCGTGGGTGTTGTGATTGGTGTTGTCACTCTGACTGGTGTCGGGTTCAAGATTGCTTATATGGTCACCAGCATCGCGCAAGGATGGGCAGCATCCGTGCATGAGATGATCGCTTTCTTGCCTTTCGAATTGATGACGGTGCCCGCACTGACCCTGCTTTTCACTCTCATGCTGACCGCGGTGGTCTGTATTCTGATGGGCTGCGGTATTCCCACGACCGCAAATTATATCATCATGGTCGCGGTCGCTGCCCCCATTCTTGGCCTGCTCGGGGTACAGCAGATGGTGGCTCACTATTTCGTCTTCTATTACGGCGTGCTCGCGGATGTGACGCCGCCGGTGGCCATGGCAGCCTATGCCGGTGCAGGCATTGCTGGCGCGAACGCCTTCAAGGCGGGGAATACGGCTTTTCGTCTCAGCATGGGCAAGGCCCTCGTTCCCTTCGTCTTCGCCTTCCAACCAGCTCTCCTGATTGTCACAGACGGCTTCACCTGGCAGGCTTTCGCTTTGGCCTTCGGCGGAGCTGTCCTTGGAATCTGGGTGTTGGCATCGGCCGTTTCCAACTGGCTTTTTGCCCCGCTCTACTGGTTCGAGAGGATCGTGCTGGTTGTTGCCGCCTTGCTGCTGGTGGCGCCAAATCTGATTGCAACAGCGGTGGGATTGGCCGTGGTCGCCCCGATCATTCTGCGCCAGTTGTTGCCTCGTTATTGGCAGACGTCACAATCTGGATAAGGGCCAGAAAAAAATGTAATTCGTTTTGTTTTTAAAAAGAGTTCTGGGTGCCTAAGACAATCGGGCATGCTGGCCTAAGGATCACAGTGCCCTGCCGCTATATGAGCGGCCGGCTCTGTGCGGTCAGGCCTTCCCAACCTGCAACTTCCAAAAGACCCTCAATATTGAGGACCTCACAACCACGCTCTTTCCACTTGATGAGATCTCTTTGCGCCAACTTGCGCAGGGTCTTGTTCGTGTGAACGATCGACAACCCCAGTGTGTCGGCGATATGTTGTTGCGTAATCGATAATTCTGTTTCTTCTTCTTGTGCAAGCCCCACTGAGGCCGCTTTTTGATAGATATAGGCCAAAAGGTAGGCTGCGCGTTCTATTGCTGTCCGCCGACCCACACTCACCAGATGTTCATCGAGAATACGTTCTTCTCTGGCGGCAATCCATGTGACGTCATAGCCAAGATCGGGGTGTTTTACATACAAATTCATCAAGTTTTCACGCTCGAACACACACAGGGTCATGGCTGAAAGTGCTTCGACCGTGTGTTCCATTTCTCCCATGATTGATCCCTGCAACCCGATCATATCGCCCGGCATTACATAATTGAGAATTTGTCGACGGCCATCTTCCAGCAATTTTGAGCGAAAGCCCCATCCGCTCAATACTGTATAGAGGTGCGGGTTGTTGCTCCCTTCCACTAATATGGTCGCGCCTGAGTCCGCGCGTAGTTCGCCCTTTTTAAAGTCGGAAACAAAATCCAACTCTTCCGGATCAAAATCGCGAAACGTTTTATTTCGCTGCAACGGACAATTTTCACACTCTGTGCGCGCTGCGCGAGCCTTATTTTTGTTCATGTACTCACCCACCCATTTATGTGTTAAAGAGATAACGGGACAAAAGGATAATAGTTCCAAAAGCCTGTCTCGCTATGTCTTTTTTAAATGCCATACCCTCTGGCCCGTACGATACTCGGTTATTCGATTGCTCTTATTGAGGAACGAGACATGACTGCCAGAGGACCGGATTTTCTAATCGTTGAATCATGGTATGTTGTAGCCTTGGAGCTGGAGCATCACATTGAGCGGCTCTTTGGGTCTCGCTCTCGGATTATTTCACCCAATCGTTTGAAATACGTGCTCTCGAACGATGGCCCCTTTGCTTGCATCTTTTACGATACAGGATTGATGATGGATCAGTCCGAGGACCATTTGCAGGCGATCAAAGCCTTGAACATCCCGCTTGTATTCACCACGGCGTGCGATGGCTTTTTGACTGGCGTGCCGGGCTTTGAGGCCGTTCCCGTCATTGGCAAGCCTTATCGGATCCATGACTTGGCAAAAATGATCAGCTTGGTGATGCAAACATCCCAGGCACCGCTTGATGCATCTTGCCTGCAGTCGCAGCCACTGCAACCAAATCCTCTTTAAAATCAAGCATAAGCCTCAAAATTCGCCAATCGAATTTTGTCTTGTTTCTCCTTGTATGGTCAGGAAATAATAGTGCCAATGCAGCGCTTTTTGCCACCGGTCGTCTTTTGCGCAATTCTCACGATCGGGTTGGCAATGTCCTTCACACTGTATGAAGCTGCGCATCATGCCAGCGAAATCCGAGCGCAGGGACTAGCGGATGAAGTGGTTGATCGCCTCTCCGAGCGCCTTAGGCGAAATTTGTCACTGCTTCGCGCGACGCGCTCGTTGTATATGTCACATCGAGGCAATGTCACCCGCGAGGAATTCAAGACTTTTGTGTCCGGTCTAGAGGTGGATGAGACCTATCCCGGTGTTCTGGGAATCGGCTTTGCAAAGCTCATTGATCGAGGTCAGGAAGCCGCTGCACAGGCAGAGATCACGCGCGATTACGCCGGTGACCGTGTAATTTGGCCTGAGAGTGATCAAGAGCGGCGCACTCCGATTATGCTGCTTGAGCCTCTCAATCCCAGAAACAATGCAGCCATCGGCTTTGATATGTTTCAAGAACCGGTCCGAAGGGCCGCGATGGAAACCGCCATGCTGGCCTCTGAGATCGTGGCGACTGCGCCCGTTCAGCTGGTGCAAGAAATGACCAGTGAAAAGCAGGCGGGATTTTTGGCATATGCGCCCGTATACGCGCCCGCGACCGGTTTTGAGGTTGATAATACGCGGCAAACGGCACCCATTAAAGGGTTTGTCTATTCTCCCATCCGGGCCGGAGATCTGTTCAACGCAGTTCTGCGGCAAAAACCAACTCTCGCCATCAAAGTGAAGGCTTATGATGTTGAAGCCAACGCAAAGCCGCTCTTTGTCGCGGCGGGGTTTGACGATGAGCGAGATGACTTTTCCTCTATCGTGACGCGCAAAACAAAATTTGCTGGTCGAACCTGGATGTTGGATATCGGGATTGAAAAGGGGACCGCATGGAGCCTGGATCAAATCCTGCCCTATTTCATCGCCGTGTCTTCTGTGCTTTTTGCTATGGCCGTTGCCTATGTGATACACGCCCAATTGCAGGCGCTTGTTTCTGCACACAGACAGCGAGCCCTCAGCGAAAGAAAAATGGAAGATAAAGAGCTTCTGCTTCAAGAAATGAAGCATAGAATCAAGAATTCCATCGCGCGGATTATGGCGATCAGCCGCCAAACTCTCTTGCATTCAAAATCGCTGGATGAATTTTCAGATTCTTTCAATGCCCGTCTTCAGGCGATGGCAAACGCACAGGATGCGCTGACACAGTCACATTGGCAGAAGGCTGATTTGTTCGATCTGCTGGCTATGGAGTTGGAGCAGGTTCTGGGTCGCGAGTCCTTTGGTGACCAGATTTCCGGACCGGACATTGAATTGAATGAAGAAGCCGCGCCGGCTTTGGGTCTGACATTCCATGAGTTGGCGACAAATGCGCTGAAATATAGCGATGTTGCCGATAGAGAAGACGCGCTTAGCGTCACCTGGAATGTGTGTGAATCCCCGAACAGCAGAGAATTGCAAATTCGTTGGGTTGAGATGAGCAAAGCGACAGTAAAGGCCCCAACCCATAAAGGGTTTGGGACCAAACTGATCGATGCAAATATTCTGGGCGTTTTGAGTGGGACTATCAATCGCCAATATAGCGAGAATGGCCTCGTGATCGATATTTCCATCCCGTTGCCACCTCAGCGCAGCAAGGAGGGAAAATCCTCCAAGCGTTCCTAACTTTTAGGGCCTGCAAGGAACCAAACGATCAGACCGATCAACGGGAAGATAAGCACGGCAAGAATCCAGAGGAGTTTTGCGCCTGTTGACGCGCTGCTGCCCAGGATTTTAATCACCGCATAAATATCTGCGATCAGAATAAGTAAACCAAGAATACCATATTCAAGCATTGTCGTAGAACCTCTTTCGTAAGGTAAGCGCGGTTTGTGTACCGCGCTCCTTTATCAAATGACCTTGTTTAAAACCGGATCTAGTCCGCAATTGAACGCAACTCGACCTGAGAGATTGCGAGTGCGAAATTGAGGCCGGTTTGCGTGGAAACACTCAGAGGCTGCAAAGCAATCGTTTCTCTGGATCCACCCAGCAACACATTGGCGCCAAGACCTACACCCACGGTTGCCTCCGCGCTCACACCGCTATAGGTGCCAGCCAAAGCGCCCGGTTCCTGAATATCTGCGGTCGGTGCAAAAACGGCCCAAGCGATAACACCGTTGCTGGTTTTGCCGATATCCAGCCCGAACTTGCTGATTGCGCCAAAATATTGCTCAGTTGGCCGCGAGTCGTTGCTGGGTTTGAAGGTGCAGGACAGATCTTTCGTGGATTGGAAAATGAAACCGCTGCCGTCTTTTACGGCACAATTCAGAACACCGACTTCCACACGTTCAACGTCAGCAAGGGCTGGGGCTGAAGTGGCCAAAATGGCTGGGATTGTTGCGAGCATTGCAAGTTTTGACAGGCGCTTCATTTTTAATTCTCCGTTTACTTTCAGATCCATCCAAATAAAATTGTAGACCAAAAAGATTTTTTCTTTTTTGGACTGCGTTCTTGAATAGACAACGGGCAACGGCCTTTAAGGTTCCAACTTATATTTCAATTTTGTACAGGCCGGTTTTTTGGGTTTTATTAAGCCGCATCTATTTCAAGTCAGATCTGATCTGAAATAGATGCATCCTCCAAGTTGATTTTTCTCCAAATTGCTTCTGCGAAGGAATAGCCCGCAAACAGGATGACTCCGATCCCCAAGGCGGATAAAAACCACACGCCAAACGGCAGATATTGAACATATACCAGAGCATCTTTCACGTCCGGTGGGGCACCATCACCGCTTTCAATGCCCAGAAAGCGAAAGATCATAATGGTGGCAATGATGGCAAACACGATGCCGCGCGCCGTTAAGCCCACCATGGAGATTGGGTGAATAAACGCCATGACACTGGCGTCGGCCTGAAAATGATCGGCATATTTCTGGGTGAATGCTTTCCACCAATGCGCGATGGCAATGCCAATGAAAATACAGGCCAGCACGAGTGCGACATATTTCTGGCCGATAACCTGTCCCATTTGCTGTGCAAGCCCACCGGACTCGCCGCCATTATCAGACGCAAAGGCACCGATTAGAGAGGCTGAATAAAGGGCCAAACCGGAATAGGTGACAGCGCTTGAAAACAAGCCCACTCGTATGGCCAGTCCTTTTGCTGACCAACCGTGATCATCGGTGTCCAGAATAGACTGCACCAGACGCCACATAATATATCCGACCAAACCCACGATCAGGATAACGATGAGTGTCTCGCCAAGGGGCTGCTTGAGAATCTTGAGTATCGCGCCTTTGGTGCCTTTGCTTTGGGCAGCACCCCAAGCGGCAAAAATCGCAAAGCCGCCCACGATCAAATAGACGACGCCGCGTGAGAAATAGCCGGCGCGCGCCAGATATTTGATCCAAGTTTGTGAATTGCTTTGCATTGCGCTGATGCTTTCTAATTAGGGCAAGGATTTTCCCGGTTTCGTCACGGGGCAGAATGCCCAAATGATCCTTTGTGTTTTTTGTCTGTGGCAAACCAATTGGCCAACAGCCAACAAAAGGCAGCCCAAGCCAGTCCGAGAAACCAGCCAGCGATTACATCCGTTGGCCAGTGAACGCCGAGATAAACGCGGCTAAGGCCAATCAAAATTGCCAGAGAAAAAGCGCTGACATAGATAAACCGACGCAGCATTTTGTGATCAATGAAGCGGGCAATCATTGCCGCTATACTCAACCAGAAAATCATCGATATCATCGCATGGGCGCTGGGGAAGCTGGCAGTAAAGGTACGATCCAGATGGGTCATAAAGTCCGGCCGAGCGCGATCAAACAGGAGTTTGAGGCCATGGGACACGATCGTCCCGCTGACCAATGTCGCCAGCAGGATTAACGCTGCGCCCCGCCGTTTCGTGATGAAAAACCCGATCAGCACCAACAAAGCCACCAAGGTCAAAACCGTGCCGCCGCCCAACGCAGTGAGTTCAAGGAATATTTCTTCAACCCATGCGGGGCCCAACGGGCTGGGCGGTGGTCCCTGCTCGACAAAGAAGCTCATAACCGTCTGATCAAACGCGATTGTGGCGTCTGTTGATACCAGATAGGCAATAGCAGCAAATCCGAGCAACCCCGTGATGAGCACTCCCCAAACAAGAGTGTTCATCATCTTCAAATTGCCATGTTCCTTTTCATCACGGATGTGTGGTGAAGATGGCCCCGATGAGGGGGAGGAAGGCGAGGGCATTTGCGAAACTGGGTGCGGATTCTGCATATATTGAAACCATGGATAGGGTCAGGAATTGTTGGAAATGCGCTCGCCTTGGTGATCAGATCCCTGGAGGCGATGTCGACTGGACAGGCTTATGAGTTGTCCGAAGACCTGTTGCCTTTGCCCAGATCCCGCTCGGCGCGTACGTCTTTGTCGAGCTTTTCAAAGCTCTCGATGACGCCATCGGTTTCTTGCTTGACGTCGGGAACGGCGTGGCGCTGGTTGCGAACCTGCGCTTGGTCATTTCCCTGAAGCTGGTTGTTGCCCATTTTGTCCTGCGCAATATCAGCCTCGGTCAAGGCGTCACCGTCTTTGTTTTTCGAGGGAGTGTTTTGCTCTGCAGCTGATTTCTTTTCGTTGCTAGGCATGTCGGTCTCCTTTCGTTCATATAAGGTAAAACGAAACAGGAGCGAGATTGGTTCCAAGAAGGACATATGAGTGCCGTCATCCCGACGCCCAAAAGAATGATTCCATGAGCCTTTTGTCGCTCTAGGCGAACCAGAGCATTGCGCTTGCAACCGCACCAATGCAACTCGTTATAATCAGCACAAGGCCATCACGCGCTGCCAGTGCAAATCCGATGATCGAAAGGGCAATGGATGGGATAAACACCCCGCCAGGTACCAGAGCCAAGGGGAACAGGCTCAGTGCAAAGGCCGCGATCAGGATGGCCGTCAAAATAGCCCATGGAGATTGCGTCATAAAGGTGAGCCGTTCCGAGAAGAGAAAGTTCAATTTGCTGATATAGGGTCTGATTTTCTCAATGGCTGACCTGACACGATTGCCGTCAACGCCACGCGATTTTATGAATTTGGGCATGGATGGTGGAGAATCTCTTAGCGCATATTGCCCGGCCAATAACAGGAATAGAAGCCCCAGAAACAGACTGGCACCCGGAATTGCGCCAATGGGAGATGTCGATACCAACCCCAGAACTGCAATGATCGGACCATGGGCGCGCCGACCAAACGCATCGAGAAGATCGCCGATAGTGAACGTCTCTTCGTTGTCCGCCTTCTCTTCGATGGTATCGAGGATGTCGGATATCAAAGCGTTATAACTCAAGGGCTTGCTCCGTCATTTTGATAGGCAGTCCGGTTTGCAAGGCATCCGCGATGGTCCCAAATGGGCCTTTTGCCCAAATGTCATGAGGGTTTGGGAACTGCGGGGCCTTGTCTGGCGGGGCCCACGGATGACAGTTCTGCATTCTGCACGAACAACGTGATCATCATGAGGATCGGCACTGCGATGAAACCTCCCACGGGCCCCCACAGCCATATCCAGAATACCAGCGAGAAAAAGATCACAAATGGATTGAGTGTCATCACGCGACCCAAAACCATGGGCGTGAGAAACTGGGCTTCGAGAAAGTTGATAAACAGGTAGGTCGCAGCAGGTGTCACAATGCCGGAGAAATCCGTTGAAACTGCCAAGCCCACAGCAAGCATAATAAAGGTCATAATGGCGGGGCCAATATAGATGACAAAGTTCAACACTCCTGCCAGCAGTCCCCACAGGATGGGGGAGGGAACATCCATAACCCAAAGGGCGCCTGAAACCACGAATGCCAACGTTATGTTGATCAATGTGATATGCAGCATATAGGAAGAAATCTGTTTCTCGATTTTGACCAGAACGCGCGCGAGCTTTATACGGCGTCTGCCTTTCTTGAGCTGCGCCAGAATTGTTCGACGCAATCCGTTGCGCGTGGCTATGAAAAAGAAAAGGCAGGCCAGGAACAAAATGATCTGCGCGGCCAAGGACGGTGCGAGAAATGCCACCTGAGCGACTGTATTGGTTTCGGACACATTGACCGTTACGTCGGAAACTGCCGCGCCGGTCATCGCGTTTAACTGCTCTTGCAGGCTGGTCACAGAGGCCAAAAAGCCTTTCCAGTCCGCCAGTTCAGCTTGCAGGCGCAACCAGATCTGGGGTAGGCGGTCCAACCATTCAGAAAGCGGGACGGCAAAACCGACCAGAGCGATTGCGATCGCGGTCAGAAAGAATGCCACCATCAGCATCGCGGATAACCAGGCTGGAATCCCAATGGATTCGATCCGGTCAGCCATTGGCCCTAATACCAATCCCACGATGACTGCCAAGAACAGAGGCGAGAGTATCGCTTTTGCCAAATGCAAAACCACGATCAGCAGGACGATAGCCATAAAGATAAGCGAGATAAATGCGCACCTCTTTAAAATGAATTCGACCCTTGGATCGTACGGGTTCTGAGATCGCATTCTCGACATATAAGTGCTCGCTGATTTTTAAGAGAAATTATAAAGGTCAACGTGCAGGTGAGGGTCTTTGTTCCTTTCCAAATCAGGACAGTTTTCCAAGATGTCCGCGTCTCAAGGCTGTGCATGGGGTTTTGACAAAGCGTCTTGGAAGAATAAAAGCCAGCCGATCTTGTTGGCGCAAGAATGGATAGCTTTCAAAAATGCACTTGATTGGTTGGATGTCGGCCCAGATCGCAAATCAGCGTTTGGTGTTGCGATGGGCTCTCGTCCCTCTTGCGCGATCACGGGTTCCTTTGTCCTTATATATAAAGAGACATCGGCGTGAAGAGATCGAGCATGCAGGCTTCTTAGTGAGGAATACTTCTTGCCGACTGCGATCCTATCGGGCGTTTCATCAATGTGAATGGTCGGGAAAAACAAATCATTCGAACCGTCCGGGCGAATAGATTCCAACTTTCAACGAGAAAGTCTGGAACCCATCCGCCTCTGCGACGTTGATTAGACAACAGCACGTGAGGTTCGAAGGTCGCGTGCAGTTCGAAGTCTAATTGTGCAACATAAGGAGCATGCCAAATGAAACGCATTCTTGCAACCACCGCCATGACACTTCTTCTCTCTACGGCTGCGATGGCAGACGATCATATGTCCAGCTTTAAAACCTATGAAGAGCAAAGCGTAAATGACATTTATGCTTCGGACTTCATTGGTATGCGCGTTTACGCCGCTGAAAAAGATTATGACTCATTTGACGAGAATGCCGCTGTTGATGCAGGCGCGGAAAAAGAATGGGATGATATCGGTGAAGTCAACGACATCATTCTGAACCGCGATGGCAGCGTGAAAGCCGTTATTCTCGGTGTTGGCGGCTTCTTGGGTATTGGCGAGAAAGACGTTTCCGTTGATATGAGCAGCATCAAGATGGTCAACGAAAAAGACGACGAAGGCGACTTCTTCCTTGTTGTCAATGCCAACAAGCAGTCTTTGACCGACGCTCCGAGCTTTGAGCGTATGATGGATAATGCCAAGGAAGAAATGGATGCTGCCGGCACCAAAGTCAAAAACTATGCGGATGGCGCTGCCAAGGATCTCTCCAAGACCATGTCAGATGCCAAGGACAGTATCACAAAGACGGCTAAAGAAACCAAGGATGGCATGGCCAAAACCATGGATGAAACTCAGCGTCAGATGTTTGGTGTTCCAAGCGTTGAGCGTGAAGGCTGGAAGACCGTTGTATCTACCGAGCTGACCGCTGATGATCTGACCGGTGCCCGTATTTACAGTGTGAAAGATGAAGATATCGGTGAAATCGATAAGCTTCTGGTCAACACTGACGGTAAGATCGAAAAGGCCGTTCTTGACATTGGTGGCTTCTTGGGTATCGGCGAGCACCGTATTGCCGTGACCATGGGTGAGCTGAAAATCCTGCGCGATGACAATGGTGGCGGTGTGCGCGTTTACATCGACGCAACGCAGGAAGAGCTGGAAAAGCAGCCAGAATATAAAGGTTCGTAAGATCTGAGACGAATAGTGCGACACTAAAAACGTTTCTGATTTCTTCAAGAAATGCATCCCGCCTAACTCGGCGGGGTGCATTTTTTATTTAGAGCTTGATGATTTCACTCGTCGAGGGGCGCCTGTATTTCTGGTCTCCCGGACATAAGGTTCGATAAATGTCGAGTGAAACAAACGCGGATAAAATCTATTGAGGTATGCTGGGATGTTCGGCCGAAATCAAAATACTGGCCGTTATGGTGAAGTCTGATGCTTTCCGGGCCAGCGTGCGTGCTGGTCCAAGGCTGCGATAGAGAGACAATGCGGGCATGGCTTATATTCACATCTGAGCCAAAGGCATTCACCACAGGTTCAGCTCGGCCAGCCGCTGCGGGGCTATCCTCAGAAAGCCAATGAAGAGCAATTGCCTCAATAGGTGATCAGGTGCTGTGAGATGTGCGCGTCTGTCGTCTGTTTGCGGCGGCTGCGTCCTGTATATTCAACGAAAAGGAGGGGGAATTGCTGTTGAGGGGAAGGGACACTATGCAAGGAGGAGCTTGACGACAACCGTACGTCAAGCCGCTAGAGCCTCGTGGAGCATCTGTTTTTGGAATGTCGCAATGGAAAAAGGGCGGTCACTCACGCCTGCTGCAAGTGGTGAGAAGGCATATATGACGTCTGGCCGATGCTGCTGGGCTTTCGGCCTTAAATGGATTATCGCTGACGCAGCTATTTGGCAGCTTTGGCCTCTATGATGGATTCTCCCAAAGTGTCTGCCTTGGTTGCCCCGCGTGACCCCATTGGTTTATCAGGGCCTATTGTTGAGTCCAATTTGGTTTGCGCCTCGATCTCGGCGTTAAATTCAGCACCCATCAAGATGATAAAGGTCGAAATCCATAACCACATCAGCAGGATGATTGCCCCAGCCATACTTCCAAATGTTTCATTGTAGCTGCCGAAATTGGAAACATAGATCGAGAAGCCGATTGATGCGATCAACCAAAGGACGCAAGCGGTCACCGCCCCCGTCGTCAGCCATTGCCATTTGGCTTCGGTGCGTGATGGGCCAAATCTGTAAATGATGGATAAGCCTGTGACGACCAATATGGCCATCAGGATCCAGCTCGCGGTAGAAAAAAGGCCTTCTATCCAGCCCGGAATTGCCAAGATGTTAAAAAGGGCAGGCAGGGCAATCGCGGCGGTTACTGCGAAAACAAAACCGATGACCATAATGAGCGTCAAGATCAGCGTAACCAGAATGACTTTAAAAAAACCGCGTTTTTCCTTCTCGTCATAGGCCACGTTCAAGCCTTGAACCAGGCTGGCCATGCCGCGCGAGGCAGAATAGAGCGACAAGCTCAATCCCAGAACCAGCGCCAGTCCCAAGCCGCCCTGCTGTGACCCTGCCACAGATTTGGCTTGGTTGAGGATGATGTCGGCAGCATCTTTGGGAACGAAATTGGTGATCAATTGAAGTTTGCGGGCGACTTCCACGGGCTCCACGACAAGGCCTGCGATTGCCATCAGGGCTGTGATCGCTGGAAAGATTGCCAACAAAGTATAAAAGGCGACGCCCGCTGAAATGAGGCTTATGCGATCTTCGATCAGTTCATTCTTGACCCTGAACAGTATGTCTTTCCATCCTGAAAAGGGAATTTGAACCGGATTTTTCGCTTCGCGACCTCTTGGCATCTGGTGGTTTTTCCTGATCGTCGTGATGCTTGCAATGGCGCTTTGAAAACAAACCGCGTCATCGGTTTATTTTCAAAGCGCCATTTTTCAGTATTTTAATTGCATTCTGGTGAACGGCTGTCCCAGAGAATTGCTCTATACAAGCGCGATCGGTGTGATCATTCAAGCCTTAAGGCAGGCATGACTATCTAACCGATAAAAATCGTTTATTGGAGAGCTATAGATCACGTAACGAAATTCAGGATCGCAAGGACGATGACAACGAGACCTACAATGTAAATGATATTATGCATGAAATGCTCCTACATGTTGAATATGGTGCTTACCTATTCAACGATAGACATTGCATTTTGTTCCTATCTTTGTGGTGACTTTCGGTTTTGCTACTCCCCATAACGGTGAGTTTTGAAATCATTTCAAGCGGTTGTTTTGTTTTCTGTGCACCCTGTTTTTCTGCCGCTTTTTCGGGAATCTCCGTGTTGAGGGAGTGATCAAAGATGTCGGCAAGTCCCATTGATGCGCATCTTGGCGCGACATGACCGTGCGATCTGCCCGGTCTCACAGTCTTCTGCCTGCTTGGATTGCGTTCATGCATCGGATTTGGGGAACTATTGAACCTCATTGCCGTTATAATGTTAGATGCTTGCAATATTGGTTTGGGGCTGCAATCAGCCTTGAAAAAGGCGCTGAGGGTGACACATTTGGATGCCCGCGCAACAGATTGTTCGATCCCCCTGCTTGAAATCTGGCAAGCCAACCAAGGAGGATGAATTGGCCCTTTCTAAAACGAGCCCTTCCCGTGGCAGTACCTCGCCTGAGGTCTTCGGATTTTACGATGAAGATACCGGGGGAATTCAGTATTTGGTTGCCGACCCTCAAACCCGCAAAGCAGCGTTGATCGACGGGATCATGACATTTGATGCTGAAAGCGCCTCGACGAGCAGCGATGGTATCGAGGCGATTTTGCGGTTTGCCCAGAGTGAGGGTTTGGAAATTGACTGGATATTGGACACCCATCCACATGCTGATCACTTGATGGCGTCATCTTACCTCAAGGATCGGTTGAAGGTGCCGAACGCAATCGGAGCGAAAGTCAAAGAAATCGCCGAGCTGTGGCGCGACTATTACAACATGCCGGATGCGTTTGATCCTGAAAGCTGTTTCGATCATTTGTTCGAAGATGGAGACACATTCAAGATTGGCAACTTGCCGGTAAGGGTCATGCTCTCACCGGGGCATACTCTTGGATCCATCACCTATATTGTCGGCGACGATGCCGCCTTTGTGCATGATACATTTATGCATACAGATGTTGGAACCTCGCGTGCCGATTTTCCCGGAGGCACGGCAGACCAGCTCTATGACTCCTTGCAGGATATCCTGAAATTGCCCGATGAAACACGCCTCTTCATTGGCCACGATTATGGAACCGACGATCGGACACTTCCAGCCTGGGAATCGAGTGTGGCCGAGCAACGCCGGCACAATGCGCACATTGGTGGTGGTGTGAAGCAGGCGGACTATGTGGAGATGCGACAAGAGCGGGATGAAACGCTAACGCTTCCTGACCGCATGCTGCATGTCATCCAAATGAATCTTCGTGCAGGCCAGCTTCCGCCTGCAGAAAATGATGGCAATCATTACCTCAAAATACCGCTAAACCGTTTCTGAAGCGGGCGCAGCGCGACTGAAGCTGGTCCCTCGCTCTGAGCGCTGCTGGGAGGGGCTGGTCGTTGACATCGATGATGCCGTGTTGATCCTACAACCCATCAATCAACCCCTGCAAAATACCTTCAGCAAATATGAGTGTGAGCCAGCCATGAATGCTGAAGGTGGCTTGGGCTTAACGCAACATTCGCAGACGACGCACCGATCTTGGGTGCGTCGTAGCAGGGGTGGTTCCTTCTGACGCGGTGCGGGTTCCTAGGAGCTTTCTCCGGTCACATGGCGCGTATTGTCCTGCAGATTTTCGATCAGTCGCGTCTCCAGCAATTGACCCTTCTGATAGAGGATCGGATAGGCGATGCTTGCGATCTGGCTGTTGAAGTCCTGCAGGGCGCGCAAGGTCTCCAGATGGATGTCACTGCTTTCAAAAGACGATGCCTTGCCATTTGACAGGCGTTTGAGGTGGGATCGGCGGCTCAGGCGTTCATAGCGTGTCACATCACCCTTTTCGGCAACGAGCAGGCGAGCGCTTTCCAAATCGCTGGAAATCAACACGTTGGATGCCAAGGACATATTGGCCAAGGCTTTTTCATGCAGATATAGCAGCTCGGAGCGCCCTTCTTTGGAAAAGCGGAGGTTTGACTGGTTCTTTTCCTGTGCAAGCGGGAGCAGTCGCCGGGCCACAATGTCGCCGGCTGATTTGAGTGCAATTGCATAATCCATCAGATCGTGCAGTTGTTTGCGTTGCTTTTTCGCAAGGTCCTTTTGCGGAATGGCCGCAATGAAGGCTCGGACATCGGACAGACTGGTATTCACATTCCGATCAAGCTCGATAACCATCTTTATTCTGGTTGCATCTCCCGTGTCATAAATGTCCATAATCGGGCGAAACATACGATCGAGTTGATCTGACATGCGCAACAATTCGCGCTTGAGGTTGGCGACGGCGGAATTGGGCGTGCCGATCTTGCCTTGGTCCAGAGCTGAGTGAACCGCTTCGAGTTTGTAACTGTCTTCTGCAGCTTTGTTTTGGGGCATCAAGAGCGTGACAACGGGTTCAAGATAGCGGCAGAAGGGGAGCATGAGCAGAAGCATGCCATTGAAGATCAGATGATTGGTAATCAGGGCCTGACCCGGACTTTGTTTGGGCAGAATGTCCGTGATTGGCAGATTGTTGACCAGCAGAACGGCAATCAAGGCCCAGCTTCCGCGCACGACAAGATTGGCCAGCATGATCTTGCGCCCGGAAACGCCCATGCCACGGCTCAACCACAAGGGGATGAACGCGCTGCCCAGATTAGCCCCAATGACAAGCGAGATCCCGGCATCCAGTGGCAAAGCTCCGATGCTGACGAGCGTGACGCACATCAGGATCGTTGCGACACTGGAATGCATGACGAAAGCAAGTGCTGCGCCAACGATGAAGGCGGTGAGATAATCTTCTGACAAATATTGGGCGATGGCCGGCAGAAAATGGCTGTCCCGAATGGGCGTCATGGCGTCTCGCAGCAATTGCAGAGACAGCAGAATGAAGGCGATGCCCATCAGGATGCGCCCAATCTGACGCGGGCGTAAGGATTCCACCTTGACGAACAGCCAGCCACCGGTTGCCAGCAGCAAGGGAATGAGCCAATCAAGTTTGAAGCTCAGCAATTGAATCACCAGCGCGGAACCGAAATCGGCCCCCAGAACAATCGCCAGACCAGGGCCAAACCCAATCAGATTGCTGGCGGCAAAGCCGGCAACAAGAAGGGCAACTGCAGCCGAGCTTTGCAGGATAACCGCCAGTCCGAAGCCTGCTGCGCTCGAGTTGAACGGGTTTTGGTGCTTGGTCAGCAGGTGTTGGAAGGATGCTCCATACGTGCGTTCAATGCCGGTGCGGACCATCCGCACAGCAAAGAGCAGAAGCATTGTTGCTCCGATGAGATTGAGAAGAAACATCACCGTAGGCATGACGTATCCTTTCTTGCCGGCTCGCCATGAAAAACTGGTCGGCAATTTGATGGTTGCAGTTCGCAAAATGGTTCGGCAGCGCGATGAGAACTGGAAATCGGACCATCGCGTGATTGGATGATCCTGATGTCGCGCCGAGCTGCAATCGATTGGTCAATATCGATTGCAATGTGATCTTTGGCTAATCACATTGCTTCACAAGTCACTCAAACGAGCGCTTGTTTTTATGTGAACAGGTCGAGCAAATATTTTCACTGAGTTTGCCTCAGTTTTTGATCTTGGTCCGATGTGTTACAGCTGGAAAATGGCTCCCAAATGGCAATGCAAGTGAAAAGCCATCGGCGACCCTTGGTGGGGGACTGTCATCTGATTTCGTGCGGTTTACGCAAGGTTGTTTTGCACATTTCTGTTCTTTGCTACCTTACATCTACTCCTTGTCACCTTAACGGCTTTCTGACAGAGCGAGCACCGCTTTGAGGAAGGTGATTTCCTTTTTGTTCAAGCCGTTAGATATTCGAAATCTAACAGATTGACCATCACGTTCATCTTGAACGAGGCCCGCCAGCTTTAGTTTCTTGAGATGACGGGACATGTTGGATTGTGGAATATCCAGTTTTTCCATCAACTCGAAAAGGCGAAGCTCGCCGCCATCTACAAGAAGACGCATCACATCTCTGCGCACTTTCTTGCTTAGGGCTGACATAACTTTATCAACGTTGGACATATTGCGGCTCGCCGTTCTATGTTGAATGAAACATATGCTTATTTTGGCAAATGCTCAAGTGGAAATATGTTCGCTTGTGCATATGTCGCAAATCGCATAGTGATTTTTTGTCAATATGCTAGTCTATCCATGAATGCACAGGCATTCAAACAAGGCGATTTTACCGGGGTGAAGTTCGGTGTCATTCTAACTTTCGCCTTAAGGAATATACTGACGTTTCTGTGGAAAAAGCGTACGGTTGACCGTGTATCACAACAATTCTCAGGTTTAGGCGCACTTTTGAGGAGCGAAATGAGATCTCGAAGCCTCATCAAGACTTGGTTCAACATGGTTTGCCTATCGGTTGCTGTGGTTTTGCTGGCATCGGCGCCGAGTCGCGCGCAGTCCAGCGTAAAGCGAACAGATGACAGATTGGTGATAGTTACGTCATTTCCACCAGCTCTTTTCAATAGATTTCGAACCGAGTTCGAAAAACTGCATCCTTCATTGAAAATATTCATTCGCAGCAAAAAGACGTCAGCGGCAATTTCCTTCATCAAGGAGCGGCCCAAAGAGCCCGTTGACTTGTTCTGGGCATCGTCGCCGGATGCATTTGAAATCTTGAAAAAATCCGGTCAATTGATAAAGGCATTCGATGTTGCGGGCGATTTGGTCCCGCGCATCGGCTCCTACCCGCTGGACGATCCTGACGGATATTACAGGGGCTGGGCGATTTCTGGATATGGTATCGTTTGGAACAGCGATTATCTTTCTGATCGGGGCCTGCCTGTTCCCACTAAGTGGGAAGACTTGGCCAATCCTGCTTATAAACGCCATATCGGCATGTCTGCGCCTTCACGCTCCGGTACCACCCATTTGATTGTCGAGAGCATATTGCAAAGTCAGGGATGGGAGAAAGGCTGGCGCACCTTATCGGAAATCGGCGGCAATCTGGCGACAATCACCGCGCGCAGTTTCGGTGTGATTGATGGCGTGCGCGCGGGCCGATTTGGCATTGGTATCTCGATCGATTTTTTGGGACAGTCGGCAAAAGTTGACGGTGCGCCAGTGGAATTTCTCTACCCGAAAGGGACGGTTTTCTTGCCTGCCAATATCGGGCTGGTGGCTCGCTCGACCAATCGTGAGGCCGCGATGGCCTTTGTCGATTTTGTCTTGTCCACCAAAGGACAAACCCTGTTGTTTGAGCCAACGATCAATCGTTTGCCTGTCTCTCGGTCCGTTTATAAGCTGGCTCCCAAAGGTTACCCCAACCCATTCAGTGATGAGCTGGCTCGCAAGAGAATCCAGTTTGATACGAACCTGTCTCAGCAACGCTATCAAATGGTAAATTCCCTGTTTGACGTCATGCTTACCTATCGGCAGGCAGCGGTGCGACGCACTTGGGATGCGATTCACACGGCGGAACATTTGCTTGAAAAACGGGAGCTGCCGGATTTGAAGGCGCAAATCGACAAGGCGCGCAGTTTGATGAGTGCGGTTCCCGTCAGTGGTGCACAGGCGAGAGACGCCGATTTTGTCTCGCATTTCGCCAGACACAAGCCGGGCATGTCCTTGCCAGATATCCAGCTTCGCCTTGAAGCCGAATGGGCCAGATTTGCGCGTGCGCATCAGGACCAGGCCTTGTTCATTGCTAAAGATGTTTTGGCCAAACTCGAAGCTGCGGGTATGGAACGGCCATGAAAGAGAAACTGCGCGTTGGTATCCGTGGGCGATTGTTGTCGGCCTTTGCAATCGTGACCTTCGCCATGATTGCCTCCTCGGCCATGGCTTGGGTCTTGTTCACCCGGCTTGGCGATACCGTGGATGAGGTTGTTGGACGCAATGTGTCGGCGGTGACATTCGCAGCGCAGCTGGCGGAGTATGGGGGCGGGATTATCGGTTCGGCACCCGCACTGGCTGCCGCGCAGGACAATGTTGATCGCGAGCGTGTCTGGACCGACCTGTCCGAGCGTCTCGATACCATGACCAAGCTTTTGGAAAGCAGCTCCGAGGATTCTGATATCGGCGCTGTGGTTGAGGATTTTCGCAAGGATGTGAATGCGTTGCAAGGCAACCTGCAAAATCTCAATGCTGTGGTGTCGAGGCGGTTGTTTCGCAGTGATCAGAAACGGGAGATGGGCGAGCGGCTGCGCTGGGCCTCGGCGGACTTCCTGAATGAAGTCGATCCGATGATCGATGATACCCGTTTCAACATCAGTCTGGCACTTAGTCGCGATGGCGAGAACAAGGCCTATCTCAAGGAGGAACTGGTTCGCGAAAGAGCTCTGTTCATGATTCATGCCGACGGCAGTCTGATGGCGGAATTGATCGGTCGGGCTGCCAACATACCCGATGCGGACACCTTGCGCGGGACCGAGCTGTATTTCCATGAGATCAGCGGTAAGATCGACAAGAACTATCAGACGATCAAAGCGGTGCCCGGCGCTTTGTCGCTGCTTCAGTCCATTCAGGATATTCAGGCTTTCGCCAACGGGCGGTCGAGTTTGTTCAAGTTGCGCGCCAGCGAGCTGGATGACGTCAATACCGAACAAGCCCTGCTGGCCAAGAACCAGACCTTGCTGAGCCATCTGGACCATTTGATTTCAAAGCAGGTTGCCGCTGAAACCTCCGATGCAATGAAAGCCGTGGAACGCTCCCGTCTATCGATCAACAAGGGGCGGGCATGGCTGGCTGTGGCTGTCTTTATCGGTGTGATCGTTGCTATCCCCGTGGTGTGGCTTTATGTCGACCAAGGATTGGTCGGGCGTCTTAGAACGCTGGATACCAGCATGCGCATCATTGCCAACGGAGATCTCAAGGCAGAGGTCCCTGTGAGGGGCAATGACGAAATCGGTGACATGGCGACGTCCTTGCGCACCTTTCGCGATACCTTGAGCGAAACTCAGGCGGAACTCGTTCAAGCGGCGAAACTGGCCGCACTTGGTCAATTGATGGCGGGCATATCCCACGAAATCAACCAGCCCTTGTCCGCGATCCGCCATTATTCCCGCAATACCGGCCTATTGATCGATAAAGGGCGCGATGTTGAGGCAAAGGACAATCTGCAAAAGATTTCCAAACTGGTCGCCAGAGCCAATCGGATCACGGAAAGCTTGCGTGCGATGTCCCGCAATGCCAAGCATGATTTGCGTCCCACGGATATGGTTGTGGTGGTCGATGAAGTGCTGGCGCTTTTGGCGCGGCGTCTGGGAGACAACGACATTGAAACCAAGGTGGAGATTGACGAGGCGTGCCGCCATGTCATCGCGGGTCAGGTGCGTTTGGAGCAGGTCATTCTGAACCTGGCCACCAATGCGATTGACGCCATGATGGACGCGCCGGTCCGTCGCCTCACCATTGCGGCCCGTGATGGCGGGGAGTGGGTTGATCTGTTCATCGAGGATACGGGGGCTGGCATTCCCGAAGCCATGATCGAGCGCATTTTCGACCCCTTTTTCACCACCAAGGATGTGGGGCAGGGGCTTGGATTGGGTTTGTCGATTTCGTACAATCTTGTCAAGGGATTCGGGGGCAGCATGAGAGCGGAAAGCTCGGTCGGCGAAGGCTCCGTGATCAACATAAAATTGAGGCCTGCGACGTGACCGCAAGAAGCAAATCATGAATATCAATCGTGTCATGTTGGTCGACGATGAAGAAGACGTCCGTCTTTCCGTTGCGCAAACGCTGGAGCTGGCTGGCTTTGAAGTCGAAACCTATTCTCATGCGGATGAGGCTTTGCGCACACTTGCGCCGAATTGGCCCGGTATTGTCATTACTGACCTGAAGATGCCGCGCATCGATGGCCATGCGTTTCTGAAGCGCATCATGGCGATTGACAGCGACTTGCCGGTCATCATTCTGACAGCTCATGGGGACATTCCGATTGCCGTACAGGCCATTCGGGACGGCGCCTATGATTTCATGGAAAAATCGGCCGAGCCGGACTATTTGATTTCCATTATCTATCGGGCGCTGGAGAAGCGCTGTCTGGTTCTGGAAAATCGCGGTTTGCGCCGGGAACTCGGAACAGCCCGCGAGTTGGAAGGACGACTGATCGGCAAATCTCCTGCGATGGAAAAACTCCGCAAGCTTGTCCTGAATCTGGCCGATACGGATGTTGATGTCCTGTTGCTCGGGGAGACCGGCACGGGCAAGGAGGTCACTGCGCGCTGTTTGCACGATTTCGGCCGGCGCGGCGAGCATCCATTCATCGCGCTCAATTGTGGGGCTTTGGCTGAAAGTGTTATCGAAAGCGAGCTGTTCGGTCACGAAGAAGGCGCCTTTACCGGTGCCAATAAGCGCCGCATCGGAAAGATCGAATATGCCGAGGGTGGAACGCTTTTTCTCGATGAAATCGAGAGCATGCCAGCCAATATGCAGGTTCGTCTGTTGCGGATCTTGCAGGAAAGAGCCTTGGAGCGCGTTGGGGGCAATGAAAGCGTGAATGTCAACATTCGGGTGATCGCGGCCTCCAAGGTTGATTTGCGTGACGCTGTTGCCGCCGGATCGTTTCGGGAAGACTTGCAGTATCGGTTGCAAGTGGCGCAGGTGAAGTTGGCCCCCTTGCGCGGACGGATAGAGGATGTGCCGCTGCTTTTTCGCAATTTTGTGGACGCAGCTGCGCTCCGGTATCGCCGGCCCATGCCTGATATCGACACAGCAACGCTGCAAGCCTTGATGCAACGCCCATGGCCCGGAAATGTTCGCGAGCTGCGCAATGTGGCGGAACGGTTCGTGCTCGGTTTGAATGAGCCGGAGGATCTTGTCGGCGAGGGAATTGGGAGCGATGCAGGCGCGTCAAACTCCCTTGGGGAACAGATGGCGTCTTTCGAACGGGCCGCGATCGCAAAGGCGCTCAAGAGCCATAACGGACAAATTGGGGTCACTGCCGAAGCGCTCGGTCTACCGCGCAAGACCCTCTATCTGCGCATGCAGAAATATGACCTGAACCGCGAAGATTTCATGTGACAATTTTGACCGAAAGCCTTTTGGCGTCTGGGTCATTTTTGACATAAAATCCAAAGCCAAAAGAATCTCTTCCAAAAATTTTAATTATAGAATTCAATTGGTTGTCGTTTTTCTGAACGGTTGGCATGCCGCTTGCTGTCTTTATGGAAGCCACGTTGGGTGCTGTTGTGCTCAACGCGTGAGGGAGGACTATCTGCGCCAAGGGATCGACAGTCAGATCATCGCACCTGTTGGGAGGTATGCGGGGTTTGATGTCGAAATACCTGTATTGGACGCAAGACGTCTCACAGTGGCAACAAGGCAAATTTTTGCAGACCTATAGGGAGTATCACATGTTAGCAAAAACACTTTTGGCAAGCGCTGTTATTGCGTTTGGGTTGCCATCCATCGCCAACGCGGCTGATTATCCGAGCAAGCCCATTTCGATTGTCGTGCCTTCCAAGGCTGGCGGTTCGACTGACAGCACTGCACGGATGTTCGCTGAACTGGCGGAGAAAAATAATCCCGGATTTGAATTCGTCATCAAGAATGTTCCCGGTTCCGGTGGCCAAAAAGGGTTTGAGCAGATTGCCCGCGCCAAAGCGGATGGTTACACCATCGGTCTGAACTTCACGCCTCAGTTGGTTGCGCACATTGTTTCCAAACGTGCGAAATACACCCTTGATAGCTTCAAAGTGATGGGTAATGTTGCTCAGGATCCGGCCATTGTCGTGGTTCCCAAGGCAAGCGAAATCAAGTCCATGGACGATCTGGCTGCCATGGCCAAGGACAAGGCGCTGACGGTTGCAGTCAATGGCATCGGCTCTGACGATTTCCTTGCTGCCAAAGCTTTTGAAGAAGCTGCTGGCGTTTCCTTCAACCTGCTGCCAACCAAAGGCTCCACTGAGCAGAAGGCAGGCGTGTTGGGTGGTCATGTGGACGCAGCCTTCATGAACCTGTCGCAGATGATCAAACAGCATATGGCAGGCGATGCGCATATCATTGCTTTGCTGACCGACGAGCGTGATCCGCATCTCAAGGACATTCCGACGGCTGCTGAGCAGGGATATGACGTGAAAATGCGTGCAACCCGTGGCTTCGTCGCCCCAGCCGGTATTGATCCTGAAATTCAGGGCAAGCTTGACTCCATCTTCACAGAAGTCACCAACAGCGACGCGTTCAAAGAAAAAGCTGCCAAAGGCAATATCTTCCTGCTTCTGCAGAATGGCGATGACTATCTCGCATATTTGAAAGATCTTCAGGCCAAAACGCAAAGCGTCTATGACAAAGCGCCTTGGTAATGACTACGAAACTCGTAGATCGATCAGTTCTTGTACTGATGATCGTGGGTGCTGTGCTGTTGTTTAACAGCACAGCTTCCTACACCGGTATCGCCGTGTCGACCTCGGCCAAGTATGTCAAGTTTCTGGCTGTTTCAATTGGCTTGCTTTGCACCGTCCAGCTCGGCTTCAGTCTTCATCGTGACAAGGGGCAAGAGCCACTCGTTCTGACGGAACATTATCCTCGGTTTCTCAGCCTGATTGCGGGATTGATCCTGTTTGCGCTCTTCTTCGAGCGTTTGGGCTTTTTCGTCTCTGCTGGCATTTTCATTCCGATCATTTCAGTTGTCCTTGGATATCGGCGCTACGTGACGATTGGCCTGACAACGTTGGGTGTCCTGTTGTTCGTGTATCTGGTGTTTATCCAGCTTCTGGCCGTGAACTTGCCAATCGGTGGAAGCTAAGGATCGGGAAATGCAATGCTTGAATATGTTTCTATCGTTCTCTCTTTTGAATCGCTGCTGACCATTTTCGTTGGCACCGTAGCTGGTGTTGCTATTGGCGGCATGCCCGGTTTGACGGCAACCATGGCAGTGGGTCTTCTGGTGCCGTTTACCTACACCATGGATCCGACCCCGGGGCTGATGTTGCTTGGCGGCATCTATTGTGGTGCGATGTATGGTGGTTCGATCCCGGCAATTCTGCTGAACACGCCCGGTACACCTGCTGCGGTCGCAACGGCCATCGAAGGGTATCGCATGAGCCGCAATGGCAGGGCAGGCGTGGCGCTCAAGACGTCGGTCGTGGCCTCTTTTTGCGGTGGTAGCTTTTCTGCGCTCATTCTGCTGCTGTTTGCGCCCTTTCTTGCGATGCAGGCTTTGAAATTCGGACCTGCGGAGACCTTTTTGCTGGCGCTTATGGGATTGGCCGGGATCGTGTCCATTGCAGATGAGAATTCCTCTTTGATCAAGGCTCTGATTGCCGGATTGATCGGGATGATCATCGCGATTGTCGGCACTGACGATATGTCCGGTAGCCTGCGCTACACGATGGGCATGATCGAACTGGTCGATGGCATCGACTTCATGCCTGCCTTGATTGGCCTGTTCTCGATGATCCAGATGCTTGAACTGGCTGGGATGCACAAGCAATCAATCGACACATCGCTCTTGGAAAAGGCCAGCAAGAGAGAGCCTTTGCCCAAAGGCATCAAGAAATTCATCGCCTTGGGGTCTGCTACGGGCACTGTTATCGGTATTTTGCCGGGCGAAGGCGCAACTATCGCAGCCTTCATTTCCTACAATTTCTCCAAACGCATCTCCAAGGTCAAAGAGATGTTCGGCAAAGGCAATCCGGAGGGTATTGCTGCCGCAGAGGCAGGCAATAACGGCTGTGTTGGTGGCTCGCTGGTGCCCACACTCACACTTGGTATTCCGGGTAATTCGGTGGCTGCCGCGTTGATGGGGGCGTTTATCATTCACGGAATGATCCCCGGGCCGGAATTGTTCACCGAATATGCGGACCGAACTTATCCGTTCATTATTTCCCTGTTCGTTGCGAATGGTGTGTTCTTGCTGGTCGGGATCATGTTTGCCCCGTATCTTGCCCGCGTTGCTTTGGTGCCGCCTGCATTGATGGTGCCTGTCGTCAGCGCATTTGCCGTGCTTGGCTCCTATGCCCTTAACAATTCGGTGTTTGATGTCTACCTGATGATTGCGTTTGCCGTGGGCGGGTTGGTGCTCAGAAAAGTGGGCTATTCACTCGAAGCGCTGATTCTGGGCCTGATCCTTGGTCCCATCGCAGAAGGTGGATTCTCGCAAGGCATGATTATTGGTCATGGATCACCTTGGGTCTTTTTTGAAAGCAACATCGCCAAGGTTATGTGGTTCATCATCTTCATCCTCTTGGTGCCACCGCTCTATAGCTACTTCAAGACGATGCGGCATCACCATAACGGGACCGGCTCGGACAATGAACAGGCTGGATGATGTCATACGGCAAGTGTGTGTCATGATCAGCGTTGCTTGAATGGTCCTCCGTTTTGCTTGGCCTACGGAGGGCCAGTTCACCGCGTCGTCTGGCTTGAGGACGCAGTCGAACAATTGAAGCCATAACGAAAAAGCGTCTTCCGCCCCCGGCTGCAGGATTATTCAAATCCATTTGCCGAGGGCGGAAGGCGCGTATCAGTCCTGTCGCCAGTGCGTCATGGCACCTTAGATTTTCTGCAAAGCCTCATTCATTGCGTTGAGGATCACATGGGTCGACTCTGCGCCCGGGTCGATGTGACCAACGGAGCGGAGGCCGAGTTTTTTGGAGCGACCACGGCGGCTTTCCATGTCGCAGGTTGCATCGGCTCCTGACCGGGCACCGGCCGTCGCTGCAGACAGAACCGCAGCGCTATCGCCACCCGCCTCAAGCGCCTTGCGGGCCGCTTCTGCTGCAGGCATCCAGGCGTCGATCATGGTCTTGTCGCCCGCGCTGGCCCCCCCGCGACCCAGAATGCCCTTATACATGCCCTCCACCCAGGCCGCCATTGCCGCTGCATCAAGGTTGAGCCGGTCCGAGACCGCCTTGCCTGCGGTGTTGAACGCACTGGCATAGAGCGGGCCGGACGAAGCGCCGACCGCATCCAGAAAGGCCTTGGCAGACTTGGTGCAGGTCTGGGAGATGGTGTCCTGATCCGAGGCACCTTCCAGCGCCTTCAGTACGGCCTTCCAGCCGATATCCATGGTCACCCCGTGATCCCCGTCCCCAATCACACCATCCAGTTCGCTCAGGCGGTCCTTCTCGGCCGCAATCGCGTTGCCTGCGGCTTGCATCATGGCGCGGAAGATCTCAGGTGTAATCGGCCCGTCAGTCTTCAGGCTCGCCCGGTCAATGGCATCCACCCGGCTCGTGCCCTCATAGGTCCGCGCGGTGTGGGTAGCACCGGCCACCGGTGCAGGGGCGCTGCCCACCGTGAGAGCGACAGTGCGGCAGGGATGATCCAGCAGGGATTTGAGATCCTCATCAAGCTTCATCAGCGTGACGGAGGCCCCGGCCATTTCCATCGAGGTGCAATATTCCCCGACCCAGGAATGATAGATCTTGACGCCTTTCTCCCCAAGGATCTGAGCCACCCGGCGGAAGACCAGATAGAGCTCCATCGGGCTCGTTGCGCCCAGGCCATTGACCAGCACCGCGACTTCATCGCCTGCTTTGGGCGCCATTTCCCCAAGGATCATCTCCATCAGCGTCTCGGTGACATGATCGGCGGTATCCACCTTGCCGCGCCGCATGCCCGGTTCACCATGAAGGCCCATGCCGATTTCCATCTCATCGGGGCCGATGTCGAAGTTGGGCTTAAGGGTCTGGGGCATGGAGCAGGCCGAGAGGGCCACCCCCATGGACAGGGTGGAGGCATTGGCGTGGTTTGCTGCGGCATATACCTCATCCAGCGAGCGGCCTTGATCGGCTGCGGCACCGGCGATTTTAAAGACAAAAAAATCGCCGGCAATGCCGCGCCGCTCACCAGCTTTGTCCTTTGGAGCAGATGCTACATCGTCGCTGACGGCGACCGAGCGCACGTCCATGCCGATCTCGGCGCATTCCTCTGCTGCCATGTCGAAGTTCAGCACGTCGCCGGTATAGTTGCCATAAAGAAGGACCACTCCGGCGCCGCCATCAGCGGCCATCGCGGCTTCCTTGATATGTTCGGGCGAAGGAGAGGCAAAGACATTGCCAACAGCGGCGGCGTCCGCCAGGCCCCGCCCGACATAGCCAGCAAAGGCCGGTTCATGTCCGGACCCACCCCCGATAACAATCCCCACTTTTCCATCGCGCGGGCCATCAAGGGCGACCACCGCGCGGCCGGTTTCTCCCTCAAGGCGCAACAGATGGGGATGCGCCAAAAGCATCCCCTCTACCATCTCGGGGATGATCGTTTCAGGCGCATTCATAAGCTTCTTGGTTGAATGCTCTTGGGTGTTTGACATGTCTTCCTCCTTAATTGACAAGCCTCGTGCGTCTACGCAACACAAGGACTTGATTTGGCAGCATGGCGGACCTGCCTATGACCCAATTCCTCAGGTTTCATAGAGCAACGCCCGCGCAACTGTTTCGTCTGTTACCAGCCGATTGACAAACTTCCCGCGCAGAATGGCGCGGATGATTGGCAGCTTGCTCCGCCCGCCGGATGCGAGGATCGAAACAGGCTTTTCGCGTATCTTTTCAACGGGAAGTGCCATAATTGAACGATTGAGCGGGTGATCGATGACATTGCCCGCCGGGTCCAGAAAGAAACCTAGAATGGAGCCAACGGCATCTTTTTCGAGCAGCTCCGGCAGGGCCTGCTTGACGCGTGGCAGACCCATGATTTTTGAGCGATGCGTAAGGTCGGCACAAGAAATCAGACACGGCTGAACCTCTTCGGCGTGCTGCATCGCTTCCATCAGCATTTCATCCTGCAGAAAGGAATCCCGGTCGGAACTCGTCCGGCAGTAGATGGGGGCGGTGAGCGAAAAGCACTCCACGTCGATGGCATTGGCCATGGCAGTTGCCACCTCGGTGGTGTCATTGCCCGAACCGCGTGTTATCGCGCCCATGAGCCCGACGACATGGGACAGGTTGCCATGACGTCCACTCAGGCGGCGAACCGAATGGCTGAGCGTCTTGCCCCAGCCAATTCCGACGCCATCATAGCGGCCCATGTGGTTTTCGAGCATGAGGCCCGCAGCTTCACCAATCGTGCGCTGGTTTTCGTCAAAATCCTCAACCGCAGGCAGCACGGCCGCCTCTTCAAGGCCGTAGCGTTGTTTGAGGGCTTCCTCCAGCTTGACGCAATCGACCAGCGGCAATCGCAAATCCACGACGACCGATCCGTCGGTTCGGATCTGACCGATAATCCGATTGACCCGCAAGCGCGTCACCTGGAGCTTGTCAGCGATCTGCTGTTGGGTCATCCCGCCGACGAAATAGAACCAGGCGATGCGCGCCCTCAGAAGGTCCGCTTCTGTATCTTGTGACTGTATGTTTTTCATTCGAGATTTGTATGGTTGTGTCGCATATCATCTGTGCTGATCGCAAGGAGTTGCTTCAGCTTTAAAAGTAAACACTCGAATACTACATACTGCGCGCCCTCGTAAAGCGAACCCATCGGCAATGTCGAGCTTTTGGACCCCATGTCATCCGCCATGGTTTGGGCGGGTATGACCAGAACCTGATCGGCCGACATGGCACAGGCACCATCCGGTTGAGCGGTGATGCACAGGGTTTTGGCGCCGGCTTCCTTTGCGGTGTCGATCAGGGCGGCGACGGTGGAAAAATATCCCGGACCTGCTGAAACAATAAGTAGATCTCCGGCGCCCAGTGGTGGTGTCGTCATGTCTCCCACCACAGAGACCTTCAACCCGAGATGGAAGAGACGCATGGCAAATCCCTTGATTTGCAGTCCTTCCCTACCGACGCCATACAATGCGATTCTGTTCGCCGAACGGACCGTTTCAACAACCTCATCGCAGTTTTTTTCATCCAATTTTTCAACGACTTGAGCAAGTTCTGCGAGTGCATTTCGGCATAGCGTCTTCATGGTTTCAGTCCCTCCCGAATTTGAAAAATGCGGCTTTTTGTTCAGCTGTGACAGCGCAACAGTAACATATGTATTTTTTGATTTACATCTGAAATTCCCTACCCTATACTCTTTTTTGCAGGCGCAGTTCAGGAGGCACAGAATGTCGTTGTCATTGTGCAAAACTCACCTGCATTTGGAGGACAAACATGAAAAAACTTACAGTTGCACTACTCGCAACCATCGCAATTGCGTTGCCTCAGATCGCTGTGGCCGCAGACAATGCCGGGATGGAGAAAAAAGACAGTTACCGCTTCGTGATCATTCCTAAAGTCGTCCATCCATGGTTCGACCTGGTGAATGACGGCGCCAAGCAGGCCGCCGCAGTCATCGAAGCCCAGACCGGCTCCAAAGTTCAAATTGATTACAGCGCCCCGCAGCAGGCGGACGTCGTTCAGCAAAACCAGATCGTGGAAAGCTCGATTTCAACGCGTCCTGACGGGATCGCGATCGACCTTCTCGATGGCAGCGGCAACCGTGCATCCTTGGAAGATGCCGTCGGGCAGGGCATCCCGGTTACCGTCTTTGACTCGGTCCCACCCGAAGGCATGAACCTGACGTCCATCGGCAATGATTTCTGTGAGCAGGCTTCCATCGCATCCCATCGTCTTGCAAAACTGCTTGGTGAAAAAGGAGAAGTCGCCATCATGATGGGCGTGCCGACCGCACCAAACCATGCAATCCGTGCAGAATGCCATCAGAAAGTCTTTGACAGCTATCCTGACATCAAGGTTGTCGCAACCGGTATTGATAATGACAGCATCGAAACTGCCCAGAAGCAGGCTGCCGCGATCATGCAGGCCAATCCGAACCTGAAAGGCTGGGTCGCATGTGATGCTGCCGGTCCAATCGGTATCGGCCAGGCCATTCAGGAAGCCGGCAAAGTTGGCGACGTGCAGATGGTGGGGCTTGATAACCTTCCCGAAATGCTGCAGCTGATCCGCGACGGTGTTGCCGACAGTTCTTCCTCTACCAAGCCGCAGATGCAGGGCTATTGGGCCGTCATGGCCATGTGGCAGCAGTCGATGGGTCTTCAGACACCCAAATATATCGACACCGGCATTGCAGTCCTGACCAAGGACAATGTTGGCGAGTGATGTCTCTAAGGCCCGGTGGACGGTAAGCTCCGCTCACCGGGCTACTCCATCCGAATAAAGCCCGCATTGCTGATCATCCGATCCATCGGAAGAGACTGCCGCCAAGGCGGCTTCCCATCTATATCGCCACGTCTTTGTGCGAGTGCGTGGCACAGCCTTGAGACATTATCATGGCCTTTCTCGAAGTCGAAGACCTGACGCGCGACTATCCCGGCGTCCGAGCGTTGAGCGAAGTCACCCTCAAGCTTGAGTTGGGTCGCGTTCATATTCTGGCGGGAGAAAACGGCGCTGGAAAATCCACTCTCGTAAAGCTGGTGACTGGAACTGACACTCCAAGCGGCGGACGAATCCTGATTGACGGTCAGGATGCGCATCTCAATCCGGATCTGCACCGGTTTGTCGCCTATGTGCCTCAGGAGCTAAACCTTTTCCCGCATCTCTCTGTTTCCGAGAATCTGTTCCTACCCTACAATCGCTCCAGCCTGTCCGGGCGGTTGGTGAACCGGCGACAGATGGATATTGAAGCGCAGAAATATCTTGATCGCTTCGCCATTTCGGCCGGTCCGGGCGAATTGGTTCGCGACATTTCCGTTCCCGAGAAGCAGCTTTTGCAGATTGCCCGGGCATCGGTCAATTCAGACATGAAGGTGCTGATCCTTGATGAGCCGACATCCTCTCTGACATCCTCGGAGATTGAACGGGTGCTGGATATAATCAAGGCTTTCCGTGATCAGAACCATGCCATCGTGTTCATTTCTCACAAGATCGACGAAGTGCTGGCCATCGGCGACGACTATACGGTCCTGCGCAACGGCAAAAAGGTTGTCGACGGGCAGATTGCCGACATCGACGAGGCTGGCCTCATCAAGGCCATGTCAGGGGAAGAATTGGCGTCCAGCAAGCATTTCCAACCCGAAATTCCCGCCGGGCAAGCCGAGCAGGAGCCTATTCTTGAAGTCTCCGGGCTTAATGGCCCCATGTTTGAAGATGTTTCGTTCGAGCTCAAACGTGGCGAGATCCTCGGATTTGCCGGACTTCTTGGTGCCGGGCGCTCAGAGGTGATGCAGACGATCTTTGGCTATCTCAAGGCCAAGAGCGGCGATGTTAAACTCGAGGGTTCTCCCTTCGCGTTGGGCAAAACCAGCCGTTCTGTTCGCTCTGGTATTCTCTATCTGTCTGAGGAGCGAAAGCTCCACGGCATTCTGCCGCAACTGAGATTGCGGGAAAATATCGGCATCTCGATTCTGGATCAGATTGCCAGCTGGACCGGCATCAATCTGGCCTCGGAGCGCGTCAAAGTGCGTGACATCGTGAAGGTCTACGACATCAAGGCAGCGGGCATTTCGCAGCAAATGTCGCATCTGTCCGGTGGCAACCAGCAAAAGGCCATCATTGGTCGGGCAATGGCAACGACCCCCAAGCTGATCATCTTTGATGAGCCGACCAAGGGGATCGATGTCCGGACCAAAAGCGAAATCTACAAGATCATGAAACGTCTCGCCGAAGAAGGCGTCGGTATCATTTTGGTGTCGTCGGAAATGGACGAGCTGCGGAAATGCGCCAACCGCATCGTCACGATGTATTCGGGCAAAGTGACTGGATGTTTCGAAACCTCAACCACAAATAACGAGACCCTGCTTGGTGCAATGTTCGGGTCGGAGGCAAACTCAGATGCAGCCTAATCCTTTCCTGTCTGTGTTACGCAACCCGCTTGTGGGCGTCTTCGTCGCGTTGCTGGTGATCTTTGTCATTTCGGCCATGACTTCTCCCTATTTTCTGACCTCCTACAACATGTCCGTGGTCGCGCGCTCGCTGGCATTCGTCGGGCTGATCACCATCGGCCAGTCGATGCTGATGATCCTTGGTGAACTTGATTTGTCCCTCGGTGTCATCGGGGGGCTTTGCGGTGTCGTCAGCGGCATGCTGATGGTCAATCTGGGGCTGGATCCCTGGCTTTCCATGGCGCTGTGCCTGACCCTTGGGGCCGCTCTTGGGTGCTTTAACGGCTTGATGGTCACGTTTCTCAAACTGCATTCGCTCGTTCTGACCATCGGTACGGCCGGTGTCTTCGGGGGCGCCAATCTGGTGCTGACCAAGGGGGTTGCCATCACCAACATCCCCAAGGAAATCCAGTTCCTTGGCCGCGGTGATTTGTTTGGCATTCCCATGCCCTTCATCGTCATGTTCGTCGTTCTTGTCGTTGCGTCCTTTGTGATCATGAAGACACCTTTCGGTCGATACATCTATGCCATTGGCGACAACACCCCGGCCGCCCGCATGCTGGGGATCAAGGTTGATACGGTGCGCGTCCTCGTCTTTACCATTGCAGGGATGCTTGCAGCACTTGCCGGTCTTTTGATGGTGACCCGCCTTGGCACCGCACAGCCTTCAATCGGTGAGACATGGGTCCTGCCTCCAATTGCAGCCTCGGTTATTGGCGGTGTTGCCACCACCGGCGGCGTTGGTACGCCTCTTGGCGCTATTCTGGGCGCTGCGATCATCGGCGTTATCGAGAATATCATCGTGCTGTTTGGGGTCTCGCCTTACTGGCAAGGGGTTGTAAGCGGCTTCATCGTGGTTCTGGCGATCTCGTTTGACTCGATCTCGCGTCGCTATATTCGCGGAGACCGCTAGGCGGAAGGCTATCAATCGATAGACATGGTTCTGGGCGGCACGTTTCGCCCAGACGACCCGAAGATCTGACCTTGGGAGGAAAATATGAAACTTGGTTTGAACCTGTCTTTTGCCATCAAACGCTGGATCGAGCCTGAACGACTGGCTGCACTGGTCGCAGACGATCTGGACACCCGGTATGTACAGTTCACATGGGACCTTGTGGATCCGTCCTGGCCTGAGGCTGCGCGCGACGCTCTTGCACGCGCTTATGCCAAGGCCTTTAAGAATGCCGGTGTGATCATCGAAAGCTCGTTTGGGGGGCTTGCCTCTTATACCTACAACCATCTGCTTGCTCCGACCCCTGAACTCAGGGTTCTTGGCAAGCAACATCTGCAAAATGCCATCGACATGACCGCGGCCATGGATGTGCCTTGCGCCGGTATGCCTTTTGGCTCCTTCAGTGCGGATGACGCGGCCAATCCGGCCCGCCGGGAAGAGATTTACAAAATGGCGCTCGAAGCCTATGTCGATCTCACCCGCCATGCCAAAAAACAGGGATTGAGCATGTTGATGGTGGAACCGGTGCCTCTGGCAACGGAATTTCCCTCTTCCGCGATGGATGCCTTGCGCTTGATGAAAGATCTCGACGGTCAGACCGATATTCCCGTTCGGTTGTGCGTCGACTGGGGTCATGCGCTTTTCAAACCGCTCTTTGGCGACAAGGCCGATATGGACTATTGGATGGAAACCTGTGGCTCCTATATCGGGGCATTCCATTTGCAGCAGACCGATGGACTATATGACCGGCACTGGAATTTCACGCACGATGGCATTATTACGCCGCAATTGCTCAGTGATTTCTGGGATCGTCACGACCTCAAGGATCAGACCTGCTTCCTTGAAATCATCTATGCGTTCGAAGAGACTGATGAGTTTGTTCTTTCCGACATGAAAGAAGCGATGGCGATGTTCAAGAAGGTTTGACAGACCGGTTCGAAAGCATCTTAGATAGATCTGAAAACGGGACAGACCACAGCCATTCGAACATAGAAGTCAACTCCATTGAGCAAAGCCAAGAAACTGATCAACGCCCCCGAAACCGTCATCATGGATATGGTCGCGGGAATGCTTGGTGCCCACTGCGACATTCTGGAACCGGTGGGCGATTCAGGACGCGTGATCCGCGCCAAGGACGGCCCCCGCAAAGGCAAAGTGGGGATCGTCATTGGGGGTGGATCGGGGCATGAACCGGCTTTTGCCGGCTATATCGGGCGTGGGTTGGCGGACGCAACCGCCATTGGAAATGTCTTTTCCTGCCCTCCACCGGACCCCATCGTAGAGGCCGCCAGAGCGGTTGATGGCGGGGAAGGTATCCTGTTTCTTTACGGCAACTATGCAAGCGACTCGATGAATTTCGATATGGCCGCGGAGAAGCTGTCTGAAGACGGCATCAAGGTCTGCTCGGTTCCCGTAACGGATGATGTTTCCTCAGCTCCCCCGGAACGACGCCATGAGCGCCGTGGTGTTGCGGGTGACATTTTCGTCTTCAAGATCGCCGGTGCCGCCGCTGATCGGATGATGCCGCTTGACGATGTGAAAAATATCGCCCTGCGGGCAAACCTCTCCACAGCGACGATGGGCGTTGCCCTCAAATCCTGTTCCTTGCCGCAAACCAGAAAACCCAATTTCGAAATTGGCGAAAACGAGATGGAAATCGGTATGGGGCTGCATGGGGAGCCCGGCATCCGACGCACGTCTCTGGACACCGCCGACAATGTTGCTGACCTCTTGATGGCGTTCATTCAAGAGGAACTTCAACTGACTGCAGGGGAAAAAGTCGGGGTGCTGGTCAACGGTCTGGGCTCCACCACCACGATGGAGCTCTATATTCTCTTTAACCGCCTCAAACAGTCCCTTGATGAGATGGATGTCTTAATCCATCGCTCGTTTGTCGGGGAATTTGCCACCTCTCTTGATATGGGTGGGGCCTCCATCTCTGTTATCAAGCTTGATGATGAGATGGCGGAGTTGCTGGACCATTCCTGCTATTCCGTTGCTCTTGCCATTGGCGCTCCGCCTGAGCCGATCGATCAGAAAGACTGGCTGCCAATGGTGCCAGTTGCAATTGATCCTGAAGCAAACAAAGCCTCCGGCACCTCTTTGGGTGGCGAGGCGGCGCGACCGGGTGGTGAGATCACCAGCTCAATCTTCATCAACATGGTCCGGGCGGCGGCAATCGCCGTCGAAGACAAGGCCGATTGGTTGTCTGAACTGGATGGTGTCATTGGAGATGGTGGGCATGGGATCACCATGCGCGAAGGCTGGCGATCGGTGCGCAAGGCCCTTGAGATCTATCCAGAGGATGAAGACATCGAAGCCATTTGCAATCACGTTGCCGGAATATTCCTAAATGCAGTGGGATCCACACCCGGTCCTCTTTATGCCACTGCTCTGAGGACAGCCTCAAAGGTGGCAGCAGGGCGAGATGGGCTGGATACCGAAGCCACTGTAAAATTCATTGAAGCGGCAGCGGACGGCATCCGCTTTCGTGGCAAGGCCAATCCCGGTGACAAGACAATGCTGGATGCCTGGTGGCCAGCAGCCGAAGCAGCAAGGGCTGCCTTCACAAAGGGTGCCGACACCACCGACTGCCTGCGTGCCGCTGCAAAGGGAGCTGAACGCGGCATGAAACAGACTGCGGAAATTGCAGCACGACACGGTAGGTCATCAAAGATGGGTGAACGGTCTCTCGGCCATATCGATCCGGGTGCTGCGTCCAGCTTCGTTGTGATCGATGCTCTGCGCCGGTCTTTTGAAGCTCAAACCCTTGACCCTGTCGAAAGTGCGGCCCGTCCGATTTTCAAGACCTAACGCTCTGTGGCTCTGATGCTTTGTAGTGGATGGCGTGTTGCGCTGGCATAAGAGCACTGCCTAGAGGCCTTTGCAGCCATTGAGAAAAAAGCGCGTGCAATGGTCCGCCCAACGGGTGATGTCCTCTTCGGTCATCTCCTCTTGCCAGCGCATCATGGACTGGCGCTGAATGCCATTGATCATCGTGCGCAACATGACAGCTGCCTGAGGCGGGTTCGGGCAATCAATGTCGCTCTTGCTGCATAGATGCACAATCCGGCTGTCAAAGGCGTGCGCGAACCTGTCCACCATTGTTTGATAATTTTCCAGAATTTCAGGGAACCGCTCCATTTCTGTCATGATGATGACAACTGTTCGCTTGGCCCTTGGGCTCAGAAGCAAACGAGTATAAAAGAGCACCAGACGCGCCAACTCCTCTTTGCCCGTATTCTCGGGTTGTGGTCGATGCTCTAGCATTTGAAGCTCTTTGTGCAGCCAGTCTTCGGCCACCATACGGAACAGTTCGTCCTTGTTGGGAATGAATTTATAAAAGGTACGGGTGGAAATGCCGGCTTTCTTTGCCAGAGCTCTGACCCGTGTCTGCTCGTATCCAGAGGTCAGGAATTCTTCTGCAGCGACAGAAATGAGCAATTTGCGAATTTCACCATCCTTGTAGGTCGGCGGGCGGCCCGGTGAGCGTCGTTGTTCGGTCATGTCTGCAACTCCTGAATCACTCTTGACTTCTTGTGATAATGGATAATATAGAAGATGGCTGTTTTCCTAATTAGCGCAAGTGCGTTTTCCCCGGTGGGTATTGAAATATGTTGAAAAGCAAAATCCTTCCACTCGTCATTTTTCTATTCCTTCTTGTGGGGGGCTATGTGGTCTGGTCCATCCTTTACCCCGAGGAGCTTCTGGTTCAGGGGGAAGTGGAGGCGACGCGTGTGGATGTTGCCGCCCAAGTCGCTGCCCGTGTTGCGGAAACTCCTGTCGGATTTGGCGACAAGGTAAAAGCCGGTCAGGTTCTGATCAAACTGGAAAGCCCTCAATTGAGAGCCAGTTTGGCCTCGGCCAAGGCTGCTCTTGATGTCGCCAAGGCCAATCGCGATCTGGCTTTTTCGACCCGCCCGGAAACGATTGATGCGGCAAGGGCTGCTTTGGGCCAAGCCAAGGCGTCGGAGGAACTGGCGCAGAAGACCTTTGACCGTCTGGAAAAACTGCGCGACAGCAACACCGTTTCCGCGCAAAGCTATGATCAGGCATATAAATCGCTGACGGCTGCCAAAGAAGCCGCGCTCGCCGCAGAAGCGCAGCTGAAACTGGCAATTGAAGGCGCCAGCGCCGAGACAAAAGCCGTTGCCGAAGCGCAAGTTGAGCAAGCAGAGGCCGCTGTAGCGCAGATCCAAACCAATATCGATGAGCTGACGCTCTATGCGCCGATTGATGGCCAGATTACCGCCCGGATGGCGGAAAAGGGCAAATTCTTTGCCGCCGGAGCGCCGCAGATTTCCCTGATCGACAGTGACCATCCTTGGTTCACCTTCAACCTGCGTGAAGATCTTCTCAACGGTCTGGCTGTTGGGGATGCCCTCAAAGTCATGATACCCGCCCTTGGGGACCGGGAGCTTGACGTCAAGATTACCGCGATCAATGTCGAGGGTAGTTATGCCAACTGGCGTGCCACAAAGGCGACCGGTGACTTTGACTTGCGGACATTCAGCATTCGTGCCGAGCCGGAAAAGCCTGATGAAGATCTGCGTCCGGGTATGAGCGCGCTCATTTCGTGGTCCGTTCCTGAAAAGATGGATCGATAGGGGATGTGGAAAGGACATCTTCCCGCAGGCTTCCGCCGAATGATGCGGCGCGAGATGCACCAGATCGCGGATCGTCCGGCTCTGGGTATGATGCTGGGGCCGTTGCCGCTCATTATGTTCATCACGCTGGCCTACATGTTTCATGCCGGTCTGCCGACCAGCCTGCCCGTTGCCGTGGTTGATCTGGATGGGTCCTATATGTCCCGTCAGGTAACGCGTATGGTGGATGCGACTGCGGACGTGGATGTGACTTTGCGGCTGTCTTCGTTGACCCAAGCCAAACAGGCGCTGCTTTCGCGCCGTGCTTATGCGGTGCTCTATATTCCGCAGAATATGGAACGGGATCTACAGCGGGGCTATCGGCCCGATCTGGTTATTTTCATCAACAACCAGCTCTATACCACGGGCAGTATTGCCAAACGCGCCATTGGAGGCGCTGTTAGCAGCTTTAATGCGGGCGTGTCGGTCCAGACCCGTATGGCGAGGGGGAGTGACAGGGACAGCGCCATGGCTGCTGCCAATCCTGTTCCGCTGCAGACCAATGCGCTTTTCAATCCGACACTGGATTATATCCAGTTTTTGCTTGCTTCAATCATGCCCGCTTTGCTGCAAATATTTATCAGCGTCAGCACGGCCTTGTCCTTTTCGCGGGATCATCACACTGAAGCCGGCCTTGCGCGCGCCTTGCGGCTCGGGCGAACCCCATTGCGCATGATCGCGGGCAAAATGGCACCCTATACGATCATCTGGTGCTTCATGATGATGCTGACTGACGCCATTCTCTTCGTTGTTTTCGATGCCGCCTTTAATGGCAATATCCTGTTTCATTTTTTCTATAGCCTGATTTTTGTGCTGTCTTGTCAGTTCCTCGGGGCGACCACTGCGCTTCTGAGCCGGGATGCGGTGGCAACGCTCGGATTTGCGGGATTGTTGACCGCTCCTGCCTTCGGGTTTGCCGGTATCAGCTATCCGCGCATGATGATGAGTGCCTTTGCGCAGGGGTGGGGAGCGATTATTCCGCTGACGCCCTATCTGGAATTGCGGACTGATCAGGTGCTGCGCGGCACGCCTTTGTTGATCTCGATGCCGACCATGGGGTGGGCGCTCGCCGTTGCTGCCGGATGGGGGGGCATCCTGTTGCTGTTGACTTGGGCAATCCCGCGCAAGAAAGCCAGACAAAAGCTCGCCAGCGCTCAGCAAGACAGCTCCGCACAAGCGGAACAGGGAGCTGCATCATGAAGCGCTTCTGGGATGCCTATCTGAACACCTTTCGGGTCATTTTTACGACCTATAGTTCCTTCTCAACGATGGTCTTTGCGATCCTGCTTTATGCTGTTCTCTATCCCCAACCTTATGTGGGAGAAGTGGTGCGTGATGCGCCGGTGGTGATGGTTGATCAGGATCATTCATCTCTCAGTCGCACACTCACACGGCGGATCAACACGACTGATGGGGTTACCATTGTCTCCAAGGTTGCGGATCTGCAGCAGGCAAAAGATCGGTTCTTTCATCGCGAGGCCTTTGGCATTGTGGTCATTCCGCCCGATTTTCAAAAGAATTTGCTCAATGGTCATCCGTCCCCCATCGCGGTTTATGGCGATGGCAGTTATTTCCTGATTTACAGTTCCATTGTTTCGGGGGTGCGTAGTGCTGCCAGCAGTTTGGGCGCGGAAGTCCAGATGTCCCGTCTGACCGCCGCAGGGATGGATGTTGCAACTGCGACCGCGATGATCTCGCCTGTCACAATCACAACGGTTTCCCTGTTCAACCCGCAAGGTGGCTATACCAGCTATGTGGTGCCTGCTGCCTTCGTGCTGATCTTGCAGCAAACCCTGATGATGGGGATTGGTATCCTGCAATCGGGACGAAAGGTCGGCCGTGGCATCGAGGCGCTTGCAGCCCCGCTTGCCTATGTCAGTCTTTATCTGATTTGGATTTATTTTTCGCAAGTCTTGTTGCCGCAGTTCTATTCCATCCCGAAGATTGGCGACACCCTCACGCTGTTTATGGTGGCCATTCCCTTCCTCACGGCGACAACCGCGATGGGCTATGTCGTTGCCCGCCTCATTCCATGGCGGGAAGGGGTGGTGTTCTTCCTCATCACGTTTGGTTTGCTGTTCTTCTTTGCTTCAGGTGTGTCCTGGCCGATCGAGGAAGTCCCGCTGCCGGTACGCCTGATCACCTTGATGGTTCCCTCCACTTCGGCGATTATGGCCTTTGTGCAAGTTGACCAGATGGGTGCCGGGTTCGATGCCGTGCGGCAAGCGGTGTTTATCTTGCTTGGCCTTACGGTTTTCTATTCCGCCATTGCTCTGGCGATCGGGGCGAAGCGTTTGCGGGTAGAAGACAAGACACCAAAGGTGTGATGGCATTGTCATGTCATCAAAGCAATTTTTTGGCTGCCGGACGGTCGCCAAAGAAGGTGTGATGTGGGTTTGAATGTCTTTTTGACGCTTTATCGACCAGAAGGGTCAAAGCCTCAAGACATGCAGTCAGGCTGCATTTTGTATGGAATTGACCATGTTGCGGCCATTTCTCTTGCCAAAATAGAGCGCACTATCGGCCTGGTCTAACAGCCTCTTGGCGTCCATGGTCTTGGCGGCATTCTGGGTCGCTACGCCAATACTTGCGGTCACGACATTTGCGGTGCTCGATTTTTTGTGCTTGATGCCAAGAGAGAAAATGGCGTCACATATTTGATTGGCGACGGCTTCGGCTTGCTGGTTGTCAAAGCCAGCCAGAATGACTGCAAATTCCTCGCCGCCAATACGGCTGGCAAATCCCGTGTCACAAGCGCTCTTGATGGCGTTGGCCACCTGCTTCAGGCAGGCATCGCCACCCGGGTGCCCATAATAGTCATTGTAATCTTTGAAATGGTCGATATCGATCATCAAGATCGAAATGGGGGTCTCCTCGCCTTCGGCTTTTTCGATTTCAGCTGCAAGACGGCTATCAAACGCACGGCGATTGGGCAGCTCGGTCAGAGGATCCGTCTGCGATAACCGTGCGAGTTCTTCAGCCTGCTGCTGGATGACGACCGTGCGAATGCTCTCTCGCAGCATGAGCAGAAAGTTGTTTCGATCTGATTTCTCGATGCGATAACTTGCAACCAGGGAAAAGATCATAGCTGCAACATAGGTCTCAATAATCGCCGAAACAGTGTTCCACGAAACGTTCATATACATGATTGCCGACAGCGACATGGACAATGTCGCAAAGCCAGACGCAATCACCTTGTATTTGAAGGTCATCGGAAAGGCGATATTGAACGCAATGATTGCCAGCACTTGGCCGAAATAAATGCCTAACACGCCTTTGTCGGCAAGAAAGGCGTGATTTGCCGCAGGCATGAGTGAAACGAACACACACAGCATTGTGAACACAAGTTCTCGCCTTGATTTTTTCTGCGGGAAAAAGTGCAACAATGTCACGCCCAATAAAGTGGGCAAACTAACCAAAAAATGTGAGGTCCAAAGAAAGTCACTGGTAAATTGCGGCTTGACTTCGCCCTTGGCAACAATGCCCAAAACGATAGCCTCAAAGACAAAGAGAGAAATCAGTGCGGCCAAGACAAACTGCTTGTTCCGCAAGATATGGATATTCTCTTGATATCGATCTTCAAGCTCGGGACTAAACCGAAGAGAAAACTTGGTTTGCGCCAGTTCCGCATCGGTCAGCGCATAGAGATGTGACTGAGCAAGATTGCCTGTGACCATGAAAGACGTTCCTAATACGCGTATATCTCAGCAATACCGCGTATTTGTGAACAAAGAGACAATCCTCACCTGTCTGGATTATGCTTCGTGGCACTCTGGCTCATTTTAACGTCCCGGCAACACCCTTCTAAAAGGGCATCGGGAAGGGTTTATTAGCTGCAGCCTTCGCCCCTGTCGCCTGTGTGGCGGTCCACAGGCCTTATCGATCAAGAGGAGAGGGGGCCTCAGACAACGTCCGTCTCTCTTAGATCAGTTTATAGATACCCCAGCCGATCAGAAGGGCCGCAAACAGGGCGGGTATGATGATGCGTTTCGGCAAGTTCGCCTTGGCAATGCGCTCGCCGATGAATTGAGCAAGGATCGCCAAGCCGAAATATCGAATCCCGCGCGATAGAGCAATTGCGACAATGAACACGATGAAATTTCCGCCCACGACGCCTGCGCCCAGCGTTGCCAACTGCATTGGTGTCGGCAAAAGCGAGACAGTGAAGACCACCCAGAACAGACCGCCTTCCGATAGCCTGCCTTTCATTTCTTCGAAGCCGTCGCCGAAGCCAAGCCAATGAACTAGCGGCAAAACCACCGGTTCGGCAAGCCAAAGTCCGACCAGATAAAAGAGTGTCGCACCAATAAGGCTGCCAATCCATATCCAGACCGCAATGCTGAGCGCACGCTTTGGGGCGCCGATCATGAGCGGAGCCACCAGCGCTTCGAGCGGAACGGGAACAACCGTGGTTTCGCCAATTGACAAGAGGGTAAGTCCGGCGCGGTGGCTGGCCAAACGCTCCATCCGATCTGGCGCTTTGCCACCGGTATTTGGCTTGCCGTTTGGAGCAATTCCTGGGGCGGTATCTTGATCAGTGCCTTGGGAGGAGTCTTGGTTGGTGGCTGCGGTCATGCAGGCTTGATCCCTGTTCCTATGATGGGGCAGTGTCTGTTGCGCTTTCGGCTCAAGTCTGTCAGCACGGTTCGATTGACTATTTGAAGTAGCGTATTATTTAACTTTTCGGCATTTTTTTCGCTGTGATGCACAGAAAGGTCAAAGCATCATGCCTTTTGTGAGGCCTTTACTGGCCCTCACCGGCCCTTAAGTGTTGAGTTCGGTTCTGCATCAGCGGACTCTTGTCGCGACAGTTCTCGCTTTAGAAGGTCGATATTGCGGTTGTTGGCTTTGAATGCCAAGTCAAAAAGGTCGCCCAGAACCGGTATGCCACCCAAGACAAAGTCAAGACCGGAATTTATTGCCATTCGGCTAACGACACGCTTTCTCGCACCAAGTTTATGGGCCTTGTAGACCAGAAAAGCCGACGGCCCGAATGCTGCTATGTCACCAATGCCGGGAACCAATCCCAACAGAGCGTCCCAGCCAAAGCGAATGCTTGTGCCCGGTATTCGATAGTGGCTGTCCAGAAAGGATGCAAGATCGTCAAGCTTTTCAATCTCGGTCTTTGCCATCAGCTCTATTCCCGCGCCACAATATAGACAGCATGGACAAGGCCGGGGATATAGCCAAACAATGTGAGTATGATATTGATCCAAAAGTGTTTTCCAAAGCCAACCTGCAGGACGACACCCAAAGGAGGAATAATAATGGACAGGATAATGCGGATGAGATCCATAACAGCTCTTTCTATGTCGATCTTTTGAGCGAGCCAGATTGGTCAAATTATTAAAGCTAGGGGCCGGATGCATATCCGGCCCAATGAAGCTTTTTACCCATTCCACGCTTTGTGGGGTGAAGCGTGCAGCAATCGGGTCTGCTTTTTCGCGCCTTGGGATCGACGGCGCTGGTGTGGACCTTCTGGCTCACTTGAATGGCGCACTGACTAGATGTGCGGATGGTCGTTGAATGACAGGGTAATATGTTCGCCGACATCGGGCCGTTCGTCGGTAATGTTGGCTTTGGCGATTTCCCAACCAAATTCGAGCAGGCTCCCGCTAGACACCCAGACCGCAGCCTGGCTGGGTGAGAAAGCGATCATAACCAGTTCCGGATCGTCTTTGCCTTCGAACCATGCGGCCACCATTGGAGACCAAAATCGGTCAATCACTGCTCGTTCTGTCGAGATTGAACAAGTTCCAAAGATACTGGCGTAATAATCTTGATCTTTGGACACCAAGGATATTTGCGCATTGGAGTCGCTGCCAAGGGCTTTCACCAGCTCGCTGCTGTTTTTGGCATAAAACCAGATAACGCCCTCATCCTTTGCAGGGAGAGGAGCCATTGGCTGCATATGCAGTCCCAACTTGGGAATACCCATCGTAACGGCAGTTACGTCGTCGACGTTATCCCAAAACTGTTTTTTGGGATCGGACTTGGTTTGTGAGAGATCGGCCATCATTATCTCCAATATTTGCAATTTCCTTGACGTGCTGAAGATTCAACGCAACACCGCCGCGTTTGGTTCCTTCTTATCAAAACCGGTTTGTCCGTTGCCGATGGATTTGGGACTGAGGTCGGCGCAGTCTGATTGTTTTCTGTTTGATCCTGAAGCAGCTCAAGATCATAGTACAGAAAATGACATCACTTAATGTTTGCGCAATAGCGTGTGTTGGTCCTGCCCTTGAGTGAATCAGCTTTCGGCGAACGTTTAATGGGGGATTATCAATGACAAGACACTGCCTTTCGTTCCTCAAAACTGCCGGTCTGAGCCTTGTCCTATGTGCAATCTTTTCCGGCGTCGTGGCGGCGCAGGGGCTGAAGACGGCTGTCTCGACATGGGAAAGCAAGCTTGATGCACGCATCGGTGTGATCCTGCGCGATGGATCGTCAGACTGGGAAATCAGCTATCGTGCCGATGAGCGCTTTCCTATGGCCAGTACGTTCAAGTCCCTGTTGTGCGGTGCGGTTCTCGGGCGTGTCGATGCTGGACAAGAAAGCCTGGACGCGTTGGTCACCTATAGCAAAAAGGATCTGGTCACCTGGTCGCCGATAACTGAAAAGCACGTGAAAAGCGGAATGAAGGTTGCCGATTTGTGCGAGGCGGCCATCACGATGAGCGACAACACTGCGGCGAACCTGTTGCTTTCCCGCGTCAAAGGGCCTGATGGCCTGACAGATTTCCTGCGGGAGATTAGCGACACAGCAACCCGTCTGGACAGATGGGAGCCCGCGTTGAATGAAGCCACTCCTTCCGATCCGAGAGACACAACAAGCCCGCGCGCGATGACGACATCCCTGAACAAGCTTCTGTTTGGCAATGTCCTTAAGCCTGCTTCCGCTGGGCATCTGAAGCAGTGGATGATTGATGATAAGGTCGCTGATAAGCTGATCCGCCCCCATATACCAAATGGGTGGATCATTGGAGACAAGACCGGGGCTGGAGGTCATGGCACGCGAGGGATCGTCGCCTTTATCCAATCGTCAGAAGGGCAGACCTATCTTGTGGCCATCTACATTACGCAATCCAAGGCCTCTTTTGATGTGAGAAATCAAGTCATTTCAGACATCGGCCGTGCCCTCATTTCCGAGATCAAAGAGCGCCGCTAGCGATTAAAGTGAACGACCCGCTCGGTTGTGACAATGGCAGACAGCCAGCCAATATACCCGTTTACACGGTGGCTCAAAATCTGACTCTCTTGAGATACCACCTCGGCGTGCTTTCTCATACATATGTGGGCATTCAAGACCCACACACCTACAGCAGCCCGCATTCACGCAAAATGATGTCCGCTCGTTCGTTCACGGATACCTTGGGCAGCACACTTTTGGTGTAACCTAAATTTTTCAAGGCTTGTTCGATGCGAAGATGCTCATCGACCGCTGCATCAAACCCATGTCTGCGCTCAGCATCACCGGCGAAAAGCTCTTGCCATGGCGGGACCATGAAAACGCGCTTGGCATAGGGACGATATTTGCCAAGCGTTTCCTTTGCCCTCTGGCCGCCGGAATGCTCCAGAGCAACAGCCGCATCGATCAGTCCCCTATCGAAGAAAACGGGACCATCAAGATGCTCTGCTGCTTCCAGATCTGCTTTTGCCATCTGGATTGCTCGAAGCGCGAAGGCTTTCAAATCCACCCACGGCAGCGCTTTGCCGTCGCCTGCCACTTCATCCGCGACGATGCGACGCCCCGGTTCTGGCACGGTTGCAAAGCCACGCTCCGCCAAGACATCTAGCAAGGTGGATTTTCCACCACCTGAACACCCTGTCAACAGAATGAATCTATCATGCACTGCATTTGCCTTTCTCTTTGCTATCTGGGGGCTCTGTGAACCCTTGTCGCTCTGACGGCCGCGATGCAACCGGTTGAAAAAGAAGGGCTCCAAGCGCCTTGCAACTCAGCGAGCATTTTGAGCGAAATGATCAACTTTGGTGAGCCACTTTTCGCGTTTGTTCGCGGTGGAGTGCTTTGTCGTGGCGAAATTGGTGACCCGTACCGGGGAAAAGCCGACATAGCCCAGAATCTGATTTTTAATCTGCTTGGCGAGAGCTGCTCCCAAAAACAGCTTGAAGTACCAGCTGGGCGTATCTGATGTGATAAACACATGCGCGGTTTTGCCGGTGAGCAGTTTTTTGGGAAGTGCAGCCCCTTTCTCTTGTGCAAAGGCTTTACCGGGGAGAAGGATCCGGTCAAACAAGCCCTTTAATTTTGCAGGCATTCCGCCCCACCACAAAGGGTGCGCCAGGACGAAGTGGTCGCATTTCTCAAGGGCATCCCAGAACGCGCTCAGATCGGGTTCCAACTTTGGCGCGCTCTTGTAGGTCGCTTGACCGAAATCGCTGTTAAAGCGCATATCTGAAAGATCGAATCTGGAAACAGTATAGCCAGCTTCTTGTGCTTTTTGTTGGTATCGGTCTGCGATACCTTCCGACAGACTGATCCCGGCAGGGTGTCCATTCAAGATCAAGATATGCTTGCCATTGTTTGCATTGTTGCCGTTTGTCATTCGAAACTCCATAAAATTGACTGCGGTCAATTTCTATATAGAATGGCACCGTCATTGCACAAGATCAAAAATTGACCGCGGTCATATTTTAAGGAGAAAGCCGATTCAAAAGAGAAGCCATGAGACGCGAGCCAATATTCTGGAAGCGGCCCGAAAACTGACAAAAGGGAAACTCTTTGACGACGTTTCTACGGATTCCATTGCAAAAGAATCCGGTGTCGCCAAAGGAACGATCTTTGCGCATTTTGGCGACAAGAATGGGTTGCTCTCTTATCTTGTCGCCGAACGCATTCAAACTATTGTTGATGACTGGAGGGAGGATCCAGCTTACGCGGAAAGCCAGCATGAGCTTCTCGTTTCTCAGAGTATGAAGCTGATCAACCTTCTCAGCACAGATAGAACCATTCTTCAAATCTATCTGGATTTTTCCGGAGCAACGTCACAAAAAACGTCTCAGCACTTTCTCGAAGCCCTCGATGCGCTGGAAGCGAAGTTGATGTCTTTTCTGGAAGACTGGAAAAAGACCTCTTCGGAGGCGATCAGGACGGATATTGCCCCTGTAGATCTGGCGGCAGGGATTTCGGCTTTTGTCACAACAGCTGCCATTTATCGCTCCTGCGGCAAGATAGCGTCTGACGCCGATTGCCGTACTCTTTTGGACCGCCAATTCCAAGCGTGGCTGATGCCCGGTTGCCATTAATATGGCCACCAAAACACAGTGTTCCAAGGTCTGACGACTGCGCTCACTCAAAAGGGGGACTGCATCGCACAGAAGTTTCTCGCGAAAACAATTCAAGACGGGGCGTGCAGGGCAATCGTGAAAACTCTTGTTGCATTTTTGAGGCAATTGGATTGATCCTTGTGATCAATCCGCCTGTAAGGCCGGGCGCGTTTCTTGTTGACCGCGAATTGGAGCGAATTTTGTGGCGAGCAAAATAATTGATCTTCGTTTGATAACCTACTTTCTTCGAACGGCTGAACTGGGCAACATCACCAAGGCAGCACGTTCCCTCAATGTTGCTCAACCCACCTTGTCAAAAGCCATTCAGCAGCTTGAGTACCAGTTACGCGCGCCGCTATTCAATCGAACGGCACAGGGTGTGGAAGTCACTCCGGTTGGCGAACGCCTGCTCCGCCACGCAAGATTGGTATCAGCGCAGGTGACAGATGCGATCGAAGAGGTGGAGGCCATGCGAGATGGCTCCGCAGGGCAGGTGCGTATCGGTGCAGGCCCTTCATGGGTGCGCCGCAAGCTGCCAGATGCCGTGTCGATTGCGCTTAAAGAACGGCCCGGAATTCATATCTCCATCACAAGCGGTTTTGATGAGCGCCTGCTTGCGGGGCTGGACGATGGGGCTCTTGATTTTGTCGTGGCGGAAAAACCGCTCTCGGGAGGAGAGCAGAAAAACGCTTTCGAGTTTTTGACCGATGACGCGCTAATTGTCATGGGACGGCCGGATCATCCTTTGGCAAAAGGCAACAATATCTCGCCCCGCGAAGCGCTGGCGGCAGACTGGGCCCTTCCACCCCAGCACACACTTGCCCGCCGAAAACTGGATGGTCGTATCATCAGTCTGGGGGAGACGCCTCCTGAGCCGATCTTGGAGACCAACTCCCAATCATTTTTGCTTAGTTTTGTCTTGAAGCATGACGTGTTGCTCTACACGACACGTTCGGTGAAACGTATTCCCGAAGGCCGAGATCTGGTTGAGATCGATGTTCCTGAGCTTGCCTCCTCACGCACGGCTGGATTGATTTATCGGCAACCGAAATTGTTGACGCCTGCAGCGCAGTTTCTCGTGGAGAAAATCAAGCAAGTTTGTCAGAAAGATCCCATTAATTGATCGCAATTCGGTGCGTTCTGGATAGGCATGCCTTTAAAATTATTGCCTTTTTGGTGGTACGAGCCGACATGATGGTGGAGTGTGGCTTGAGACATAGCTATTGGCTATGAAGATCATAGTTTTTATCATTTCAGGAATGAAGAAGCTGGTGGCATAGTTGGTCTGTAGTCCGGTGGGCGGAGGAGGCCTGATTTGGACGCAATGGGAGGAAATTTATGATCAAGAGGCATTTGAATGCTGCCGGTCTGCTGGCTGGCACAGCGCTTTCGTTCGCTTTGGTGAGTTCAGCCATGGCAAAGGAAGCACCAATCACGATTGTCATCAATCAGTCGCCGTGGTTCCCCGGCTTCCAGTCGGTTGTCGAACTGTATGAAGAGACCACAGGCAACACAGTTGATCTCGACGTCAATCCTTTCGCGGGATCGTTGGAAAAGCAGCGGACAGCCGTCAGAACGGACCAGAGTCCATTTGATTTGCTGATCATGAATGCAGGCTTTTTCGTCGAATTCTACAAGGGCGGATTCCTTGATCCCCTGACCGATATCGACCCGGACTTCAAGCTTTCGGCGGACATCTATAACTTTGATGAGTCTGTGTGCTGGGACGCCACGTCCATGAGCGTTACTTGCGGCGGGGATGGCAAATTATTGAGTGTTCCGGTAAACCCGAACATTCTGATTTTGCACTATCGGTCTGATCTATATGAGGAAAAAGGCCTGGAAATTCCCAAGACCTGGGATGAGTTGATGGCCAATGCCAAGGTCCTCAACGACCCGCCAAAGAGATATGGGATTAGCCAACGTGGCCAACGCGGTGCCTTTGACGTCACTTATGATGTCTTTCCCTATATTTGGTCTTTTGGTGGCGGCATCTTCAAGGATCAAAAAGCGGGTGACTTCACCATCACGATCAACAGCCCTGAAACCCTTGCGGGCATGGAAACCTATATCAAGTTGGCTCGAGAGGTCGGCCATCCTTCAACGGCAGGTCAGACGCAGACCAACGTCATCCAGAATATGGCAACGGGAAAAGCAGGGCATATCATGTCGGTGCTGTCTCCGGGGCTGTTTGACGATCCGAACCAGTCGGCTGTCGTTAACAAGGTGAATTACGCGCCAACGCTTGCTTCCAAGGACCATGAAGCAGCAACGCCGCTGGGCCACTGGCTCGCAGGTGTACCAAAGAATGTGCCGGATGAGCGCAAGAAAGCCGCTTTGGCGTTCCTGAACTGGTTCCAAAGTCAGGAAGCGCAAGAAGCTTATGCCCGTGCGGGCTCAGCTCCTGTCAGCCGAGCCGTGCTGGAAGGCCCCATGTCCGACACGCAGGAGTTCCGCTGGATGAAGGCTATGGCCAAGGCCATTCCGACAGCCAAGCTGACTTTCCTTATTCCTGAATCAAGTCAGGTTCTGGCTGTTACGGAATTGCGGCTGAATGAGGCGATCGGTGGGCAAATGGAGCTCAAGGATGCGCTGAATAAAGCAGCGAAGGAAATCGCTGAGATCATGACCAATGCGGGCTATGACGCCCCAACCCTGCCCGATCTCGAGTAGTCCTCCCATGGCTGTCCCGCGTCCGCGCGGGGCAGCTCATAAAAGCACGGAAAATCTTCATGAATACGGATCGCTTTTGGCGCTATGCCACATTAGCACCCGCAGTCCTGCTCTTTCTCCTTCTGACGATCCTTCCGCTTTTCAATCTGTTGGCCTTGAGTTTCAACGATATTGAGTGGGTGAATCGCGAGGCCGTCTGGGAATGGGTCGGTTTGCGTAACTATGTTCGACTCTTCTCCGATACATTGTTCCGTGCGGGGATCGTCAACACCATTCTGTTTGCTGTGGTTGCTGTTGCCTTCCAGATGGTGCTTGGTTTCTGGCTGGCGCTGCTGACAAGCCGTGTCACGAGACTGAAAATCTTCTACCGAACCGTCTTCATTTTGCCCATTCTGGTGCCCGGCATCATCATCGGTGCAATCTGGAAGCTGATGTATTCCTATGATTTTGGCGTCCTCAATCAGGTTATCCTGTGGTTTGGCGGTAATCCTGTCGATTGGCTTGGCAACCCCAATCTTGCCTTGATGAGTGTCGTCATCGTCGACGTTTGGCACTGGACACCCTTCTGCTTCCTTTTGATGCTGGCCAGCCTTGAAAGCCTGCCGCAGGATATTTTCGAAGCGGCCGAGGTCGATGGCGCCCGCAACTGGCAAGTTCTGCGCTTTCTCATTCTGCCGCTCATGATGCCAGCGATTATCGTCACGTTCATCTTCCGAATGATCCTTGCCTTCAAGGTTTTTGACGAGGTCTACCTGCTGACAGGGGGCGGCCCCGGCACCTCGACAGAGGTCATTTCCTTCACGATCTATCGACGCTTCTTTACGGAAGATCAGGCCGGATATGGGTCGGCCATGTCGCTCGCGACCATTATCGTCATTGCATCCATGATCATCGCGGCCTCTCGCTTTGCTGCCCGAAAGGAGCCTAACGCATGATCAATCTGACCAAATTCGGGCCCTTTGCGCGCCATGCGATGCTGTTCGGCTTTGCCTTGATCGTGCTGTTTCCATTCGCATGGATCATCATGGCCAGCTTCAAGACGCAGATTGCCTTGTTGATGGGGCAATGGAGCTTTTCGCCGACCCTCTACTCGTATGACTCGGTGATCACTGGCAAGACGTCCGACTTTCTCACCAATTTCAAGAATTCCTCGATTATCGCCATCAGCTCGACAATCATCGTGCTGACGGTTGCCACACTGGCGGCCTTTTCCCTCTATCGGCTGCGCTGGGCAGACTGGGTTCTGCGCTTGCTTCTGGCCTGGTCGGTCATCTTTCATATGGTGCCGCCGATTACACTCGCCGGAGCTTGGTACACGATGTTCCGTTCCGTCGGTCTTGATAACACCTATACCGGCATCATTCTCGCACATACGACCATCAACCTGCCGATGGCTCTTTGGATGATGGGCGTTTTCATTTGCGACGTGCCAAAAGAGCTGGTCGAAGCGGCCAAGATTGACGGTGCCAGAACGCCCCAAATCCTTCGTTCCGTCGTCGTGCCTATCGTCCGGCCCGGATTGGCTGCCACTGGTATCCTGTGCTTCATTTTCTCGTGGAACGAGTTCCCTGTCACCCTGACCCTGTCGCAACGGGCAACGGCCACGGTGCCCCTTGGTATCGGCAAATATGCGCAGGAAAACACCATCGCTTTCACTGAAATGGCTGCGGCCTCGGCGCTGTCCATCATACCAGCCTTCATACTGCTGATCTTTGCCCAGCGCTTCATCGTGCGCGGGTTGACATCTGGCGCAGTCAAATAGGAGTTCCGCATGCGTACCGTTTTTCTTCTATTTGACAGCCTCAACCGGCATATGCTCGAGCCTTATGGGGGCTCGACGGTCCCGACGCCCAACTTTACCCGGCTGGCAGCACGCTGCGCCACGTTCGAGAAGCATTATGTCGGCTCCATGCCCTGCATGCCCGCTCGTCGTGACATGCTGACCGGGCGGCTCGGGTTCCTGCATCGCAGTTGGGGGCCTGTGGAACCGTTTGATGTCTGCTTCACCGAAGAGCTGATGGAGCAGAAAGGAACCTATTCCCACCTCGCGACGGATCACTTCCACTATTGGGAAGACGGTGGTGCCACCTATCACAATCGCTACGACAGCTATGATTTGATCCGCGGACAGGAAGGCGACCCTTGGGTGCCTGCTGCCTGTCCCGATTGGGCGACCCTTCGGGAGCTGGTCCACGAGAAACAATATTCTGAAAAACCGCGCAGTTATCCGCGCAAGAATATGGTCAATCGCGAGCGTATTCGCTCGGAAGAGGATTTCCCCAGTCACAAGACGGTTGAAGCCGGCCTTGACTTCATTGATCGCAACAAGGCGTGCGACAACTGGTTCCTGCAGATCGAGTGTTTCGATCCGCATGAACCGTTCCAAGCTCCGGATCGGTTCAAGGACCCTTTCCAAACAGACTGGAACGGTCCGGCGCGTGACTGGCCACCCTATGATCGGGTCGGAGAATCCGAGCTTGAAAGCGAGGAGCTGCGCGCCAATTATCGGGCAACCCTGTCCCATTGCGATCATTTGCTTGGCCAGATCCTTGATGTCTTTGACGATCAGGATTTGTGGAAAGATACAGCCCTGATTGTCACCACCGATCACGGGTTCCTTCTTGGCGAACATGATTTTTGGGCCAAGAACCGGATGAACCTCTACGAAGAACTGGCTCATATCCCGCTCTTCCTGCATGACCCTCGGCATCCTTGTCCGGGAGAGCGTGTTGATGCACTGACCCAAACACCTGATTTGTGCGCGACCTTTATGGACTTGTATGAGGCATCGATGGCGCCCGAAATGCAAGGGCTGTCGCTTCTGCCGATGCTGAAGGGCGCGCCGGGGCATGAGGCCGTCATGTTCGGCTTCTTTGGTGGAGCGGTGAATGTCACCGACGGGCGGCATACCTATTTCCGCTATCCCTTCGATCTCGCCGAGCAGGACATTTATCAGTACACCCTGATGCCGACCCACATCTTTGACTTCTTTGCAGACGCCGAGCTGGAAAAGGCAACTTTGGTTCCGCCCTTTTCGTTCAGCCGGAACATGCCTTTGTTGCGGGTGCCTGTCCATGAAACAAGCGCGATGTACAAGACCTATGGTCCGGGGTGTCTGATGGAAAACACCACGGTTCTTTACGATCTTGATGCGGACCCCGGGCAGACGACCCCGCTTGATGATCCGGTATGTGAGGCCCGGATGGAACGTCTCCTTTCGCAGCTGATGAAGCAGGTTGACGCCCCGGCTGAAGCATGGCTGCGCCTGAGACTGGATCTCCCCGGAGAGGCGTCATGACAGACAAACGCAAAGCCACCCCGAAGGCACAGCTCAAACATCTGACCGGCAATTTGCAGCAGTTGGCAGCCGTGCGCAGCATCATTCTGGATGAAGGACCTGCGCTGGGGCAACGTGCCCTTGCTTTCTCAACCGGTGGCGGTCTTGATTTCTGGATCTTCTCGGACCGCACGATGGATATCGGACCGCTTTGGTTCCACGGTATGCCGGTTGCTTGGCATCATCCCTCCGGCATGCTCTCGCCCGCGCTTCACGACACGCACAGAGATCGAGAAACCGGCATCGAAAGGGCCTTGACCGGCTTTATGATGACATGCGGCCTTGATAATGTGCGCCAGCCACAGGATGGTCTGCCGCTGCATGGAACGTTGCCCTTTACGCCAGCGCGTGTCACCGCTTATGGCGAAGACTGGAACGCGGCCACTCCGATCCTGTTTGCCGAAGGCACCATTGTCAGTGCGCATTTGGGAGGGTCCAGCTTTTCACTGCTGCGCCGGATTGAGGCCCCCATCGGTGGCACCAGTCTGGAGGTGACAGACACGATTGAGAATATCGGACCAGAGCCCGGTCTCTTCCGCATCCTTTACCACACCAACTTCGGCTTTCCTGCCGTTGGCGCAGGAACGCGGGTTTTGCTGAATGGCCGTGAGCTGATGCAGCATGAGCCACCCGTTGAAGGCAATCAAAGTCGCAAAGCCAATGCTGTATGTCACCCGGCAGGCTCAGGCCGTTTTCTAGCCTCGCTTGAGCGTCCTGCCTCGGGACAATGGCAGGGCATCAGGGTCAATCTTGAAGGCGACGCCCGAAACTTACCCTATGTCCAGATGTGGTCGGATCCGCGCCCCTATCGCAACATTGTCTCTATTGAACCGGTAAATTGCGACCGCCGTGACGATGGCACCAGCACGGACGGCATGAAACTGATGCCCGGTGAGGGTTGGGCATCCACCCTCAAATACTCATTCAACTATCTCGATGCATTCAAGAAAGGAGCCCCAAATGGCAACAGTTGAACTGAAGGGGGTCACCAAGAATTTGGGCAAACTTGAAGTCATCAAGCCCCTTGATCTATCGATCCACGAGGGCGAGTTTCTGGTGCTGGTTGGACCGTCGGGATGTGGCAAATCGACCTTGCTGCGGATGATTTCAGGACTGGAAACCATTTCCAGCGGAGACCTTTTTATCGGGGGGCGGCGTGTCAATGATGTGTCGGCGCGCGATCGCGGCATTTCCATGGTGTTTCAGTCCTATGCGCTTTATCCGCATATGACGAGTGCCGAGAATATGAGCTTTTCACTGCGTCTGGCGGGACTGAGCGCGGACGATCAGGCAAAACAAATTGCCCCGGCAGCTAGTGTGCTAGGTCTTGATTCCTATCTGGACAGGCTTCCCAAAGAGCTGTCGGGTGGTCAGCGGCAAAGGGTGGCAATGGGACGCGCCATCGTGCGTGAACCGGATGTTTTCCTCTTCGATGAACCGCTCAGCAACCTTGACGCCAAGCTACGTGTCCGCATGCGTGCCGAACTCAAGGAATTGCACCAGAAGCTAAGCACGACAACCGTCTATGTGACCCATGATCAGATTGAGGCCATGACGTTGGCAGACCGGATTGTCGTTCTCAGAGACGGAGAGATCGAACAGATAGGGGAGCCTTTGGAGCTCTATGATCATCCGGCCAATCGCTTTGTTGCATCCTTTCTTGGCTCGCCGTCCATGAATTTCTTCGATTTACCGGTTGTGCAAGACGGTGGCTGTCGAGCCGTTTTTGAAGATGGGGATCGTCTGATGTTGCCCCAGTCCATCGCTGATATCGACACAATCACCGTGGGCATACGCCCCGAAGCCCTTCGGCTGGTTTCTGACGCCGAGGAAGGAAGTATCTCTGCACAGGTGGTGGTGGTCGAAGCGACAGGGGCCGAAACCGAGCTTGTGCTGCGCAAGGGAACGCATGAGCTTATCGTCAGTTTCCGCGATCGCATCAGCATTCGCCCCGGAGAGATCGTTCATCTCGCCACGGATCCAGACTCTTTCCATCTGTTCGACCCTCAAACAGGTGTCGCCTTGATCGGCAACAAATCTGGTGACGGCAGATAAACTGGAAAGAATTCCAGAGCAAAGGAGCGTGCGCTGCATGAAGGCGATGAAGGATCAACCTTTTCAGGTGATGGCGAAACCCATCGGGCCGCGGTGCAACCTTGATTGCAAATATTGCTACTATCTGGAAAAGGAAAAACTGTATCCCGAAACAAAGAAATTCGAGATGCAGCCCGATGTGCTGGAGACCTATATCCGCGATTTCATCGCCTCGCAAGTTCGTCTCAAGGTGCCGGAAATCTGGTTCAACTGGCAGGGCGGTGAGCCGACCATTCTCGGGCTCGACTATTTCCGCCAGATCGTCGCGTTGCAAAAGCGCTATGCGCCGAAAGTGCAACGATCCGCAACGCGTTGCAAACCAACGGTATGTTGCTGGATGAGGAATGGGCCGTGTTCCTGAAAGAAAACGGATTTCTCGTCGGCATCAGCATCGATGGGCCGCAGGAGATCCATGATGCCTTTCGCTATGACAAGGCAGGGCGGGCCAGCTTCAAGAGCGTGATGCGCGGCTATGAGCTGCTCAAGACCCATGGGGTTGAGCACAATATTCTCACCGTGGTGCATCGGGAAAATGCAAAGCGCCCGCTCGAAGTCTACCGATTCCTCAAGCAAATTGGGGCTGAGTTCATCCAGTTCATTCCCATTGTGGAGCGAAGTGCGGACGGCGAGACCCTTGCTGGCGCACCACAGATCGACGAGGACGGTGTGCAGTATGAGGTGACGCCGTGGAGCGTGTTGCCGCGCAGCTACGGCTCCTTTCTGAAAACCATCTTTGATGAATGGGTGACCCGTGATGTCGGCTCCGTCTTCGTCCAGTTTTTCGATATGCAGCTGGGGCTGTTCATGGGGAAGCCCGCGTCCCTCTGCGTCTTTGCCGAGACATGCGGGCAGGGGCTGGCGATGGAGCATAATGGCGATCTCTATGCCTGCGATCATTATGTCTATCCGCAGTTCAAGCTGGGCAACATCACCGAGACACCGGTTGATAGTCTTGCCAATTCCTCTCTGCAAAAACAATTTGGCGATGCCAAACGGGACACGCTGACCGAACAGTGCCGAAGTTGCGAAATCCGTTTCGCCTGCAATGGTGGCTGCCCCAAACACCGATTCCTTACAACAAAAAGCGGCGAGTCCGGCCTCAACTATTTCTGCCGCTCAACCACCCTGTTTGTGAAACACGCACGGCCTTATTTAGAGACCATGGTTAAACTGCTGGAAGCAGGGCGACCGGCAAGTGATATCATGCCCCTCATCAACAGTGGCAAGCTGCACGCAAGCAACAAAGTAAGACTCGCAAGCGCCCCAAGTCGCAATGCGCCCTGCCCATGTGGCAGTGGCCGCAAATTCAAGCATTGTTGCGGGGCTTGATCTTGTTCCGTCTCAGTATCAATGGGCCAGATTGGGTTGATTTGTCGGAAATCGCAGCAACATTTCAACTCTTCTGAAAGCGAAGCCCAAGGATCCTTGGGCTTGTTTTCTGCTTTCGCCTAATCTTTTCCTGTCGTTTGATCAGGTGAACATGTAAGCGCCTATATAGGAGCCTTTCTGTGGGGCGGGAGGGGCGAAAAAGATCGCTGACCCTATGTGAGAAATATATTCGTTGAGGCGGTCCAGTGATCCCAGTCGGCTCTGCATTGCTTCGAAAATGGCTGGGTCATTCTGATAGCTGACAAAGTGCAGCCCTGCATCCAGCATCCCGACCTGGTTGATATCGTCTGTATAATTGTAGGACCGGCGCAACAGCTTGAGGCCTCCCATATTTTCATGGGCGGCAAGGCTCATGTGTGAGGTTGCCGGTATGACCGTTTCGCCATTTTTCTTTACGGCCTCGAAATCGGGCTCGTCAAATTCATGTTCTCCAGAAAGAGGCGCGCCTGATACCTTGAACCGTCCAAACACGTCATTTTGGTCATCAACCCGGTCCGTGTCCCAGCTTTCGATAAACATGCGGATCTTGCGCGAGACCATATAGGAGCCGTTATGCTGCCAGTCCGGGCCATCCTTAATCCAGACAAAACGGTCATAGTCTTCCTGTGTGGTGATGTTGCGCGTGCCGTCCCGGAAGCCGAGCAGATTGCGCGGGGTCGTCTGGCCCGGCCCTGCGGATGCCCGGCCAAAGCCCATGATCGCCCAACGGGTGGAGGCCACACCGGCTGCCTTGGCGATGCGCGCCAGAATGCGAACGGCATGTTCTTGAGTAACTCGGCTGCATAGGCCTTGGTCTGATCCGTGACCTTGCTCGCCTCGAACAGATCCCGTTCGATGGCGTGGTAACCGTGCCAGCCAACGTCGGGGTCGATATTGGACGCACGCATATCGATCAGATAGTCGAGGTTGCCGTGATTGTCTGTCGCGTCAAAGCCTTCGAGCACGAAGCCGTCCACATCGGATTCGATCCGTTCATAGAATGGGCGCGCCAGCGGATAGTCGTGTTTGGCTTTCTCAAGATCGCCAGCATCGATATCGTCCTTGAGGCGGGAAACGGCAACAACCATGGCGTCGATCGTTTCATTGACATATTGGGCGTAACTTGCTTGCCCGGATGGCGTCTTGAGCTCGATTTGACAGCTAAACCTATTCTGTTTCACCCAAAAAATATGTAAAACGGCTGATATCAAGGTTGGCATAATGTGGGAATTTGTCGCACATATGCCCGAATACGGGAAATTGCGAATAGGAAAATGTGGGAAAATGTGTGCAAATGTGAGAATAGAGAGCGAACGGGCGGTATTCAACAAAATGCTGAAAGCTGACAGACTCAAGGAAATCGAACGCCACTTGAAAGAAGACGGCAGTATCGTCGTCTCAAAGCTCAGTGCGCAGTTTGCCGTCTCGGAAGAAACGATCCGTCGGGATCTGGACAGTTTGAGCAAAACGCTATCGTTCAGACGCGTGCATGGTGGCGCCTATCTTGTGAAGGGATCTGACAAAGAAGTCCCAGCCACGTTGCGTGAGACATTCTTTACAGCAGAGAAGTGCCTTATCAGTCAGAAGGCTGTGGGGGACATTTCAAACGGCGACACAATCATGCTCGACAGCAGCACAACCGCGCTGTTTATCGCGCGTGAGCTGTTCAGACAGAAAAAGAACGTTCTTCTTATCACCAACTCCCAAAAGATCATTTCAGAAGTTCCCGAAACAGGTGATGTCGAGGCGATCTGCATTGGCGGACGCCTCAGAAAAGAAACATGGTCGTTTGTCGGACCGGCTGCGTTAGACGCGCTTCGCGGACTTGCCGCGGATATGGCATTTGTTAGCTGCACATCAATCCACCCGCAGTTTGCAATGACGGACAATCACGAAGGAGAGGCTGCAATCCGCAGGCTCATGATCGAAAGATCCGGTCGTGCGACGCTCGTGATCGACCACACCAAATTCGAAAAACCTGCCACTCACAAAATCTGTGAGTTCGACGAGCTGGACGAGATCATTCTGGATTATTCCGTCTCGGAAGATCTGCTCGAACCAATTCGACAAACCGGGCTTGGACTGCACGTCTGTTCTGACGCCAAGCCGGAGGAATAAGCCGCTCAACACGTAACTGAGAAATCGAGAAATGCGATGGAAGACTTCAATTTTTGCAGTAGAACTAAAATAATTTTTGGCAAAGGAAAAGAGAATGAAGTCGGCCTTCAGGTAAAGCCATTCGCGGATAAAGTTCTGCTTCATTATGGTGGCGATTATCTGGAAAAGAATGGGATTCTTGATCGCATTGTTGGTTCGCTGAAAGCAAGCGGTGTTGAGCCTGTCCTGTTTGACGGTGTGGTTCCCAATCCAAGATTGTCTGTTGTGAAGGAAGGCATCGACCTTTGCCGCAAGGAGCATATTGGCTTCATTCTCGCAATTGGTGGCGGCAGTGCCATTGATTCTTCCAAGGCCATCGCACTAGGCGTGCCATATGACGGGGATGTCTGGGACTTCTATACCGGAAAGGCTGAGCCTGAAACGGCTCTGAAAGTCGGGACTATTCTAACCATTCCGGGTTCTGGCTCGGAAATGTCGGAAAGCAGCATCATCACCAATGAGGCTGATGACACCAAATATGGTATCGACAATCCCTTGATCGTGCCTGAATTCTCGATCCTCAATCCCGAAATGTGTTTCACCATTCCGCCATTCTTCATGGCCAGCGGGCTTGCTGATATTCTCTCGCATCAGTTCGAGCGTTATTTCACGCCAACAAAATTCTGTCTGTTCAGTGACCATCTCCTTGAAGGGGCGATGCAGGCGGTTATCGCCCTTGCGCCAAAGATCCTTGAAGCGCCGCAAAATTACGATTATTGCGCTGAATTCATGTGGCTGGCCACAATCTCGCACAATGGGGTTCTGGATGCTGGTCGACAGTCCGATTGGGCTTCGCACCGGATAGAACACGAGATTAGTGCCCTTTACGATATCACGCATGGAGCGGGGATGGCGATCATCTTCCCTGCATGGATGAAGCATGTGAAGTCCACCGATCTGGATCGCTTTGCGCGCCTTGGTGCTCGTGTATTCGGCATTGATCCAAACGGTCGGAGCAAGGACGAAATCGCTGATTTGACCATCCAGGCCGTTGCAGATTTCTTTGCTTCGCTAAAACTGAAGATCTCGTTGGCGGAAGCACAGGTGCCGACGGACCGATTTGATGAAATGGCGTCCAAGGCATTGGGCCGCAGCGATACGATCGGCCGTTTCAGGAAGCTCTCTCACGACGACATTGTCGCGATACTCAAGCTGGCCGTCTAGGCGCCAGACTTGCACATCTCTCTGACACTTTAGCGTTTAGAACCGCTGAAAGGCAGGCCAGAATCTCCAGTGACTTCAATCCGATCTCAAAAATAAACCAATAACCATGCGCGCTTTGCCGGGAAGACAGATGTGCGTGGTGACCCAAATAGACGTGTCTTGGGAGGAAATCATGACACAAAAATCCAATGCCAAGGGGCTGCTGCCTCTGCTGTTTTTCTTGGTAATCTACATCTTTACCGGCATTGCCACCGGCAACTTTGGCGCGATGCCTTTGTTGGTTGGGTTCATGGCTGCATTCGGTGTGGCTCTTTGTCTGGACCGACTGGGCGAAAAAACCAGTTTTGACGACAAAGTCATGCTGTTCTCAAGGGCGGGGGGCGAGGAAACCATCATTCTGATGGTCGTCATTTTCCTGCTGGCGGGCGCATTCTACTCTGTTGCCGATGCCATGGGCGCGGTGAGTTCAATCGTCAATCTTGGCTTGTCGGCCATGCCAAGCAATATGATCTTGCCAGGCCTGTTTCTGATCGGCTGTGTGTTGTCTTTCTCTATGGGAACATCCATGGGAACGGTGACGGCGCTGGCTCCGATCGGCGTGGGGATTGTGGAGCAGACAGGTGCCAATATGCCGCTGGTCATGGCTACCGTTATCGGTGGGGCCATGTTTGGTGACAACCTGTCCTTTATCTCTGACACGACCATTGCGGCCGTGAGAACGCAGGACGTAAGCCTGCGTGACAAGTTCAAGATGAATGGTCTTATCATTCTGCCCGCTGTGATCTGTACTGTTATCATTCTGGCAATGATTCCAATATCTTCAGACGTATCTGTTGAATCCGGATCTTACAGCCTCGTCAACATCATCCCCTATGCAGCCATCATCATCACTGCTTTGATCGGATGGAATGTCATGGCTGTGCTCGGGGTCGGTATCGGACTGGGTGTCTTGGTCGGTCTGTTCAATGGCAGTTTCAATCTGGTTGAAATGCTCGGTGTTCTTCAGCGCGGCATGGGCTGGATGGAAAATCTGGCGATCATCGCCATCGTCGTTGGTGGCCTCGTTGGGCTGATGAAATATTACGGCGGGATCGATTACCTTTTGAAAACGGTAACGAGCATGGTCAAAGGCAAGATCGGCGGTCAGTTCGGCATCGGTGCTCTGGTGTCATTGATCACGGTTTCCACGACCAACAACACGATTTCTATTCTGGCTGCGGGTCCTTTGGCAAAGGATATCTCTGCTGAATATGATATCGATCCAACGAAAACGGCTGCATTGCTTGATATTTTTGCGGCAGGCTTCCAGGGGCTGTTGCCTTATGGCGGGCAATTGCTTCTGGCTGCAGGCCTGGCGAAGATTTCACCGGTCGAGATCATGCCTTACGGCATCTATCAGATTTTGATGATCGTCTTTGCAAGCCTTGCAATTTTCCTTGGCAACTCGGCATCCAAAAACAAGCCGACACCGGCTGCTGAAGCCTAGAGGACAGAAGGTCCCAAGAAAAAAGGGCGCGGCTTTTAGACTTCTAACCCCCGCGTCCTTCCCCGCCTAAAGGATTTCAAATCCCGCAATTTGCGTGATCATTTCAAGTTTGCAGAAAGGAGTTCGTCTTGGAACGACAAGATAAAGACCTCGGTTTCCTTTTGCGTTTTGAAAATGTTGCATGGTACGAAAACGGATCCGTCCGTATTCTGGACCGGCGCGTTTATCCCAGAAAAATCGAATTTGTCGAATGCGTTAGGCACGAAGACGTTGCCCAGGCGATTGCCGACATGGTGACCCAAAGCGCGGGACCCTACACCGCAGCCAGCATGGGGATGGCCCTTGCCTGTCACGAGGTTCGTGACAAGCCACAAGCCGAGCAACTAAACCACCTGAAAAAGGCGGCCTACACGCTCTCCCATGCGCGCCCAACCACCGTCAATCGGATGACGCTCATAACGCAAGGGTGTCTCGCCGTTGCCAGAACAGCCTTGGAAGGGGGCAGGGCGGCAGATCAGGCCATACTCGACCATACGATTGATTCAATGAACCGGCGCTATGCCAAGATCAGTCAGGTGGCTGAATATCTGGTTTCTCTGTGGCCTCAGAATGCGACAGTCATGACCCAATGCTATGGCGAAACAATCGTCGGCACGATGCTGCGCGAGGCCCGCAACAAGGCCAAGACTGTCAAACTCTTCTGCCCTGAAACCCGTCCTTTTCTTCAAGGGGCGCGGCTGACTGCAAGCGTTGCAAATGATCAGGGGTTCGATGTGACGGTGATCACCGACAACATGCCAGCCACGGTCATGGCCACCAAGGGCATTGATGTGTTCACATCCGCCGCCGACAGCATTTGCAGAGACGGCCATATCGTCAACAAGGTTGGCACGCTGCAGATTGCCATCGTCGCCCATCATTTCGGCGTTCCTTATTATGTCACCGGCATTCCTGACAAAGAACTGCCCACCATAAATGATGTCCGAATAGAAGAGCGCGACCCGATTGAGGCCCTGAGTTTTAATGGCGTCAAGAATACGGCTGAAGGCGTGAAGGGCTTTTATCCAGCCTTTGATGTGACGCCGTCAGGGCTGGTCAGTGCAGTTATCACGGACAGGGGACCATTCGCTCCTCAGGATCTGAACCGCTACTTCAGCCTTTCCGACACCGCTTACTGGTAATCACATTTCTCGCAAGCTCATCTTTGAAAAGAAGAAGACGCAATGACCAAGTTCGAAACCCATTTCAAAATGACCGACGCCGACGCCATAGACTATGTCCGGACGCAGTTGGCCTATTTTGATGATGATGCGCAGCTCACCTCCAGCATGATTGCTGATGGCAATATCAATTATGTTTTTCGTGTCGTTGACGAGAAGAGCGGCAAGTCCCTCGTACTCAAACATGCCGACGTGTTGCTGCGTTCATCCGGGCGCCCGCTGGATGTCTCCAGAAGCCGGATTGAAGCACAGATTCTCGACATTCAGTCGGTATTGGCTCCTGACTTCGTGCCGCGGGTTTTGAAATATGACGAGACCATGTGTGTTCTGGTCATGGAAGATATCTCGGCGTTCAAAAATCTGCGCTATGAGCTGCTCCAGCGGATTACCTTTCCGCATCTGGCCGAAAATATTACCACGTTCATGGTGGATACAATGGTGCCAACCACGGATCTGGTGATGAATTCGGGCGAGAAGAAACGCCTCGCCGCAAAGTTTGTGAATGTGGATCTGTGCGATATCTCTGAGGATCTTGTCTTCACCGAGCCATATATTGATTACAAAGGCCGCAATGTCATTTCCGTTGGCAACGAGCAGTTTGTTCAAGAACATCTTTATCACGATGAAAGCCTGCTCCTGGAAGTTGCCAAATTGAAGAACAATTTCAAGAACAACGCGCAAGCTCTCATTCATGGCGATCTTCATTCCGGTTCGATTTTCTGCAATCAGCAGGGCACCAAGGTCATTGATCCCGAGTTCGCATTCTTTGGCCCCATTGGATACGACTTGGGCAATGTGTTGGCGCATCTGGTATTTGCTTGGGCGAATGCAGAAGCAACCGAGGATGATCAGGCCGTGCGCCAGAAATTTGGCGCTTGGTCTTCCCAGACGATCACTGACATCATCACCCTCTTCACTGACAAGTTTATGGCTTCGCTCGAGAAGAATGTGGTGGAACCAACAGCCCGCTCGTCTGCCTTCAGGGAGTGGTACACGGCGTCTGTTCTTGGCGATGCTGCCGCGAGCATGGGTATGGAGATCATCAGGCGCGTGGTGGGTGACACCAAGGTCCTCGACCTCACCTCGATTGCGGACGGTGAGACCCGCCTTGCCGTCGAACGTTCACTGATACAGATCGGCAAAGATCTGATCCTGCAAAAGAATTTGTCACAAGCTACCGAGCTCTGCCGTGAGCAGTTGGTAAACTTGCGGGCTTGAGGCGGCCTGTCATGGGCTGGTTCTTTCAGCCCGGAGAGCTTCAATAGCTGCATGCTTGTGTTTTAGGGAAAGATGAAAATGAAACGCGTGTTACTGGTTTGTGAGTTGGAAGAAACTGAGAAAGAGTATCTTTCCAAAAACTACGATCTGCTGATGGCAGGGGCGGCGACGGGAGAATGCGACGAGCTGACCGAGGCTGCTCTTGCTGCGTTGATGGCCTCTCACCAACCCCACATCTTGCTGGTGAATTCATCTCCGGCAACAGCAAAGGTGCTGGCTGCGTCAGACTGTCTTGAACTGGTCATTTGCGCGCGCGGAACCCCCAACAATGTGGATCTGGACTATTGCAAAGACAAGGGATTGCTCCTTTGTAATACGCCTTCCAGAAACGCCAATTCAGTTGCTGAATTCACGATCGGCCTGATGATGGCAGCAACGAGGCAGATCCCGCAGTCTATGGAAGCGATCAGGGATCACAGGATCGTGCTTGAGGGAGATCCTCTTGAAGGGGGCAGCAAGGATGTCACTTGGATCCACTCGGATCTGCCCTTCATTCCCTATGAGCGTTACAATTCTCTGGAGATCGCCGGGGCAACGCTGGGACTTGTCGGGCTTGGATTTATCGGTGGCCTTGTGGCTGAAAAGGCCAAGGCCCTTGGTATGGAAATACTGGTCTATGACCCGTATCAGAACAAGGAAGCCTTGGCATCAAAAGGCTACAGGCTCGTTGAGTTTGAAGAGCTTATCAAAGCCTCTGATGTGATCAGCCTGCATGCAAAGGAAACCGAGCAGACCCGGAATATCATCGATGCCGAAGCCTTCAATATGATGAAACCCTCGGCCTACCTGATTAATACAGCTCGCGGGTCACTGGTCAATTATGATGATCTGATGCAGGCGCTCAAAAGCGGCCAGATTGCAGGCGCTGCAGTTGATGTCTTTCCGTATGAGCCGCTGCGGTCCAATGATCCGCTGATCAATACCCCGAACCTCACAATGACCCCGCACATTGCAGGTGCCAGCCGCAATGTGGTTCAGCACCATACGCGTATGGTCATGCGCTCAATCCGCGAGTTCGAAAATGGTGATAAGCCGAAGTTCGCGGTCTTCTGAGAGATTGAGAGCTGCAGGGGTCGGTAAACAAAGACAACGAGAATGACTTGGTCAGGACAATGAAAACAGATTTGGTACTTGGACTGGATGTTGGCACGACAAACGTCAAAGCCCTGCTTGTTTCCGATCATGGTGAAGTGCTCAGGGTCGCGTCCCGGCGCAACCCAGAGGAGGATCGTGTTCCGGGCCATTCGGAAACCGACATGGTCGGTCTTTTCGAACGCTGTTGCGAGGTTCTTGTTGAGGTTGTTGCCGATGTTGACGCTTCGCGGATATGTGCGATTGGTGTGAATGGCCAAGGCGAAGGCCTCTGGGCACTGGGTGAAGACAAAAAGCCCGTCGGGCCCGCCATCCAATGGAATGACGCCAGAGCCAATGAAACTGCGCGCGAATGGAGCGCCGATGAAACCATACTCAAGGCCTTTCGAGCGGCGACAGGCAGCGTGCCCTTTAGCGGTGCGACCACTGTCATTCTTGCCTGGCTGAAACAGCATGAAGCCGAAACCTACAATAAAATCAGACATATATTCTGGTGCAAAGACTGGGTGCGGTTCTGCCTCTGTGGTGAGATTTTGAGTGACTATACAGACGCGTCAACGTCAACGCTGGATCTGGACAAGCGCGATTGGGCCGTTGACCTGTTTGACCAGCTTGGTATCAGAGAGGTCGCCAACTGGTTGCCTGATCTGAAGGAAAGCTATGAATGCGGCGGTTATCTTCTGCCGGAAGTGGCTGAACGAACCGGTCTTCCTGCCGGATTGCCGATAGCGGTTGGCGCTCTTGATGTTGTCGGGACCGCCATTGGCATGGGGGCACAATCGGAGGGCGATAGCTGCGTTATCCTTGGAACGACCTGTTGTTGTGAGACGGTGAGTAGCTCGGCGGATATTGAACAAGGCTCCACAGGTGGTGTCGAGTGTTTTGCAATCGGGCAAAAATATATCAAGGTTACAGCGTCCATGGCTGGCGCTCCAAGTTTGGACTGGGCCATCAAAACGCTGCTGAGCGCTGAGGAGCAGAACAGCAAAGACCTGTTCGAAAAGATTGATCAATGCGTCAATGCTCTGCCGCCAGTGCCGGAAGGCATCATCTTTCATCCCTATATCAGCGAGGCAGGAGAGCGGGCGCCCTTTAATAACCCCGGTGCGAAAGCTCAGTTTTTCGGGCTGAACCAGAATGCTGACAAGTGGTGCATGCTCAAGGCTGTCTATGAAGGGGTTGCCTTCTCGATACTGGATTGTATCGGCGACTTGAAGGGGCGCCTGCTTTTGTCGGGAGGGGGCGCGCGATCAGGCGTATGGCCGCAAATTATCGCGGATTGCACCGGCCTTCCCGTTTTGACCTTCGATGAAGCGGAGAGTTGTGCAAAGGGGGCTGCCTTCTTTGCCTGCAAATGCGCTCACCCCGACTTGTCGTTGGATGCCATTGCTGGCCGGTTTGAATGCTCCAACCAGACGTATCAGCCAAAAGCAAACGCCCACTGGATCTACGAGGCTCACTTTCCGTTCTATAGGGGAATCCGTGAGCAGCTCGACGGTATATGGCGGCAACACCAGCAATATCAGCACAAACTGAGGGCTGAGAAGCAAACAGCTGCGAGCGAACAAGTCTCGTTACCGCTTAATTGAAATCTCAAATTGTTGCGACCAGAGAAGCAGGCAATAGACAAGGAAATACAATGAATTACAACAGCTGTAAAACTGAACGAGAGTGCGTTGCCTACTTCATGCGGCGTCTTTATCAGAACCAATTGACGACATGTTCGGGTGGCAACCTGAGTATGCGGCTCGATGAAAAACATGTGATCATCACGCCGTCCAGTTTGGATAAAGGGGTGATCGAAGCCGGTGAAATCGGGCTTGTGACCATTGATGGGGAAAATCTGACCCCGCATCTCAAGACGAGCATTGAAACGGGAATGCATCTGGAAATCTTTCGCCGTCGTCCAGACGTCAAAGCCATTGTGCATGCCCACCCAGTAATGGCATCGACCTTTACGGCGGTCGATATGGATATCAATACGACACTCACCGCAGAATCCTATTTGGTCTTGGGCAATGTTGTGAATGCCCCATACGCACTGATGGGTTCAAAAGAGCTTTCGTTGATCGTTGGCGAAGCCGCTGAGAAGAGCAATGTTATCGTCATGAAAAATCATGGCATTACCACCATCGGCAAGTCCATGCTTGACGCTTTTGACAAAATGGAATTGTTGGAAGCTTCCGCCAAAATGACCATCAATGCCGCGATTCTTGGTGGAGTAAGCCCACTGACTGCTGAGCAGCGAGCCGAGCTTGATAACTGGTAGGGGTATGGCGTGAGCGAAGCGCCCCTGAATTGCTTGGGGGCGATTGCTTGGGGCTATTGGGTTTGAATTATGCTGACACGGCTGCTTCTCAGCCTGGCAGGTTATGGTTTGACGGCTTAGTTCGACAGCGGCATCATCATCGCGCCTTAACGATCAAGTATCGTTTCACCCACCTCATCAAGCCCACGTAGGCCAACAAGACCAAGATCCTGATGCAACTCCTTTTTCAGGATTTTGATCGCCTGTTCAACCATCGACTGACCACCAACAGCTGCTGCATACAGCATAGGCCGTCCCACAAAGACGAAATCAGCGCCAAGCGCCACAGCTTTCAAGATATCGGTACCACGGCGAATGCCGCCATCCACACCGATTATCATTTCACCCGCTTCCTGTCGCGCGGCCTGCAACGCGCGCACGCCGCTGATGGCGAAATCGAGTTGCCGCCCGCCATGATTGGACAGGATCACGCCATCGCAACCATGTGCGCGGGCACGCGCCACATCCGTATGCGCAAGCAGGCCTTTCAAGACCAGCTTTCCTTTCCAGATATCGCGGATCAGGCGCACATGCTCCCAATTCAGATGATCTTTACGACCAAAATCACGGACCACATTTTTGGAGACGATCGGCACCCCGCGTTCGGCAAAGGAATTCTCGAAATGCGGCATCCCACGCTCTACGAGACTTCTTAGAAAGGTTCCGAAAACCCATCTTGGTTTGAGCGCAAAATCGAAGATCAAACGCGGCGTAATCCTCAGCGGCGTTGAAAAACCGGCGCGCAGATTATTCTCGCGGTTCGCTAGAACCGCTGTGTCGGCGGTCAAAACGAGTGTTTTGTAACCTGCCCGTTCAACGCGCTGTACCAACGCACGAATACGGTCTTCCTCGCCTGGCAAATAGGCTTGAAACCAGGCATCTGGATTGCTTTCCAGCACACGCTCCAAAGGGGTGAGCGAGGAGCCGCTCAAAATAAACGGTATGCCAGCGTCTTTCGCAGCACGTGCCAGCACGACATCACCATCCAATGCCATGAGCGAAGAAATGCCCATGGGTGCAATGCCGAATGGAGCATCATATAGTTTATCGAAAAGGGGACGCGTGATTGTGCGGCCTTCTACGCCGCGCAAAACATTGGGGATCAGTCGCATTTCAGAGAAAATAGCGCGGTTATCCGCATAGGCAGAAGAGGTTTCCGCAGCGCCCGCAATATATCCAAAGAGCGGGCGCGGAAGCCTCCGACGTGCAGCGATTTCGAAGTCATCCAGATTCAAAATCATACCGTCGGCTCCCTAGAAACTATAGAGTTTTTCAGCATTTTTCCATGTGCAGGCAAGATATTGCTCGCTAGACAGAACCCTTTCCAGCAGCTTCAGCATCGGTGGGATTTGTGGAAGCGGTGGTTTCGTCATCACATGCGGCCAGTCGCTGCCCCAAATGCACTGATCCGGATAGCCTTGTGCAATCTCCGCTACCAAAGCGTCCAGATCGTCATATTGTCCGATCTGACGGCTGACACGGGTGGGAGAAAGTTTGACCCAGACGCGGCCCGTATCCATCAGACGGCGCAACTTGTGCAGGTCCTCCGGCACGTCAGGGTCGACATGGGCAATATGGTCCAGCACCAGTGAAACCTCTTTGGGAAGCTTCGGCATCAGAGACGCTATGTCGTCGAAACTGCGTGGCTCGGTGTTCAGCTCGATGTGCCAGCCGACGCTAGCGGCGACTTCGCCAAGAGCGGGCAATGTGTGAAGATCACTGTCACCCAACCGTGCTCGGTCCTGAATTCTGATGGCCCTCACTCCGGCTGCATGCAGTGCTTTGAGGTCAGCGGTTTCCGGGTTGATGGCCGCTACACCGCGCAGAGAGAGCTCCTCTGACTGTGAGAGCGTTTCAACAAGCCGGGAATTGTCGGTTCCATCGATGGACGCCTGAATGATAACCGCGCGCTTGATGCCGAACGGTGCCACTTCCTGAGCATAATCCGCAATGTCCATGAGCGGGGGCGCATAGGCTCCGCTGGTCTTGGCAGGCCGTTTGGAAAAGGAATGGATGTGGCAATCGCAAATCATGTCGGAATTGGAACGATTAGCCATCGCGACCGGACCTCTTTTTTCTGTAATACACAAAGATACTGGTTGCGACCGAAATCACAATCAGTGCCAGCAAAATGATCGTTATGGGGGACCCTGCAAAAATCCCGAACTTTCCGCCGCTTGTCAGCAAGGCCTGACGCACGCTTTGCTCAAAGGGATGCCCGAGAATGAGACCGATGAGCAGTGGCGGAAGCGGAAAGCCGCTGCGTCGGAAGAGAAAGCCGAAAAAGCCGGCGCCCAACATGACCCAAACATCAAACAGGTTGTTGTTCACCGAGAAAGCGCCAAACAATGCCAGAATAGAAATTGCTGGCAGCAGGTGCCGTGGCTGAATGCGCGTTACATGAATGGCCGCACGGAAAAGAAGAAGGCCAAGGATAACGGTCGGTATGGAGGAGAATAACAGCGCTTCAAAAATGGCGTAAACTTCAAGCCCGTTCTTTTCAAATAGAAACGGACCGGGCGCCAAACCATGCAGCATGAATGCACCAAGGATGACTGCCGTGACCGCGTCGCCGGGAATGCCAAGCGCCAGTGTGGGGACCAGTGCACCACCTGTCACTGCATTGTTGGCAGCCTCGGGTGCGGCGATGCCTTCAACGGCGCCCTTGCCGAAGGTTTCCGGCTCCTTGGAACGTGAGCGCGCAAGATTGTAGCTCATGAAGGCAGGAACGGTGGAGCCGATGCCCGGCAGAATACCAACAAAGGTGCCGATGATCGAGGAATAGAGGAGTGTCAGACGCATGCGCCACATTTCGGCAAATGACACATGGGAAGAGCGCAGCTCCGGCATGTCATCAGCGCTGATCTCCGGTGTTCGGTTAAACACCTGCAGAAACACTTCCGACATTGCAAAAAGGCCAATCAGGACGGGAATGAGCTGGAGACCGGATTCCATAGCGAAGGAATTGAACGTGAAACGCGGTGTACCACTGATTGGGTCAAGCCCAACAAAGCCCGCGCAAACACCAACCAGCACCATGATCAACGCATCAAGCCGGGAGCCGCCGCCAAAAAGCACAATCACCAACAGTGCAAACAGCATCAACACCGCCATTTCGGCGGGTCCGAAATCAAGCGCCAGCCGTGCCAACGGTTCGGCAAGCGCCATGAGAACAAGGCAACTGAAGATATTGCCGAAGACACTGGCAAAAAGCGCTATCCGCAAGGCCCGGCCACCTTCTCCGCGCTTCGCCATGGGAAAACCATCCAAAGCCGTTGCCGCCGAGGATGGTGTGCCGGGCACATTGACGAGGACTGCGGAAATCGATCCGCCAAAAATTGCCCCCTGATAAACGCCGAGCAGCAATATCATGGCTGGAACGGGCTGCATTGCAAATGTAACCGGAATGAGCAATGCGATGGCCATTGTCGGGCCGAGCCCCGGAATGGCACCAATGATTACGCCGGTCGTAATACCGATCAGGGCCGCAGCCACAATCCAGAGATCCAGCAATTGAAGAAATGCATCCCAAAGCACTGCGGAAGTCCTTAAACTAAAACGTTGTTATTTCATCAGGGAAGGGGAACGCCAATCCCGTAACGCCCGCCATAATAGACGGCAACGGCGATGGCCAAAGGCAGACCCAACACAAGCAGCGGCCGCCGCTCACCCAGTGCCAGCGTGGCAACAATGCCTAAGAAGATGGCGCCAGGAAGAAATCCAAAGTGAGGCATTGACCAAAGCGCGATGACCGCGGCTAGCAGCACAATAAACACCTGTCCATGACGACGGGCAGGACCAATCGGAATTTTCTGTTTCCCGAAATTCAGGATCAGCCTCAATGCAGAAATTGCCGCCAGCAACCAGAGTACGGCCACAGGAACGGTGCGTGCATCCGGCCATTCAGCGCCAAAGCTAAAAATCTGAATTTCAGAATCCGCGATCCAGATTCCGATGAGCGAACTGACCAGCAATAGAATGCTGGTCAGCGCTGGCATGGTCAGTTGGAATTGCTTTGTTTCCGAGGTCATTGCCATTCACTTACTTGCTGATTTCCTTGGCAATTTCCTGATAGGCATGGAAATTTTCCGAAATTGTCTTCTTAAGCTCTTCGCCCGACATGATGCGGACCGGCTGGCCGAGTTTGGTCATGAATTTTTTGAATTCATCCGAGCTTGCGACTTCCGTGAAGGCCGCTTCCAGCTTGCTGACGATCGCAGGGTCGGTTCCAGCAGGGGCCAGAATGCCGACAATCGATGGGAACTCGGCTTTATAGCCAAGGTCTTTCAAGGTCGGCGCATCGGGAAATTCGGGATCTCGTGAGCCATCGAGCACACCAAGCAGGCGAAGCTGCCCGTCTTGGACGAGATCACGATAGGCCGGAACAAGCGCGATGTCGACATGGCCGCCGAGAACTGCTGCGGTGGCTGCCGAGGCGCCATTGAAAGGCACATGTTGCAAAGCCGCACCGGACTCTTTGGCAACGGAGGTGAATGCCAGATGAGCACCACCAAGCGCACCTGCCGTGCCGAAGCTCAGGCTTTTGCCGGATTTTGCCGCCTTAATCATGTCTTCAAATGACTTATAGGGCGAATCCGCCTTCACAAGCACACCGTGATAGGGGCCGGAATAGTTGAGAGCAGGCACAAAATCTTTGAGTGGATCGTAACCGACCGGGCGCAGAGCCGGTGTTACAAAGGAGGGCGATGAGGTCGCAGCAATCAATGTGTACCCATCGGCATCAGCCGCCGCGACTGCGCGCATGGCGTTTGCACCGCTGCCGCCAGGCATGTTTTCAACAACGATCGGTTGGCCAAGCAGCTTTTCGGCTTGCGAGGCAAGCTGCCGTGCAGATGTGTCGGTCGTGCCGCCAGCGCCATAAGGAATGACGATTTTGACTGCATGATTTGGATAATTATCCGCAGCCTGAGCGACAAACGGTGTGAGCAGCAAACCTGCAGCAAGCGCAAGGCCAAAACGACGTGTGATTTTCATATTTTTCCTCCACTAGGGACCTGCTCTGCGGAAGGGCTGACACCCTTATGCAGTATCAGACAACAGAACAGCCAAAACTTAAATTTGACACATGGGAACGGGAGGCTTTCATAGCTGTTGTTTCAACTCAAAAAGTTGAACCACTGCTACCAACCAATTCCATGATGCCATCCTCCATTGCCGATAATATCTACAGCTACGCTTAACAAAAAGCGCATATTTCTTCACATTAGAATTAGAATAACTGTATAAATGTGGGCGACCTTTATCTGTCGGAAGCAAAGAAGGGCAAGGCAGGAGGCATTTCGGCGGTGAGATGATGCAAGTGTTTAGGGTGTATGGATGAATCGGATTGCAGATGAACAAGCTTGAGCAGTTGGATTGGGATAAAGAAAAGACAATCTTGGTGATTGCTGAAACCAAGGAGCTTCGGCAATCTGTTGAGGCATTCAAGCTATCCCGCCCAGAAAATATTTGCTGCATTAAGGGACCGTGGGATCTGAGCCGTGGCCCTGATGCGGGGACATGGAGTTGGTATCTTTTCGACCGGGCGCTTGAGGCAGTCTATGGAGCTTCCTCTGTTGCCCTATTTATCGTCGACAGAGATTGGAAAGCCCCCGCCGAGAATAACGGTCATGCCATCATCATTCATGCTGCGCTGCTTGCTCTCGAATTGAAACTGCCGGTGCGAATGTATAACGCACAGGGGCAATCCATTGCGGCACCGTCCATTGATGACTTCTCACAGACAGACCGAGACATCTTCAAAAGGGTCAAAATCGAGACGCATGAACAAACCAGGGAAATTGCATCTGAAGGTCTTTGCGCTTGGCCAGACGTTTGTGAACCCGTTTTCTGGACCCATGACCATAAGGGGCTGGATCCCATTCAGCTGGATCTGCCTCCAGATCTGATGTGGAGAACAATTCGCATGCAATATTGGACGGATTCCTACCAGGCCTCGCTTTCTGAAATGAGTCCAGAAGAAAATGCTCTATTTGAAAGAGAATTGGTTTCTCTCATCGAGGATGTGGGCGCTGCTCTGAAGACTAAAGTTCAACGGCGTTGGTAAGAAGCGAAAAGAGGTATCGGAAACGAGTTTCCTGATTGCAGATACATTGTTTTGGAAGCATCTGAAGACAGCTTCCTAGATCTTGCAACATACCTGTCCGCACAAGCATCAGAAGCTCTGCCTGAATATCCATGGGACAAAGTGAGTCTCTACCTGCATATTTCTCAGCAATCTGATTTGGAACGGGACTTTGCTGGACCTACCGTGTCTCTAGGTCTGGGGAACAGGCAAAACCGTCATTGCCCTGCATCGCGTGAAACTCATTACGCTTGGTGGATCTATTCGTTTTCATGACCACGTGATTTCAGCCTTTTTGAGGTGATATGAGGTGCCAAAAACCGAATTAATTACAAGGCGGCGGATTTGGAAAACAGTGTGGTAAAACGTAATGCCTTCTTCTCCGAGTTTCACAATGGAGTATTTGTTATTCCGAACAAACAACCGTTGTGACGTGCTCCCCAGCTTGCCCTCGGTCTGCACGTAGAGTTGCCGGACCAGACAAAAAGAGCCCGGTGAGATACCGGGCTCTAATTTCGACTTATGGAGTTTGCCTCTTTTCGTCGGTTATTCTTTGTCTTGCAGACCGTAAGTGGCGATTGATTTCATGACATCATCGATTTCTTCATCTGTCAGAATGACCGGACCACCAATCGCCAGAGTCTGGTAATATTGGCGGCACAGAGTTTCCAGCTCCACAGCTAGCCAAGCGGATTTGGCAAGGCTGGAACCGGCCACAAGCAGGCCATGGTTGGCGAGCAGGCAGGCGCAACGGTCTTCGAGCGCTTCAAGGGCAAGCTCCGACAGCCTCTTTGTGCCGTAGGTTGCATATCCAGAGCAGCGCACGCTGTTTCCACCAAAAATCGCAACCATATAATGGGCCGCAGGAATGCTTTTGCGCGCCATAGCGAGTGTTGCGGCATAGGTTGAATGGGTGTGGATGATGGCACCGACATCTGGCCGTTCTTTTGTGATGTCGAGGTGGAAGCGCCATTCGGTAGACGGTTTGAATGGGCCGTCCCATGCGCCATATTCGCCTTGCAGCGGCATGGAGCAAATGGATTCCGGTTCCAGCGTGTCGTAAGGGATGCCACTTGGAGTGATCAGCATCCGGTCTTCAAATCTTGCCGAGATGTTGCCCGAAGTGCCTTGGTTAAGGCCACTGTCATTCATCCATCGTGCTTTCTCGATGATTTCACAGCGGAGTGCGTGTTCTTGTGCATTCATTTCTTTGTTTCCGTTTGTTAGCAGGGATTAATGGGTGGCTCATTCGCTATGTATCGGCGCACTTCTTTCGCGATTTTATCGGCCGTAACCCGGACAGTGCGCAATGAAGCGCCGGCGATATGCGGCGTCATGGTTACATTTTCAAGGGAAAGGAGAGGGGAGTTTGCTTCCGGGGGTTCAACGGCAAACGTATCAAGGGCTGCGCCGTGCAGATGCCCTGATGACAAGGCGGCGATAAGGGCGTCCTGATCGACCAGTTGGCCCCTGGCGGTATTGACAAAAACCGCGCCCTTTTTCATGCGGGCGATTGCATCCGCATTGATGAACTCCTTGGTTTCCGGTGTCAGGCGCGCATGCAAGGTGACAACGTCGGATTGGGCCAAAAGTTCATCAAGATCGGTTTTGCGAACCCCATAGTCAGCGTCTTCTGGCAACACATCAACATAAGGGTCGCAAATGAGGATGCGACATCCCAGAGCACGCAGGAAGCGAACGACAAGTCGGCCGATCTCACTGTAGCCAACAACGCCAACGGTCATGTCGCAAAGCTCGTCACCGATAACGTCAGCCCGATACAATTCTCCGCGCCAGGTGCCTTTGCGCAGACCATCATGGCCCCTGACAATATTGTGGGTTTGGCTGAGGATGGCGCCGATTGTAAATTCGGCAACGGCGCTGGCATTCCGGCCCGGTGTGTTGACGATCCGGATATTGCGTTCACGGACGGCATCCATGTCGACATTGACAGGCCCACCGCGAGCGACGGCAACCATTTTAATATTGGGCAGTTTTTTCAGCATCCCTGCTGATAGAGGTGCGAGATGGGTGACCAGCAGTTCTGCATCACCGATAAATTCGGCGATCGGATCAGGATCTCCGAGGAATTCCTTTAGTTTCGCAGTTCCGTCATCTTCGCGCCCTTGACGCATGGGGACGTCAGGGAAATCGAGATTGAGTGTGCGAATATCGATTGGAACCGGACAACTGTCTCGAAGGGCCTGTTCAAACGTACTCGCTAACATGAATTGATCGCCAATGATGGCAGCTTTCAAAGTCATTGCGATGCTCCTTTCGCTGAAGCTGCCATGTCTTTCCAAACTGGGCGCAAGGATTCGCGACCAGTTTGAAAGGCATGGAAGAGGGATGTGTAGTGATTTCCGTGGGGTGGGGGTGACGTTTCAAATGCGCCCAGATGGGGGATGACCCAATCCTGAGAACATGATGTGAGATCAGAATAGTGACCGATTTGAACGGCGGCGATCATTGCGACGCCGGCCGCGCCTGTTTCTTCGCGTTTGCTGCATCGGATCTTGGCACCCAGAACAGCGCTCAAGATGCTGCGCAGGGCCTTTGAGCGGGCGGCCCCACCCGTCAGGATGATCTCGGAAGGCACGGGGCCCATGGCGGAGTAACAGTCTCTTGAAGCAAAAGCCAATCCTTCATAAACGGCTCTCATCATCGAGAAGAACCCAGTTGATCGGTCGATGCCGACAAATCCGGCTCGCGCAAAGGGCTCCATGAAGGGGCCTCTTTCGCCCGATGGCGAAATATAGGGATGATAGATGAGCTGCCCTGTCGACTGCTCCTTGATCATCCTATCGGCGGTTTCGAGAAATTCGCTTCGGGAAGGCTTGATGCCCCGGGTTGCCAATATGTCCCGCGCGACATCGACGATCCAGTCAATGTTGATTGCAGCGGCCATATTGGACTGCATTTGAATGCAGGCCTTTTTGTAGGGAAAGGGAATTGTGTAACCACTGCACTCACCATTCAGGAGCACTTCGTCAGGCGTAAGTGCGAGGCGCATATGAACGCCGGTGGAGCCGAGCACCGAACAACCCGCACGGCCTTCGGGGTCGAACAAGCCACCGCCAAGACTTGAGCAGACAACGTCGATATATCCCAGAACAACAGGAATTCCTTCCGGCAAACCGGTCTCTTGGGCTGCGTTGGCTGACAGACGATCGGCGTGCTGTGCTCCATCGAGGATGGGAGGAAGCAGGGGTTCGAGATCTTCAATGTCAAATGCCGAGAGAAGGGAGCGATCATAGCACCGGGTGCGAAAATCACCGAAAGTGAATGTTCCTTCCGACGGATCGGTTGCGCGTATTCCAGTTAATTTGAAATAAAGCCAGTCTTTGCAGTGAAAAGCCGTTGTTGTACGGGCCAGAATTTCCGGATGGTTGTGTTTTAACCACGAAAGCTGTGCACTTTGCTGACAGGGATTCGCTCCCGTGCCATTGATTGCGAATAGATTGGGGTAATCTTGGCGTGTAATGACGTCCTGAACAATGTTCCGGGCACGGGAATCCAACCATAAAAGCGCCGGACTGGTTGGCTCGCCTTGTTCGTCGATCATCCATGTTCCATCGCCCTGGGCTGTCACGGCAAGAGCCGCCACGCGGTCAGGCAGATCATCGACGTTGGCCGTCAGTATCCGAAGCACCTCAACAACAGCCTGCCAGGTTTGCTTCATATCCTGCTCTGCTTCACCATCCGCTGTGCTGGTATATTGATTGCGTAACCCGGCGATGCCGATTTGCTGTCCGTCGAGCGTAAAGGCAACGGCTTTGATAACAGTTGTTCCTGCATCGATACTAATAATGATATCTCGGCTCATGGATCTGTTTCGACCTCCCAATCTGAAACTTCCTTATTCCCGAAAACTCGGCCTTCCTCAGAATCGAGATTTCAAAAGGCCGCACGAATAGGCATGGGCACCAAAAGACACCCATCAGGCAGCTTGTCAGCCATCTGAAATGCTAATTTCCTTCTTTCCGAAAAGTGGATTGCTTATCCTGTGTTGGATACCTCCTGGGGCTCTCCGCTTTCGGATTGCTGGCCCTCAATGACGCCCGGACCTGACGAGAAGAGTGTTTTACCGTCCTGAATGTGAAGGTGAAGCAGGGCACATGCTTCGTCCGTGCGCTTCATGCGAATGAGGTCCAGAAGCTTCTCATGCGAATCGAAAGACGCCAATATGCGTGATGTCGTTTGGGCCAGCGCTGTACGAAGGGCCGCCATTTTTGACTCAATGAGGCTATATCCATCCATCAGGCAGCGGCTGCCACTGGAGCTAACCAGAGTGTTGTGAAGCTCCTGATCGAGGATGAGATACTCGCGCAAATCCTCGTTATCCACAGCGACCCTCATTTTGCAAATAACTGCGTCAACTGCACGCAGCAGGTCTTCCCGCCGAACATCCATTGCTCGGCGAAGGGCTGCAACTTCAATGACTTCTCGATAGTCGACAAGATCATCCAGCTCATCGCCCGTTACCGTGAAAACAGTGGTGCCTCGGTATGGTCTGACCACAACCAGTCCTTCCGACTGAAGTTTCGAAAGCGCTTCGCGGATAGGTGTGCGGCTGATGCCAAGCATTTCTGACAATTCAGTTTCCATCAGCGGTGCGCCCATTTTCAGGTCTCCGGAAATAATGGAACTCCGCAGTATTTCTATCGCCCTTGCTGTCATCGACTGGCGTTCGATTTTCTTCATGTCACCTCCAAGCGTGCTACCGGCCGCTCTTATCCTAACTCAAAAATTTGATCTAGACAAGAATAGTGTATGGTGTATGGTGTATACAATCGATAACCTGTTCGTAGGAGGTGGCAAAATGAAAGTCACGAATATCGAAGTGTTGTCCTATGACCAAACCGGTCAGGATGGGATGGAACTTTGGCGTCCCGTTTTGGTTCGCTTGGGAACCGATGAAGGCATCACTGGTCTTGGTGAATTGGGTATGGCCTATGGCATCGGAGCACCTGCTGGTGCGAAGATGGTGGCGGAGCTGGGAGAGCGTTTCATTCTCGGCCAGGACCCGTTCAACAACGAGCGCATCTGGGAAACGATGTTGCGCCGTACCTTCTGGGCAGAAGGTGGTGGTCCGATTGTGTTTGGTGCAATGAGCGCTATTGATGCCGCTCTTTGGGACCTGAAGGGCAAAGCCCTCGGCATGCCGGTCTATAAGTTGCTTGGAGCAGCCGAAGCAAAACCGCTTCGAACATATGCCAGCCAGCTTCAGTTTGACTGGACCGGTCATGTCAATGAGCTTTTCAAGCCAGAAGATTATGGTAAGTCAGCCGCCAAGGCGCTTGCAGAAGGCTATGATTCAGTCAAGGTCGATCCTTGCATGATAACCGCGGATGGAGCACGCGAGCTCAATATGCGCGGGTTCATCGATCCAGCCCACAAGAAGCTTTATCGTGCCCGCATGGAAGCTGTCCGAGACGCTTTGGGGCCTGATGTTGATATCATTCTGGAATTGCATTCCTTCACCAGTGCGCCTGGTGCCTTGCAATTGGCTCGTCTGTTTGAAGACCTTGATATTACACTGCTTGAAGAGCCAACCCAGTATAATTCACCCAATGCTCATATCTGGGTGAAACAGCAAACGAATATCCCTCTGGCAACCGGTGAGCGTCTCTATACTCGCTGGGGCTTTCAGCCATATTTTGAAGCTGGTTCCATCGATATGATCCAACCGGATCTGGGTCTTGTTGGCGGCATTACAGAAGGTAAGAAGATCTGCGATCTTGCTCACCTTTACGATGTCGGGGTACAGGCTCATGTATGCGGATCGCCTGTGGCAACAGCCATTTCTCTTCACCTTGAAACCGCTATCCCGAATTTTGAGATTCACGAGCATCACAGCTTTGCTCTGAAAAACTGTCTCCGAGAAATGGTCGATCACGATTTGCAGCCAGAAAATGGCGTGTTTGTCGCGCCTGATCGTCCGGGCTTTGGGATTGCCCTTTCCCCCGCAGGAGAGAAGGCCGCGCACGTACAGATCGTCAAGTAGGGAGGCGCCACCGCAGATCTTAATTCACGTAAGGAGCAACCGTATTCAAATTATTGAGATTCGTTTTAAAGGGAGGAAAAAATGAAACGCATCTTCGCAAAATCCACCAGCGCACTCGCCTTCATGGTTGGCCTTTCGGTTTGTACAGCCTATTCAGCCGAAATCAACATGAAGTTCGCAACGCCAAGTATCTATAACCCCAAAGAGATTTCCATTCACTGGCTGCCAAAAGCTCAGTTGAAAAACGAAATCGAAGCCCGTTCGGGAGGACGGATCAGTGTGAAGTTGTTCGCCAAAGGACAACTGGGCAAAACGGAAGATTTGCCTAACCAGTTACGCGCCAATGTCATTCAGGGCTTTGACTGTTCCGATGGGCCATTGGCACCACTCTTCTCCGACATCCAGATCCTTTCCATCCCTTACCTGTTTAAAAACCGTGAGATTGCATGGGAAGTCATGGATGGGCCATTTGGCGATGAACTGGCCGATCGCATGGCCGCACAGACAGGTCTGCGCCCTCTTGCCTATTCCGACCTGGGTTATCGTCATTTCTCCACCAAAGACAAACCGATCATCAAGGTTGAAGACATGAAGGGGATGAAAATCCGCACCATGACCAACCCTGTTCATATGGCAATGGTGGAAGCGCTTGGTGCTCATCCGACACCAGTCGCATGGGACGAGCTATATACTGCCCTGCAAACCGGTGTTGTGAATGGTCAGGAAAATCCGATCGGCAATTTCATTCAGCCCAAACTGTTTGAAGTTCAGCACCATCTGACGCTCGATGGCCACATCTTGCTCGTTTACTTCTACCTCGTAAATGATGCGTGGTATCAGTCCCTGTCTCCAGAAGATCAGGGTATCATCAAGCAGTCTTACAGGGTTGCGGCTGAAACAATGCGTGGTGTTAGCATCGCAACTGAGCAGCGTGATACCGAAACGCTTGTGGAAGAAGGCATGACGATCCATCCGGTTCCTGCCGCCGAGAAGGCCAAATTCCAGAAACTCAGCCAAGCTGCGGTTTTGCCGATGATCAAGGAGCAGGTGGATGCCGAATTGGTTGACCTCCTCTATGCCGAAATCGCCAAAGCAGAACAGAAATTCGGATACCAGTCTGAGTAACATAAGCTGAGATGTGGCGGACATCCCCTAGGTCCGCCACAGCAACTAGTTTGTTGTAATAAATGAGGTATTCCGAAATGCTAGACAAGTTTTTGTCCGGGCTTGCGGTGCTATCCCGAGTGACTCAGGTTTTGTGCCAATGTTTGCTCATGCTGATGCTGACTATCATAGTTTCCCAAGTTCTAGCGCGTTATTTCTTTTCGATCGGCTTACCTTGGGCTGAAGAAGCAACACGCTATCTTCTCGTTTGGATGGTGATGCTTGGGGTTGGTCTGATTACCCGTATGGACGACCATCTGGGTATCAGGGCCTTTCAAGAAATGTTGCCCGAACGACCTCGGGCATTCTCCCGGTTTATTGTCTTCGCCTGCACGTTGTTCGTTGCAATTCTTCTGGCTGTTTATGGCTACGGCTTCGCTACCGGGTCGAGTTTCATAATCTCAGCCGGGCTCCAGATTTCCATGGCATGGGCATATTTCGCGATATTCGTCGGTTCCATCCCATTGGCGCTCTATGCAGCGGTCAATGCGATCATTGAATTGCGGGTCGTTTTCACTGGCAAACGCTTCATAGACCCAAATATTGAAGCTGATCGGAGCAAGCTGGTGCTGCTTCTGGTCGAAGAACAAGATTAGGAGGCGTGGTCATGGATATCATCGGATTCATTATCGTTTTCATGGTTTCTCTCGTAATTGGGTTGCCTGTTGCATTTGCCATGTTGACGACATCGGCACTCTATTTTCTGTTATCGGACGCGCCCCTGATCGTCATGTTGCCAAACCGGATGTTTGGTGGACTGGACTCATTCATCCTCGTTGCGATTCCCTTCTTCCTCATGGCCGGGGAACTGATGAACAAGTCCGGCATCTCGGACCGCCTTGTCACCTTCTCAAACCTCATCGTCGGTCGCATGCGCGGCGGGTTGGCGCAGGTCAACGTGCTTTCAAGCGTGTTGTTTGCGGGTATTACTGGCATTGCCTTGGGTGATGTGGTCGCGCTTGGCAAGATCTTCGTGCCAGCAATGGAAAAACAGGGATATTCCCGCGCCTTTGCTGGCGCTGTTACTGGTGCTTCCTCTCTGCTTGGTCCTATCATTCCTCCCTCGACAATTGCCGTGCTTTATGCTGCTACAATGGGTGTCTCAGTTGGCGGTATCTTTATTGCTGCGATCCTCCCGGGTCTGATCATTGCCGGGTCCGACATGCTGATTGTCTATATCATTGCGCGCAAGAGGAAATTCCCGACGCTCGACACCCCCGTGACACCCAAGGCTCTTGCCATTGGTTTCCGTGATGCCTCGATGGCCATCGTTATGCCTCTGATTATCATCGTCGGCATATTGGGGGGGATGTTCACGCCAACAGAGGCCGCCGCTGCTGCTGTTCTTTATTCGATCGTGGTCGGCATGCTTATATTGCGCACCCTTAAGGCTGGTGATGTGCTGGCGACTTTCAAGGTTTCGGCAATCGATACGGCACGCCTTCTGGTGATCATTGCGGGAGCGTCTGCCGTTGGCTGGATCTTTGCGATGGAGAATGTCCCGGAATTTGTGGATGAGCTCTTCTCACCGATCAAAGGCAACATGTTGGTGCTTGTTCTGTGTGTGAACCTGTTCTTCCTGTTTCTCGGAACATGGCTTGATCCGGCAACCTCGATCATTCTGTTCGGCCCGATCATTGGACCGATGGCCTTCGATGCGGGGCTTCATCCTCTGCAATTTGGGATCATGATGATCATCAACAGCAACATCGGCTATGTCACGCCTCCAGTCGGCAACGTCCTGTTTGCCATATCAAACATATGTCGAGTGGGGATATGGGAGTTGGGCAGAGAATTGCTCCCCTTCATCCTGATCAACATGATCGTCGTGATCCTTGTTGGCCTTCTGCCTGAACTGTCACTGTGGCTGCCAAGACTTCTTGGGCTTGTCTGATAGCCACTTGCGTGGACAGACAGCTTGAGACGTGATGAACGAAACGGGAAGTGGGACAATGGCTTCAGATGAGCCTAACTCCAAAAAAGGACATCCCGATAAGGGTTGGGTTAAAAACATCGCCCACAAGAGCCGGGCTAAACTGGCGTGGGCGGTTCCCCTACCTTTCCTGCGGTCTCATCCTCAGGCCACCATTGGGGATGTGATTGGAGGTCACGAGGAAAAAACGGTGATGAATGCCTGCGTCACCAATTGCGGCAGCCGCTGTCCCCTCAAATGTCACGTCGTGGATGGCGAGATCCGCTGGATTTCCCAGGAAGACAATGACGGATCCGGAGAAGATTTATTCGGCTCCCATCAGGTGAGGGGCTGCTTGCGGGGCCGGTCCGCCCGGAAGCGGGTTTATAGTCCTGATCGCCTGAAATATCCAATGAAGCGGATTGGCAAACGGGGCGAAGGTGCGTTTGAGCGCATCTCATGGCAAGAAGCGATTGCTATCATCGGTGACAAGCTCAAAGACACCATAGACAGGTATGGCAATGACGCGATTTTCTATCATTATGGATCGGGCTGCACAGGTTACAATTTCGCCGGGCGCAGTTCTTGCCAGAGGTTCCTGCGGATCATTGGCGGATATCTCGATTATTATAATACCTACTCAAACGGACAGATCCGCTTTGCACTTCCCTACAGCTATGGTGAGGATTATGCGCAGCATCGCAGTTTGAGTGCGGAAATCGGAAACGCAAAGCTTTGTGTGTTTTTCGGCTATAATCCGTCCGAACTGAGAATGAGTGGTGGCAGCGAAGCTTTTCAGTTTCAGGAATGGAAAAAGACAAGTAATGCACGCACGGTTTTTGTCGACCCGCGCTATTCCGACAGCATGTTGGGCAAAGAAGACGAATGGCTGCCCATTCATCCTGGGACGGATGCCGCTCTCGTCTGCGCCATTGCTCATGTGTTGATCAGTGAAGATCTTGTTGATCAGGATTTTCTGGATGCCTACTGCATCGGCTATGATGAGAAGACCTTGCCAGCTGATGCTCCGGCGAACGGCTCCTACAAAGCCTATATTCTCGGCTCAGGGTGCGACGGAATAGCTAAGACGCCCGACTGGGCCGCGTCTATCACCGGCATTCCTGCTTCCCGGATTATCAAACTGGCGCGGGAAATCGGGCAGGCTAAACCTGTTTTTATTGCGCAGGGCTGGAGCCTTCAGCGGCAGGCCAATGGGGAGCAGAATGCCCGTGCCGTCTGCATGCTTTCAATCCTTACCGGCAATATCGGACTTCCCGGAACCAATCTGGGCGAGGAGCCGGGGAACTACACCTATCCCGTACCGGGCATGCCGATGCCGGAAAATCAGGTCGCTGCTAAAATTCCGGTCTTCTTGTGGACCGATGCCATTTCACGTGGCAAGGATATGACCGCAAAAGCAGATGGCATTCAGGGTGCTGAGCGTTTAAGCCAGCCCATCAAATTTATCTGGAACTATGCTGGAAACACTCTGATCAACCAGCATTCGGATATTTCCAAAACGAGCGCGATCCTGCAGGATGAAAGCTTGTGCGAATTCATATTGGTGATCGAAAATCATATGACGCCAAGCGCCAAATATGCTGACGTCCTGTTGCCGGACATCACCAATTTTGAAGGGGCCGACATCATCCCAAACGGCTATGCTGTTGGTGAAATGGGCGGGCCAATTTATCTCTCGCCTGCCATCGAACCCATGTATGAATGCAAGTCGGCTTGGGATATTTGCTCGTTGCTAGCACGGCATATGGGCTGTGAAGGCGTCTATACCGAAGGCAAGAGCTTTGAAGATTGGCTGTCGGAAGCCCACGAAGCCATGCGGCTGGCGGATCCCGATCTGCCGGATCTGGAAACCGCACGACGTATGGGCATGATCAAGCGAAGGGCGCCCGAAGAGATGCGCGTGGGCCTTGCAGACTTCCGGGCAGATCCCATAGCCCATCCTCTAAAAACGCCATCTGGAAAAATTGAAATTTATTCTGGTCGTCTCGCAGAGATCGCAGCCAGTTGGGATTTGCCAGAGGGGGATGTCATCACCCCGCTTCCTCAATATGTGGCTACATGGGAAGGATATGAGGACCGGGAAACACGCAATTCCTATCCCTTGCAGTTTTTCGCTCGCCACCCCAAGGGTCGGACCCATTCCACCTATCACAATGTCGATCTGTTGCGGCAAGCTATAACAGACAGCGTCTGGATCAATCCCATTGATGCCAAGGAAAGGGGAATTTCGGATGGCGACGAGGTCAGGGTTAGAAGTTCGCGCGGCGAAACCCAGACCATCGCCAAGGTGACGCCCCGCATCATGCCGGGCGTGGTCTCCATGGAGCAGGGAGCTTGGTTCAAACCGGACGCATTTGGCAAGGATGTTGGCGGATCGGCCAATGTCCTGACATCGCAGCGCCCCAGCCCCTTAGCAAAGGGCAATCCGCAACATACAAATCTTGTCGAAATCGAAAGGGTTTGAGGCATTTTGATGCAATATGGCTTCTATTTCGATGCTGAAAAATGTATCGGGTGCAAGACCTGCCAGTTGGCTTGTAAAGACTACAAGAATCTGAGCCGCGATATCAATTTCAGGCGGGTTTATGAATATAGCGGTGGCAATTGGTTGGCGACCGGCGAGGTATGGGAGCAAACGGTCTTTTCCTACTATCTCTCGATCGCCTGCAATCATTGCTCGCGGCCGGTCTGCGTCGAGGTCTGCCCAACAGGTGCAATGTATCAGCGCCCTGAGGATGGGATTGTTACAATCGATGAGGATATCTGCATCGGCTGCCAGCTTTGCCATATGGCCTGTCCCTACGACGCCCCTCAATATGTTGCTGACAAAGGCCATATGACCAAATGCAACGGTTGTTATGAGCGATTGGCCGTGGGGCTGAAACCGGTCTGCGTCGAGGCTTGCCCGACAAGGGCGCTTGATTTCGGCCCGATTGAAGAGCTTCGTGCGCGCTATGGTACATTTGAGACCATAGCGCCGCTGCCGCCTGAATCCTTTACCGCCCCCAATCTTGTGGTCAAGCCCAATCCGAAATCACAGCCAAACACTGATCGAACAGGCGGTCTTGGAAATCCTGGGGAGGTGTGACATGGGCTGGTCTGAATGGCCTTTGATCATTTTTACGGTACTGGCACAAAGCGCAATTGGAGCCTATTGGTGGAGCCTTGTTGTCAGGCTATCTACCATATTGGGCCCTGAGCAATCGCTCGATTTTGATCGCTCGATGCTGGCTGTCTGGCTGTTGCAGATCGCCTCTCTTGTCATTGCGAGTTCGCATCTGGGCATGCCCCTTAGGGCGATCAATGCTGTCTTTCGGGTCGGACGCTCTCGTTTCTCTAACGAAGTCTTTTTTGGTGGCGGATTTGCTGCTTTGGGTCTTCTTGGCTGGATCCTGGATCAATTCAGCATGGAGCCGCTCTGGCTCAAGATGTCGCTTGAGGGTCTGATCTTCCTTTTCAGTCTCTCCTTCTTTTTCAGCATGATTGCCCTTTACCGCATCCGCACGGTTCCGACCTGGAACAGTTGGACAACACCTGCGGCCTTCACCGGGACGACATTGCTGTGTGGCAGTGCGCTGGCTTGTTGTCTCTTAGCATTTTTAGAGCCTGTTCCTGCTGGTCTGGTGCTCTTTGGCCCGATTGCTTTAATGGTGTTTTCCATTTTCGGATCCCTCTTTGTGACCCTGAAACAATATTCGTCTTTGGCAAAGATTGAGACCGCACTCAAACGATCAATCGACCTCTGCCCCCACTTTGAAACATTGATGGCAATCCGCTTTGCATTTCTGTTTTCTGCGCTGGCGGTGTGGATTTGGGTTTCTCTGACGGAGGGCGGGCCATCGCCCACCGCCGGCCTTGTTGTTTTTGTTGTCGTAATATTAGGTGAAATGATCGGCCGGGGTATTCATTACCAGTTGAACATGACCGTGGGTCTGCGCTAGCTCGTGCCAAAAAAGATGACCTAATCATATGGTAAAAAGGCCCTGAATGACCAGCAGAAGAGTGTAATTTCTACGCTCTTCTGCTGATATTTTTTGCTCGAGCGGTCCAGCTTCAAGGGGAATGCTTGAGACGCACCGCGCTTGTCATTCCCGGACCCAAACGCTTTGGCTGACCTGTAAGGCACTGATCAGCTGAGCCTCTGTCATACGGTTTTAGCCGCACCGACAGGGGGAGTTGCTCGCATTTGTTTGGGCCTTATTGCTTGTTCACCAACTGCTTTTCCCTGCGAAGGACAATTTGCTTCCAAATTGGTGGCAGAACCGTGGTGATGATCAGCAGGCTAATCAAAACAATGCAAATCGGACGAGTGAAAAGAATATACTCGCCTCTCACGTCAAGCAAAAGAGACAGCCTGAGATTGCTTTCGATGAGTGGGCCCAGAATAACACCCAATGCAACGGGTGCCAAAGGCAGGCCGGTCTTGCTCATGACATAACCGAGCAAGCCAAAGCCGAACATCAACCAAACATCGAATATCGAATTCTGAACGCAGTAAGCGCCCACGATGCTCAGACAAAGAATGAGTCCGACCAGCAGTGCTCTTGGAATGCGGAGAACCTGCGCAAACAAGTTCGTCGCAAACGACCCGCCCAAAGGAATCAGGATGAGCGATGTCAGGAACATCTGGATCATGAAGCCGTAGATAATATCTGCGCTGTTGCGGAACAGATCAGGGCCGGGCTGAAGACCGTGAACCAGAAGCCCGCCCATGATGACGGCGGCGACGGAGCTACCCGGGATACCGAGCGTTACCGTTGGAATGAGGGCCGCGGCATTGTCCGCGTTGTTGCCAAACTCAGAAGCGGCGATACCTTCCGGATTGCCCTTGCCAAAGGTCTCTGGTGATTTTGACATTTTCTTGGCGCGCTCATACGCAAGAAAAGAGACAAAACTGCCGCTGGCTCCCGGAAGCAATCCGATGACGATGCCGTAGAGATATGCCCAGCTCCAAATTTTGAAAAATCTCGGGATTTCCCGAATGGTTTCCAGGAAGGGAGAAAATTTGAGCTTCTGGCTATGCTTGGCTTTCAGAAATGTCTCTTCAGCCATATCCAGACATGGCGGGATGGCATAAAGCCCAACCATCAGGACGACGATGTCGATGCCCGATTCCAGCTCCAGCTGGTCAAAGGTGAAGCGGTCGGTAGACATGACGGGATCGAGCCCGATCATACCGATGAACAGCCCCAGGAGAGCCGCCAGAAAGCCTTTTGGCAAATCCTCGCCAAGGAAAACCGACACTGCGGACATGCCAAAGACACCGACCCAGAAAACTTCAGGCGGTCCAAAGGAGAGCGTCACGAGAGACAGGGGTGGGGCAACGAGCATCATGGCAACGGCACTTGCCATGCCGCCAAATGCGGAGGAAAGCAAGGCGACTTGCAGCGCATATCCGGCCTTGCCCTGCTGTGCCAGCGGATATCCGTCGAAGGTGGTGGCAATGGCAGCGGGCGTTCCGGGAATGCGAAGCAGGATGGCAGGAATCGCCCCGCCATACATGGCACCATTGTAGATGCCAGCCATCATCCCGAGCGCCACCAGCGGATCCATTGTGAAAGTGAGCGGCAGCAGCACCGCGATGCTCATTGTCGCAGTCAGGCCCGGCAAGGCGCCGACAATGATGCCCGCCAAAACGCCCCCGACCATTGCCAACAGGTTCGGGAAGGTCAGGACTGCCGGGATTGCAGACAAAAGAGGAGAGAAAAGATCCAAATCAACCTCCAAGTCTCGTCCAGATTTCTTGAGGCAGAGGGCGCGACAGGATCTGAACAAAAACGATGTAGATAATTGTCAGGAATATAAGCGTCGTCGCCAGCACAGGCAGAGGCTTGCGGTAGCCGAGCAGATAACTCATGACGGGAATGACAATTGCCGAAGTCGTCAGGAAACCGAGATAGTCCAGTCCGATGAGAGCGAGAACCATCACCGCGGCGGCGAGAAAGAAACGTGACGGGCTTACAAAGAAGTTTGGATTTTCCCCCGACCGGTTAAGTCGCATCTGCCCACGAACGGCGATAATGATTCCGGTCGGCACAGCTGGCCCTAGCACAAGAAGAGGAAAGACACGGGCTTCTGGGCTGTAGCCTGTGGCGAGCCAAAAACCAAGCGCGGCAAGAATTGCCGCGCTTGAACCCAATACGACATCATTGTGAATGGATTTCACGATGTACCCCTATTCAGTTATTTCAACCAGGGAGATGTTTCCCAGATAGCTCTCATGTTCTTGTCGAATGCATCAAGGCCCTTGGCAAAGTCATCGCCTGTCTTGAAGTTCAGAACCACACCCTGCTTTTTCGCATTTTCCTGGAATTCCGGATCTTCCAAAGCCTTGAGCAACGCAGCCTGGAGGGCTTTCACGGCTTCCTCTGGCATACCTTTGGGACCGGCGAAGCCGCGCTGCGAAGACGCAACAATATCATATCCCTGTTCTTTCAGAGTTGGAACGTCGGGAGCCAGCTCGGAGCGCTCTTCTGCCATGATACCCAGGATGTCGATGCTGTCCTGATAGTTGACGGCTTCACCCAGGTTGAAGCTGCCTACGGCAACGTGGCCACCCATCGTGGCATTTCGTGCAGCAGCACCGGGGAAGGGAACAAAGGTAAATTCGGCGCCGGTCATTTTTTCCAGCTGCAAGCCAGCCAGATGGTCGTCACCACCGAAGTTGCCCGTCGCCATGGTCACGAGTTTCGGATTTGCCTTGGCATACTCGACCATTTCCTTGACGTTGGTAAACTCGCTGCCCTTCTTCACGTTCAGGGCTGCAGGGTCGGTCACCATATTTGCGATGATCGTGAAGTCCTTCCAGGTGAAGTTGGCTTTGCCTTCGATCGGCTTTGTCACGATGGAAGGCGTGGTGATGATGCCGATCGTGTATCCGTCTGGCTTCGCATCATGCAGGGCAGTCCATCCGACCACGCCAGAGGCACCGGTGCGGTTCTCAACGACGATGCTGGCATCGTTGCCGAGATATTTCTCAACAAATGGAGCAACCGTGCGCACCATGATGTCGCTGCCGCCACCCGCACCATAAGGAACGATAACGGTAATTTTCTTCTCCGGATATGCAGCCTGAGCAGCGGTGCTGAGGCACAATCCAGCAAAGATAAGAGGCAATAGAGTTTTTTTCATTTACATCTCCTGTTTATAGCCAATGTCCAGAATTGAAGCGTTCAAGCCTACGAGGCTTGCCACTTTTCAATCGCGCCCGGCAGCCATTTTGGTTTTGGCGAGCCGGCTTTGATATTTTCGATTCTGGTGTTCTCTGAGGTGATTTTATTGAGGCAGATTGGCAACAGTTCTTCGGCATCAAGGGCAGGAACTACCATGATACCGTCGTCGTCGCCGATTATTATATCGCCGTGGTTAACGACTACATTTCCGCAGGCCACAGGAATATTCATGTGCCCCGGTCCTGTTTTCTGGGATCCGCGAGCGCATGTGCCCCGCGCAAACACGGGAAAGCCGCTGTCGCTGATCCAATCGCTGTCCCTGCACATGCCATCGAGCACCAGCCCGCCGATTTTTTTTGCCATGGCAGCTCTGGTCATCAGTTCGCCCCATACGCCCGAATGGCGATCATTGCTGGTATTGGCGACGATGATATCGCCGGGCTCGGCAGAATGCAGAGCGACATGCAGAAGCAAATTGTCATTAGGTGGCAGCTGTACCGTTACTGCCCGACCAAGAATGCGCATTCCATGGCGAATTGGCTTGATGCCTGCATCCATGATGTTGCGCCGACCGTAGCAGTCATTGGCTACGGGGGATGAAACATCCCGAAATTTCTCAACGAACTCAACAGTCAAGGGGTGGTTGATGGAGGTCAGCGAGAAGTCAAAACTCATTGTGGTGCTCCTGATACAGAGATTTCCAGTTTGGCAATTGAGGCCCGCAACTTGAGACATGCTTTCTCAAGGTCTTCGATGGGGCAGGCAAATGAAATTCGAAAGAAGGGTGACATCCCGAAAGCGGCTCCTGGGACACAGACCACTTCGGCCTCTTCGACAAAATACCGGGTCAGATCGCCATCGGACTTGATGATGGCCCCATTTGGAGTTTTCGCGTTCATCAAGTCCTTGCAGGAGACAAACAGATAGAATGCGCCATCCGGCGTATGGCATGACAGACCGTCTGTTGCGTTGATCAAATCAACGCCCAGATCCCGGCGGCGGCGGAACTGGGCCAGATTGTCGGCCATGAAGTCACGCGGACCGTTCAGGGCTTCAACGGCACCATATTGAGCCGGATGCATGACGCCGCCCGTGGATTGGCCCTGATAGATGCGCATGGCATCGATCAATGGTTTGGGGCCGGCTGCGAAGCCGATACGCCAACCGGTCATGCACCAGGACTTCGATACGCCATTTGCTGTCAGGGTGCGTTCCTGGAGGGCATCAGAGGCCTGAGCAATCGTGAAATATTCCTCATCGGAGTACCGGATATGCTCGTAGATGTCGTCGCTCAGAACATAAACATGAGGGTGGCGTTCGAGAACTTCAGCGATTGCGCGCAGTTCTTTTTCTGACATGACCGCGCCAGTGGGATTTGATGGATTATTGAGGATCAGCCAGCGGGTTTTGTCCGTGATCTTGTTTTCCAGAGCTTCGGGGGAGATGCAGAAGCGCTCGTCGTAAGATGTCGGCAATTCGATGGGCACACCACCATTGAGCCGCACCATTTCCGAATAGCTCACCCAACCCGGCGTTGGAATGATCACTTCCTGCCCCGGCTCAAGACTGACGGCGAGCGCATTGAAGATGATTTGTTTGACACCGTTGGCGACAATAACTTGCGAAGGATCATAGTCGAGCTTGTTATCGGATTTGAATTTCTCGCAAATTGCCTTTCTGAGTGCAGGAATCCCTTGCACAGGAGGGTAACCTGTATGATTGGCTTGCAACGCGTCAATCAAAGCCTGCTTGATTGGCTCGGGCGTGGGGAAGTCGGGCTCACCGGTCGCCAGCGAAATTACTTTGTGTCCTTTGGCTCGCATATCACGAGCCAATTGTGCGGCCTCCAGCGACGCAGATGGTTGCGTCGATTGCAGCTTCATATTTACTATTCCGGACATTTGGACTTTCTACTGAAATTTGCTCATAGTTCTACGTTTCCATGAAGCGTGCTTTGTCCCTAGGACAGAGCGCTTCATGGAGCGGGCCGTTTGGATTGTTTCAAGAGGATCTTGAATAGACACTCTGCGGGTTGCTTATTTTTTGTTTATGCTAGTTGGTCAAACAAACTTTACGCAATCTAGAAATATTTAACATTACGTCAAATTTTCATTGACAAACGGTGGTGTAACACCCCAGAGTTGCTAATAAAATCGGCAAATCCTTAAAATGGCTAAATTTTATGCTTCAATTATGCAGCAGGAGATCAGCGTGTCATTCCGCCGTTTAAAAACTCTGGTAGCAATTTTTCGGCATGGTAGCCTGTCTGCGGCGGCTGCAAATGAGCATCTCACTCGGGCTGCGGTTTCAATGCAAATGAAGCAATTCGAAGCTGATTTGGGGGTCGAGATTTTCGACCGGCGCGGGCGTATTCCCGAGTTGAATGCGCGTGGTAAAGCTATCGTCCCAAAGGCGATGAAAATCATTGAATCTTATGAAGAATTACGCCGAGAAGCACGGGACGAAAGCACGATTTCAGGTGAACTGAACATCGGTGCTATGTTCACCGCCATGACTGGCGTCGTTCCCTATGCCATCAAGCAATTGAGAGCCACTTACCCCGACTTGCATATTCAGGCGGCGCCCGGCCATTCGGCAAATCTTGTCGCTCCGGTCGATCGCGGATTAATCGATGCGGCCTTTATCGGCCGACCTCCCGTTTTGGGATCGCAGCTGATCTTCCACCCTATTACAGAAGAGCCGTTTCACCTGTTGCAACCGTTGGATTCCCCGCTCACCGATGTGCGGGAAATTCTTGAAGCCTACCCATTTATTCGTATCAGTCGATCACTTTGGTCAGGGCAGTTGATTGATGACTGGCTTGTGAAAGAGAATATAAACGTTGATGAAGTCATGGAACTGGATGGAATTCAGATGATTTCCACGATGGTTTTTCACGGTTTGGGCGTATCCGTCGTACCCAAACGCTGTGTCCCAGCACCCAACCCGGTTCCCGTTTCTGAAGTGGCAATTGACACGATTGCTGCACGGCAGGTTGGGCTTCTTGTCCGCTACGATAACCCCAAAAGCAACCTGATCGACGCCCTTTGCAAACAATTGGAAAAGGTGGTCGAAGGCGTTTCCAGTTCATAAACAAGGCGCATTGAGTGTTTGGTTAGCAGTAGGAGCGTTCTTTCGAAACCTTATCTGTGTCGCTTAAATCTGCTTTTGAAGCACAATTTAGTCCACCTTCAGTTCACGCAGGCACGAACGGCTATGAGCCGTTCGTCGCCATCGCGAAGCAGGGGTTCAGGACCAATAAAATCGTCTATGATCTGGTGCTGGAAAAGCTGCTTCTTTCGCGTAGAACAGCTTGATTACATACTCATGCCAGAGGATAGAGCGAAGATGACAACGCTTGGCCCTGTCAGAAAACCTCGGAGCCAAGCACGGCATCATCGCTGGGTTGAAGCAAGATGGTTTCGCCCTTGTCATTGGGTACGCCCATGATGAGAATCTCAGACTGGAAGCCTGCGATATTGCGCGGGGGCATGTTGACCACGCAGATCACCTTGCGGCCAATCAGATCCTCTTTGGGGTAATTGGTGATCTGGGCACTCGACCAGCGTTTGCCAAGCGCGCCAAAGCTGACGCAAACCTTGTAGGAGGGGTTGCGGGCGCGGGGAAAGTCCTGCACCTCTTCAATCACCCCAAGGCGCATTTCTACTTTTGCGAAGTTGTCATAGACGATCTGTTCTTTCTTCATATTCTCTTCCTTCTGTTCTGTCGTTCCGGGTAGCAGGGGCACTGGCTGGACATTGGCATGTTGCGGCGGTTTCCTTAGGCGAGGCCATCAATGTGGATGGTTTTGATGTCTAGATATTCTTCGATGCCGTGATGGGAGCCTTCGCGTCCAAGGCCACTTTCCTTGACGCCGCCAAAGGGTGCGACCTCCATCGCGATGGCACCGGCATTGACCCCGACCATGCCAACCTCCAATGCATCGGACACACGGAAGGCCCGGGCCAGATCCCGGGTGTAGAAATAGGCCGCGAGGCCATAAGGTGTGTTGTTGGCTGCCTCGATAGCATCTTCTTCCTTATCGAAACAGAAGAGGGGAGCAATGGGGCCGAAGGTTTCCTCGGAGGCCACCAACATTGTGTCCGTTGCGCCTGAGACGACAGCCGGGCTAATGAAGCGCTCGGAAGGGTCGGCTTGGGTGCCGCCAACGAGGATCTGTCCACCCTTGGCAACAGCGTCATCCAGATGGGCCCGGATCTTGGCAATTGCCGCCTGATTGATCATCGGACCAATCTCGACACCGGCCTCAAAGCCATCTCCGATCCTCAGCGCTGCGACACGTTCGGCCAGTTTGGCCGCAAAGGCGTCATAGATCGCGGACTGAACATAAATGCGGTTGGCGCAGACACAGGTCTGGCCACCATTGCGGAACTTGGAGGCTATGGCGCCTTCCACTGCTGCATCGAGATCCGCATCATCGAATATGAGGAAAGGAGCATTGCCTCCGAGCTCCAGACTGAGGCGCTTCACTGTGCCTGCGCATTGCTCCATCAAGAGCTTGCCGATGCGGGTGGAGCCAGTGAAGGACAGTTTGCGCACGAGCGCGCTTGCCGTCAGCGTCCTGCCAATGTCTTGTGCCCCTCCGGTGACCACATTGATAGCGCCCTTCGGGAAACCGGCTCGTTCGGCCAGCACAGCAAGGGCGAGTGCCGTGAAGGGCGTCAGATCGGACGGCTTGATCACAACGGTGCAGCCTGCCGCCAGCGCCGGAGCGATCTTGCGGGTGATCATTGCGGCGGGGAAGTTCCAAGGCGTGATGATTGCGCACACGCCCACCGGCTGCTTCTGGACCAAGATCTTGCGTCCGGCAACCGGGCTTGGCACCGTCTCGCCATAGACGCGCCTGCCTTCCTCGGCGAACCATTTGATGAAGGAGGCCGCGTAGGCGATCTCACCCTTGGCTTCTGCAAAGGGTTTGCCCTGTTCGGTGGTCATGATCCGGCCAAGATCATCCTGTGCGGCCATGATCAGATCGAACCATGTCTCCAGCAAAGAGCAGCGATGGGCTGCGGTGGTGGTGCGGAAGCTTTTGAAGCAGTCATGGGCCGCGGCGATGGCGCGTTCGGTCTCAGCTGCGCCGCAATCGGGCACGGTGCCGACAAGTCCATTCGTTGAGGGATTGTCCACCTCGATCACGGCCCCGGTGTCTGCGTCCAGCCACTCGCCGCCAATCAGGTTCTGCTGTCTGAATAATGTGCTGTCTTGAAGATCCATTGATATGTTGCTCCTTTGCCGAACAAAAGTGTACCGACCCGCCAAAGCGAGAAATTGCGATTATCGCGTGCGCGTGTCATGGCGTGCCAAAAAGCAAAGGAAATTCAGCACATCATGCTATTGGGCGTGGAGCAGACGGACCAAGCTACCTGCTACTTGGAAACCAGCAGGTCATCGAGAGGAACCGCATGCTTCTCGACCACCGGTTTGATGGCGATGTAGGAGAAGTATTTGTCGATGCCGAGTTCCTGTTCGAGGAGCTCTTCGATGATCTCCTGATATTGGGCGACGGAGCGAGCGACGATCTTGACCAGATAATCATAACCGCCACTGACGAGATGGCATTCAATCACATTTTCATGCTTGCCGATCTGGGATTCGAACTTCTGGAAATCTGCGCGCCGATGGTCGGCCAGCGTGACCTCGGTGAAGACCGTGACATAGTCGGTTAGTTTTCGCAGATTGATGACCGCGCGATAGGTTTGGATATATCCAGCCTTCTCAAGCCGCTTCACACGTTGCAGGCAGGGACTGGGAGACAGGCCGACAATGTCAGCCAGTTCCACATTGGTCATGTTGCAGTCGGTCTGCAAAGACGCAAGAATCTTGATATCGATCCGGTCAAGCTTGGGCTGTCTTGTCATACTCTGAACCCTTGGAACCCTCCCGGCGAAAATGATTAGTTCCCGGATGACCATCAGACTTTAGGGCGGGGCGCTATCGCTTCATTCGAAGGCGCGAGGCGATGGTAATGCGCCCCGCCAGTATCAATCAAGCCTGCAGTTCTTTCTTGTGAGCTTCGACCAGATCCCGCATGGAGTTGAACCGGAAATCATAGCTCGGCATGTCGCCCGGATTCATTGTGGCACCGAAGCCTTCCTTGTCGAAGCGGCGATAGATCCAGCAATTGGCAAGGCCATGCTTGTTGGCCGGGGCGTGATCGTGGAACATGCTCTCAGCCGTATGCAGGATGTCATGCTTCTCGATGCCCCTACGGGCCAGCGTCTCAAGCATATAGTCGAAATTGCGGTCTGCCGGCTTGTAGCTGCCGATATCCTCGGCGGTGAAAACACCATCGAAGGTGACACCGAGCCGCGCATTGGAACCGGAAAAGCTGAGATTGTCGGTGTTGGTCAGGACGACCAGCTTGAAATGCTGCTTGAGATAGGCAAGCGCCTCGCGGCTGTCTTCAAAGGCAGGCCATTGGCGCACGGAGAGGCCATAGGCTTCGCATTCTTCCCAGGTCACCTCGACACCCCACTCCTCGGCAAGACGGCGATAAACCACGGCCAGAAGATCATAGTATTTCTTTGAAGGGGTCCAGCGCTGAGTGGTGGACTCGTAATAGGCGTGGGCCTCGAGAATGTCATCACGGCTGAGGCTGCGGCTGACACGGTCTGTCAAAGGCTTGAGGCCAGTGACCATCCCGCTCTCCCAGTCGATCAACGTGCCATACACATCAAAGGTCAGGGCCTTGTAATCGCTAAGCTTCATTGTCTCTCTCTTGTTGATGATTGCGTCTGAATTATCGGATCGCATCCAGTGTCGTCCGCAGGCGGGATATCAGCAGATCCACTTCCTGCTCACTGATGCAAATGGGGGGAGCCAGGCCGATGACATCATCGGCAAAGGCGCGGAAGAGGACGCCGTTTTGATAGCCTGCCTCGGCAAGGCGGGCGGCGACATTCATCTCTTTTGTCGGCTTGGCCTTTGTCTCCTTGTCCGTGACGATCTCGATCGCTGCCAGGAGCCCCTTGGCGCGCACGTCGCCGACGAGGGGGTGATCGAGAAGGGTTTTCAGCTGGGCCTCGAAATAGGCCCCGACCTTGATGGAATTGTCGATCAGGCCTTCTTCATAAAGCTTGATCACAGCAAGCGCAACGGCAGCACTCACCGGGTGGCCCGAATAGGTAAAGCCATGACCAAAGGCCACACCCTCTGGGGCGGCGTCCGCCATGACCTGATAGATGCGGTCAGAAACAAAGACCGCACCCATGGGCACATAGCCTGAGGTCAGGCCCTTGGCCGTGGTCAGAAAATCCGGTGTCAGACCTTCATGCTCACAGGCAAACATCGGGCCGGTGCGGCCAAAGCCGGTTATCACTTCATCGACGATGAAAAGGATGTCCAGTTCGCGGCAGGTATCCTGCATTGCCTTGGCGTAGCCTTCCGGCGGCACGATTACGCCACCGGAGCCCTGCACAGGTTCCATGATGAAGGCGGCAACATTTTCGGCCCCGAGTTCCGACACCTTGGCTTTGAGGTTGGCCAACCCTTGCGTGATGATCTCTGCATCGGAGGTTGCCTCGTTGCGATAGGGATAGGGCGAGGGCAGGTAATGCTGCCAGGGCATCGGCAGGTCGAACTTGTCGTGAAAGAGCGGCAAGGCCGTGAGGCCAGCCCCGTTGGAGCTTGAACCATGATAGCCCTTCTCAAGGCTGATGAAATGCTTCTTGTTTGCTTCGCCCTTGGCGTTGAAATAGTAGCGCACCATGCGGATGACCGTATCCACCGCATCTGAGCCCCCAAGGGTGAAGAAAACATGATCGAGGTCGCCGGGAGACAGATCTGCCAGTTTTGCTGCCAGTTCAATCGCCGGCTCGCTCGCATAGTGAAAATAGCCCGTCGCATAGGGCAGGCGTCGCATTTGTTCCGTTGCGGCCTCTACAACGCTTTCGTGGCCATAGCCGGCATTGACACACCAGAGCCCCGCAAAGCCGTCGAGCAGTTCATTGCCCTCGGCATCCGTAAGGAACACGCCCTTTCCCGATTGCATGATTGTTGCACCACGAGCCTCGTGGGCTCGCAAGGGCAAGACGGGATGAAAGTAATGGGCACGGTCTTTCTCAATCAGTGAATTTGAACGCATCGTGATCTTTCCTTGTCTGACGATGCCTCAAGGCTAAAGCAATGTGCTGGCAGCAATAGGCGAATATGGAATGCATTTGGCATGGACTGCTGACTTTCGGGTCGGTGTTGACATTCTGTGCTGCGGATCCTGTGCGGGCATGCTGCGACGCTTTAGTTGAAGGCCAATTGCGGCAGCCAGAGCGACAAGATGGGGAACAGGATCAGGATCAGCAGGGTCAGGAAGTCCATAGCGATGAACCAGGTCACGCCCTTGAACACTTCGGGCAGGGTAACGATGTCGCCAAGGGATCCCTTGATCATATAGACATTGAGCCCGATGGGAGGCGTAACCAAGCCAATCTCGAGCAGTTTGATGACAATGATGCCGAACCAGACCGGGTTCATCCCTGTGGTTTCGACAAGTGGCAGAATGAGAGGCAAGGTCAAAAGCAACAGCCCAATGCTGTCGATGAGCATCCCCAAAGCGACATAGAGAATGGTGATGGCCAGCAGGATCCACCACGGCTCGGCGCTCACCGACAGGATCATGTCGGCAAAAGCGGCAGGCAGTCCGGACATCGCCAGAAAGCGGGTGAAAAACAGCGATCCGATCAGAATGATGAAGATGCCTGCTGTTGCGCTGATCGCCTGCTGGACAGCTTCAAACAGCGCATATCGCGTCAGCTTGCCTCGAATGAAGGCGATCAAGCCGGCGGTGAATGCCCCAATAGCACCTGCTTCTGTGGGAGAGAAAAGACCCGAGAATATGCCTCCCAGTACAGCAAGGATGAGGATCGGCAGAGGCCAGATCTCGCGCAGGATGGTGCTTCTGTCCTCTTGCGAGACCTCGATGTTTGACGATCCGGCAAGGCTTGGATTTACTTTCACCCGGATGACGATCATGGCCATATAAATAAGCGCGGAGAGAAGACCTGGAATGAACCCGGCCATGAATAACTGCCCGACAGAAACCTGCGCATAGACGCCATACAAAATGAGCAGAACCGAAGGCGGGATTAGAGAACCTAGCGTGCCAGACGCGGCGATGGTACCCGTTGCCAGGCCCTTGTCATAGCCGTTGCGCAGCATCTCGGGAACGGCAATGCGCGACATGGCTGATGCGGTGGCTGTGGAGGAACCGGCAGCTGCGGCAAAGAAAGCGCAAGCCCCCACTGAAGCAACCGCAAGGCCACCGGGCAACCGGGCCAGTACCAGTCGCAGGGCCGTGAACAACCCTCGTGTCATGTCGGTGGTTGAGCAAAGGAACCCCATGAGCAGGAACATCGGGGCTGCCGACAACTCCCATTGTCCGACATAGTCGAAGGGGGTGGCGGATATCATGCCCCATGCCACATTCATGTTGAACATTGAAGCGATGCCGAAGACGGACACAACCCCGAGGCTGAGGCCAATCGGTACTCTGAGGGCGATCAGGCCGAGCGCGACAAAGGTTCCGATGATGCCAATATCAAGATTACTCATCTGTTAGATCTTTCAGAATGCCCGACGCTCAATAAGCGATTGCAGGAGATTGGAGAGAAGGGCACAGCACATGCCGAAGAAACCCAGAGGCAATGCCCAGCGCGCAGGCCATAGATAGAAGGTGAAATTGGCCATAGCCGTCTGCTGGCTGCGGGTCGCCTGAACAGCGTCAAGCAAAGTCTGCCAGCCCATCATGCCAAAGAAGAGAAGCCCGACGAGACAAGAGAAAATATAGAGTGCGATCTGCGCAGATTTGGGCAGACGCTGGGCAAAGAGATCAACACGAATGTGCTGGTGCTTCATCTCGACATATCCAAGAGGGAGAAAGACCAGACAAACCATATAGTAGAAGGAAACGACTTCGAGTGTTCCTTGGATGGAGACACCACTGTTGCGCAAAACAACGTCGACCGTGATATGCAGCATCATCAAAATGAGAAACAGGCCGCTTGCCACGAGAAAGACGCGATTGAGCAGCCGCACCAGCCGGTACGCGGAAGTAAACATTATACGCCTCTGTCAAAAGGGGAAGATATCGGCCGACGGGGCCGATATCTTCCTTGGGAGTTATTTCACGCCATAGCTGGCCGGATCGAGATCGCCATAGATCTCTTTCATCGCCAGTTCGGTCAGCGCATCCTCGTCATCAGTATCGACCGATGCGAGCAGATTTTCCCATTTGGTGACAGTTGCGCGGAAATCGTCGATGACTTCCTTGCTGTTGGACAGACCGAATTTCTCGGTACCGGTCTGATAAGCGGCTTTCAGGGCTTCCTTGCGGAAGTCCTCGACCGACTGGCGCAGATCATCCGCTGGCTCGAAGACAGTATTGCCCTTTTCCTTGGCCTCTTCCAGAGCTTCGTCGGCGCGCTTGACATAGTTGATGACCATGCGGGACATGGAGCGGGCCGAGGCTTCCATCAGGATGGCGCGCTGATCTGCGCTCAGTCCGGACCAGAATGCCTGATTGTAGCCCCAGAGCGGGCCGGACCAATACATGCCGGTTGGCAGCAGTGTGGTGTATTTGGCGACCTCCCAGAGCGAACGATCGATCAGATCGTTTGCTGCGTTGCTGGCGCAATCAAGGGAGCCGCGTTCAAGGCCGGTATACATTTCCGAGGAGGGAACGTTAACAGGAATGCCGCCAGCCTTCTCCACCCACATGGAAACCGTGGAACCAGCGGTGCGGATGCGCTTGCCCTTGATTTCCTCCAGGTTGGTCACCGGGGAAGAGCAGAACAGTATGTAGGGAGGGGTCGAATAGGCACCCAGATAGACGATGCCGCTGTCTTTCCATTCCTTGAGTTGGGTCGCATTGTGCATCGAGAAGTCCGCCGTTGCGAAGATCAGGGTCTTGGGGTCGGAATAGTTGAAGCCCAGTTCCTGAACAGCGTTGGCAACCGGCAGGTCGGATGGCGTGTATATCGCAGCATGGTTGACCACCTGGGCGATATTGTCCCGTGCGCCCTGAAGGCTGGCGCGCGGTGACAAAAGAACCGAACCCGTATAGACCTGCGGATTAAGGTCACCATCGGACAGGTCCTTGACGATCTCTGCCCACTCTCCATAGGCATACTTGGAAAGTGGGTGCGCGATGTCATAAAAGGAGTTTGCGATGAAATCGGTGGCGGAGGCAGGCATTGCAGTGAGCGTTGCAAGCGCGAGGCCAAGAGCTAGTTTTTTCAAGAGTGTTCTCCGTCGGTTGTGATTGCTTGTCTCACCTGTTGTATGATTTTTCGGTGATGTGTATTATAGAGACTAAGTTAAAAACAAGCTGTACTGTTTGTAAATAGAAATCGACATGAGAGGTCCCAATCGGGCATTGCCGTGTATAATGGGACAAGGGGGACTAAGGGAAATGAAGCCGCAGGTCGAGGACATTGTTGACGTGATAGCAACACAGAAGCCCCGGCGCCGTACGCAGGAAGAGCGTTCGCATGCCACCCGTGTTCAGGTCTGTGATGCGACGCTGGATATGCTTTCCGAGCTGGGCTACGAGCAAATCTCGACAACCATGATAGCAAAGAAGGCGAATGTCTCCCGAGGAGCCCTTACGCATCAGTTCCCGACGCGAAACCAATTGCTTGTGGCTGCCTATCAGCATTTGGTCGATGGGTGGGGAGAGATCTATCCCCTTGGTGAAGACTATGACGTCGATCGCTTCACCATCCAGGACATGATTGATGTCTATTGGGACAACATATTCTCGACCAAGCGCTATATTGCGGCGCTTGAACTGATGCTTGCGGCGCGGCAGGACAATGAACTGGGGCGCTCCTTGCGAGAAGTGATGGAAAGCTGGATCAAGAAGCGTGATGCCAAGACGCTGGTGCTCTTGTGGGGGGAAGTGAGCAACGAGAGCAACTCGCTCTATTTCCAGCTTGTCCTGTCTGTGCTACGCGGGATCGCGGTCCATCAGAGTTTTGATCAGGACGAGACGGTTGCTCCTCAATTGCTCGAAATGTGGAAGAGAATTGCGCACCGGGTCGAAGAGGATCCGATGCGCGAAGAGCTGATTACAGGGAAGCGGCTTTCTTCTTGATCGCGCCATTCTGCAAGATGAGCGGCATGTGCGCTCCCTGATCGGCCAGAAGGCCAAGATCGTCAAGCGGGTTCCCATCCACGACGATGAGGTCGGCGAAGGCGCCCGGCGCGATTGTGCCGATCTGACCCTCCATGCGCAGCACTTTGGCAGCATCAATGGTGGCAGAGCGGATCACCGCGTCAGAAGGAAGATAGCGACCGCGCAGCTCAAACTCGCCGGACTGCTGGGGATGCATGCCGCCTAGCAGGTCCGTGCCATAGCCCATGACGATGCCAGCCTTGTGCATCTTGGCGAGACGCTCAAGCCCGGCCTCCCGCACATCCTCGATCTTTGCGACCGATTCTGGTGGCAAGCCGAACTGGGCGCCTTCCTTGGCCAGATAGTCAAAGGTGATGTTGGTGGGCACCACGACCTGTCCTTCCCGGGCGATGCGGGCCATGGTGTCGTCGCTCATCAGGTTGCCGTGTTCGATACATTCTACGCCGCAGTCAAGGGCGCGCACGATGGCCGCGTCATCGTAGAGATGGGCCGCAACATAAGAGCCAAAGCCCTTGGCAACTTCGACAGCGGCCTTGAGCTCATCCACTGAGAAGACCAGATAACCAACCGGATCAGACGGGGAAGAGACACCACCATCGGCCATGATCTTGATAAATTGCGCGCCGTTTTTCAGCTCTTCCCGTGCCGCCTGAAGAACGGCAGGCACACCGTCACAGACACGGCCCAGAGCGCCGAGTTTGTCGGGGTAGTAGCTGACATCTCGATTGTGATAGGCACCACGATAGTCGGTGTGGCCGCCTGACTGGGACAAGGCCTTGCCACAAATCACAAGCCGCGGTGCATCAACAAGGCTGGCTTCGGTTGCCATCTGAAGGCCACGATCAGCGCCGCCCAGATCGCGCACGGTGGTGAAGCCGCGCATCAACATGTTCTTCATGATCCGGGCTGACTGAAGTGCCACCCAGGCATTTGGCAGTTCCGCATTCTGGCCCAGATTTGCCGTTGTCGCGACAACATGCACATGGCAGTCGATCAGGCCGGGCATTACGATTGCGCCTTTGAGATCAAGGGTTTCGTCTGCATCGAATGTGACATCTGGGGCGACATCGACGAACTTTCCATTCTCGATGGCAATATCAACCGCGCTAGACGGTTCCGGGCTTGTTCCGTCGACGATGCGGGCATTCCTGATCAACAATGATGACATGGCCTTTTGAAATCCTTTTGAGTTTGTCGCAGGCTCAGAATTGAAACGAGCCTTGATTTACGAACAGCTTTGCTTGTAACATAAGAACAGCACAGTCTGTAACTGAGGTAAAGTCCTACGTGACATTTCTTCAAGGCAAAGTGCAAAGCAGCACCTATAAGCTGCATCCAATTGATCAGCCCTTCGGGGCACTCCATGGGAACATAACAATCATGCTTCGCAATCTCCTCCTTACAACCGTTGGCTTGATGGCTCTTGCGAGCACTCCAGCCAATGCCGCCAATTGGGATTTCGCATCGGAATATCCCGCAAGCTCCTTGAATGGCCAGACCGCTGACAAATTCGCCGAAGCGGTCGCCAAAAAGACCGACGGCTCTTTGACAATCACCGTGCATCACGGCGGAGCGCTCGGATATAAGAGCATTGATCAGTTTGACGCTGTTGGCGACGGTGCGTTGCAGGCGGCCTCATCGGCCTTCGTTTTCTGGCCTGGCATTGATCCCATTTTTCAGCTGTCCGCTCTGCCATTTCTCGCCCCCACCACCGAGGATGTTGCACGGCTCTATGAACTCGCCCGGCCCGACTATGACGCCGTCTTTGCCGCAAACAACCAGATGCTGTTATTCGCGACACCGTGGCCTTCGTCCGGGCTCTGGGGCAACAAGGCTTTCACCTCCCTCGCAGACCTTAAGGATGTGAAGGTACGCACCTATGATGTCGGCTCGACCGAAGTGATGCGCAATGCCGGGGCCTTTCCGATCCAGATTGCCTGGAGCGATGTGCCTGCCCAGCTTTCAACCAATGCCATTGACGCGGTGCTGACCTCGGCCAATGGCGGCATCGGCATTCAGATGTGGGAGCAGCAGTCCAACTTCACCAATGTAAACTATGCCGCCACTCTTCAGGGGATCCACGTCAATCTGGATGCTTTCAATGATCTGACGCCTGAAGAGCAGGAAGCTGTCAAGGCAGCTGCCAAGGAAGCTGAAGATTTTGGCTGGTCTCTGCTCGAGGAAGGTATGTCCAAGGATTTCGCGACCTTGCGGGAAAATGGTGTAACGGTGACCGAGACGGTGCCCCCTGAATTCTCCAAGGCCCTTAGTGAGGCCGCCCAGCCCTTTATCAATGATTGGATCGAAGCGACCGGAGAGCGTGCTAAGCGCATTCTCGACGCGTATAACAGCAAGTAAAATGCCCATGCCCGCTCCGACGGGGGATGCCGCAAACGCACATGGCGGCATCGCTCTGCCGGGGCAGGCATGATCGCGTCTTTCTGTTTCCCTCGGGTTGGGTCGCGCCTGTGAAAGAGCCGGATTGTCGGCTTTTTTCCTCATGGCAACGGAGCTGCTATGTCTCGCTTTTATCGCCTTGTCTATTTCATCTCCACGCTTGCAGCGATTGTGGCCGCGGCTGCGCTGGTCTTTATGGTCGGTTTGATTGCACTGGAAATCCTGCTGCGGTCACTGTTCTCGACCTCCACTTTCATGACAGCTGAATTTGTCGGCTATGCAGTGGCCACATGCACGGTTTGGTCTCTGGGCTATGTGCTTGAGCATGAGCAGCTCATCCGGGTCAACCTGCTGCTTGCTCGGTTTCCTGAGCGAGTGCAAGATGTCATGACCGCTATTTCCGCAGCTCTGTTACTGGCCGGGACACTTGGCCTTGCCTGGATGTTCTGGCTCCGCGTGGCAAGGGCATGGGCACGCGGCACCGTGTCGCCTTCCATTGCTGCGGTTCCGGTCTGGATACCGGAGAGCGTGATCCTTGCCGGATTGCTCGTCTTCGCGCTGCAGATTTTCGCGCATGGTTTGCGGTATCTACAAGGCTATCCGACGCCAGCACCGCGCGAACCCCAACCTTTTACCGAATAGCAGCCAAAGGCACATCCCTATGGAAACACTCGTCTCTTTTGGCATCGTTCTGGTGCTTTTGTTTGCGTTTCTTGGCTTCGGAACCTGGGTTTTCGCGAGCCTTGCCATGGTTGCAGTCTGTTCCCTCAGCCTCATTCTGGACATGTCACCCTTTCGCATTGGCAGCATCGCGGCGAATATCTTCTATCGCTATGCCTCGAGCTGGGAACTTGCCGCCATTCCGATGTTCATCTGGATGGGAGAAATCATCTTTCGCACCGATATTTCTGCCAGATTGTTCCGGGGACTCTCTCCCTTTGTTGACTATATTCCCGGTCGCCTTTTGCACACCAACGTCTTGGGTTGCACCCTGTTTGCCGCTGTGTCTGGCTCCTCTCCGGCGACAACGGCGACGGTTGGCAAGATCACGACGGCAGAGCTGTCCAGTCGCGGTTATAGTCAATCGCTATCGCTTGGGTCCCTTGCCGGGGCGGGCAGTCTGGGGCTGTTGATCCCTCCCTCGATTGTCATGATCGTCTATGGCATTCTGGCCGAGCAGTCGATCAGTCGCCTGTTCGCGGCCGGTCTGGTGCCCGGCATCATGATCTCGGCGCTCTATTCTGCCTATATCATGATCCGGGCGTGGCTTGATCCCACCCTTGTTCCGACGGATCGTCCCCGCCACACTCCTCTTGATTTTGCCAAGGCATGTCTGAATCTGGCTCCGCTCGTGATCCTGATGACCATCGTCCTTGGCTCGATCTACACCGGCATTGCCACGCCTTCGGAAGCGGCGGCGGTCGGGGTGATTGCATCCATTGTGATCGCCATGCTGATGGGGCAGTTTTCTCTCTCTCTTTTGGCCGAGACGCTGATGGGCGCACTCATAACCTCCACCATGGTCTGCTCGATCCTGATCGCTGCTGCCTTGATGTCGACTGCCATGGGCTATCTCCACATCCCCGCCAATGTGGCGCAGGCCATTGCCAGCCTCGATCCGTCGCCGTGGATGCTGCTGATCATCCTGTCGCTCTTCTATCTTGGTCTTGGTTTCATTCTGGATGGCAACTCCATCGTGGTGATGAGCCTGCCGATTGCGCTGCCGCTGGCGCAACAGGCCGGATTCGATCCGATCTGGTTCGGGGTCTATCTCGTGCTGATGGTCGAAATGGCGCAAGTAACGCCACCTGTGGGGTTCAACCTGTTTGTCCTGCAAGGGATTTCGGGACAGTCCATCGGCTATGTCGCGCGAGCGGCACTCCCCTTCTTCTTCCTCATGCTGCTCGGCGTCACCATTCTGGCCCTGTTCCCGGATATCGCCCTGTGGCTTCCCAACACACTTTACGGATAGACATAACAATGCATCCTGATAAATCGCGCCCGGTACCAGAAGCGCATGGCACCTGTGCAGCCATGCCTGTGATGAGCTTTGAACTGGCTATGGACATCTGTCGCAAGGCCTATGGCTTTCGGCTCTTCACCATCTTGCTCAACGATACCAAGGCGGGTGAAATCATGCGTTTGTTCAGCTCGAACGAGACAGACTATCCTCCCGGCGGACGAAAGCCCATGGGCCCCACTCCCTGGGGGGAGCGTGTGTTGAAAGAGAAACTTTGCTGGCTTGGTGATGGTGAGGCGGCAATCCGCTGGGCCTTCCCCGATGCCGAGAGGATCCTCTCGCTTGGCTGTCAATCCTGCGCCTGTGCGCCGATTCTGTCTGACGGGCAAGTGATCGGCGTTCTCTCCCTCAGTGATGTTGAGGGGCATTACAGCCTTCAGGATCTCGCTGGCATTGCTGTGATCGCTGGTCTGTTGGCACCCTGCCTTCCTACCCGCAGCCTCTCATCATAATTGACAAAACAAAAACCGCATTCACTGCGTGGTAAAATCACGATCACCTGCACGCCAAATGAGAGTAATCCAAGCTAACCCGTCGTTTTTAAGCAATTCCTTGTCTTTTGGGGCAGGTGGCGACGCCTTCTTCTTCGAGGAAATGAAGGAAGGAACGCTCGGCCGGCGTCAGGTGACGATCACTATCCACCACAGCAAAAGCGTCAATGCGTGGACGGCCTCCATGAAGGGGTAGCTCCCAAAGATCAATGCCGTGAGTTTCAGCCAGGCTTCTGGGATAGGCGCCGATCGTTTCGTAATGCCGGATCAGATTGAGCAGATCAAAAGCACCGCTTGCGACGGCTACAAGATCACCTCCGATCCCATGACGCACCCGATGAATCGTTATGGGGGACAAAGCACCAGCCATATGGTCTTCCTCAAAGCCGACGACATCCGAGTTGGAAAGTGCCACAGAATCTGGCTCGGCTACGCCGTAGAGAGGGTGCTTGGGACCGCAGAAAAAGCCGAATTGCTGTGCCGTCAGAGAGCGAGAGCTGAGCCGAGGCGAAGGATTGAGACGCGAGCAAAAGCCAAGCGTGCATTCTCGCTGCAACAAGGCCTGATTGACCTCGTGACAGGATGTTGACCTAAGAGCGAAGGTTACCCCGGGATGCATGCGCCGATATCGTGACAGGAGCGGATCAAGGAATGTCATATCCAGATGGCTTGATCGATAGATAATGATGTTACCGCTGATAGCCTTGTCGGCTTTGCTGCTGAGGTCCTTCAACCGAAGGATGCCACCGTAAATTTCAAGCGCTTCCCGATAGACGGCTTCTCCTGCCTGTGTGACCGAAAAGATCTGGCCGGAGCCACGTTCTATGAGCCTGTGTTCAAGACGCTCTTCCAGCCGTCTCAAGGCGGAACTGATGGAGGGTTGTGTAACATTCAAGCGCTGGGCCGCTCCCGTAATAGACCCTTCCTGCACGATGACCATGTAGGTTCGCAGCAAGTTCCAGTCCAGTTGTTTGGCGAGGCGATCCGATTGCACTTCTAGTTCCTTTTCTGAGCGCTTTCCCCACTGCGTAACCGCTTGCGGTGACGTCCTGCTTCGGGAAGTGGCACTGCGTTGAGCAGCTTCTTGGTGTAGTCATGTTGCGGGTTGGTGAAGATATCTTCCACCGGGCCCGTTTCGACAATCTTGCCCAGATACATCACCGCAACATGCTGGCAGAGAAAGCGCACCACAGCCAGATCATGCGACACAAAAAGCGATGCCATGTCGTCGCGGCCTCTCTGCAATTCCCTAAGGAACTCCAGAATTTGCGCCTGAACAGATACATCAAGCGCAGATGTCGGTTCATCCAGGACCAGAAAACGCGGATTGAGTGCCAGTGCGCGCGCAATGCAAACCCGCTGCTTCTGGCCACCTGAGAGCTCATGGGGGAAGCGATAGAGAAACTGGGCTGGTAGCCCCACGCGCTCTAACAGCTCTGATACACGCATCTGCAACTCTCGTCCACGGATCTTGGTGTGCAGGATGAGGGGTTCTGCAACTGAGCGATAAATGGTCATACGCGGATTAAGCGAGGAGTGGGGATCCTGAAAGACCATTTGAGCAGAGCTGCGCACAGGTCGCAAAGCACGACCGGACAGTTGAGTTATATCCTTCCCATCAAGGATAATCTGGCCGGACGTCGGTGCCAGCAGCCGCAAGGCGGCTTTGCTGACCGTCGATTTTCCCGAGCCGGATTCGCCCACCAGTCCAAGTGTCTGACCTGCCGGAATACGAAGGGAGATTCCGTCAACAGCCTTGACCAGATTGTCAGTTCTGACATTGGAATGAACCTTCAGGTCGTTGATCTCAAGCATCGTTCAAAGCCTCCGAATAGAGTGTGCAGGCCACTTTTTGGAAGCTGCTGGTCTGAACAAATGTCGGCCTCTTGGCTTTGCAGGCGCCGGTTACATGTTCACAGCGGGTCTGGAACCGGCATCCAATGGGAGGCTCATAGAGATTGGGCAGATTGCCGGGGATGCCGACAAGATGCTCAGGCGGGCGTAAGGGATGCGGAATGGCTCTGAGCAGGCCTTGCGTATAGGGATGCTTGGGCGTTGAAAAAAACTCATCGGCCGAAGCATCTTCAACAATCTGCCCAGCATACATGACAGCCACTCTTTCGCAAACTTGCGCCACGACGCCCAGATCATGGGAAATCATGATGACGGCAATGCCCAGATCCTCAACAAGCTCGGCGATGAGATCCAGGATCTGAGCTTGAATGGTGACATCAAGGGCAGTGGTTGGCTCATCAGCAATCAGCAATTTTGGCGTTGCTGCAAGTGCCATAGCGATCAGAATTCTCTGGCGCATGCCTCCTGACAATTCGTGCGGATAGGCATTGAATTGCTGCAACGGATTGGGGAGATGGACTTTTTCCAACATCTCCAGTGCTATGGTGCGCGCATCCGACTTGGATATGGCACCGCCTCGCTGGGCGCGGATGGCGTCGATCAACTGGGTGCCGATCCGTATGACCGGGTTGAGATAGGTCATCGGATCCTGAAAGATCATGGCCACTTCGGAACCACGAAGCGAGCGCAGCTCCTTCTCTGTGCATTGCAGGAGATCGCGTCCGTTAAACAGCACTTCGCCGGAGGTGATCCGTGCCGGAGGCATGGGAACAAGGCCAAAGGCTGAGCGCGTCAAGACGGATTTGCCGCAGCCGGTTTCCCCCACCAGCCCGATGGTCTCACCCGGTTGAACATCAAGCCAGACATGGTCTATGGCCTTGTAAATGCCGTCGAAGGTTTCAAACTCAAGTGAGAAGTCACGAATTTGAAGAAGGGCTTTATTGTTGGACATATTTTATCCCCTCTGGGTCGGATCAAGAACATCACGCAGGCCATCTCCGAGCAGGTTGAAACCCAAAACAGTGAGATAACTGGCAAGGCCGGGGAAGAAGGAATACCACCACCAGTCTGGCAGATAGTTTCGTCCAATAGATATCATGGCACCCCATTCAGGATAGGGTGGCTGTGCTCCAAGGCCAAGAAAGCCCAGGCTGGCCGCGCCAAGAATTGCCATGCCCATATCCATGGATACCTTGACGATGATCGGAGACAGGCAATTGGGTAGGATATGTACAAACAGGATCCTAGGCATGCTCGCCCCAAGCGATTGCGCGGCAGTGACATAGGTTTCATTGCGCAAGGACAGAGTCTTGGCCTGCACAAGACGAACATAACCGGGCCACCAGACCAGCGACAGGGCGACCATCGCATTGAGAATACCCGGCCCAAGAGCGCCTACCACCGCGATGGCTAGAATGAGGCCTGGGATGGAGAGGAAAATGTCCGTAATGCGCATGATCACTTCGCGCAATTTCGGTCCGGCCATGCCAGCGAGCATTCCCAGCGGCACCCCGATCAGAACCGCAATTCCCGTCACGGTCAATCCGATCTGAAGGGACAGCCGCGCTCCTATCAATACGCGAGAATAGATGTCCAGCCCGACTTCATCCGTGCCGAACCAATGGTCAGCACTGGGCGGCAACAGTTTGTCGTCGAGATGAGTCACGCCCAATGCATCTTCAGGGTAAGGCGCCAGCATTGTACCGAATATGGCGATGAAGAGAAAAAGAAGGACGATGACTAGACCCAGCATGGCAGACGCCGAGCGCGAAAAGGTCGAGGTCATTTTGCGGATTTCCCGCCAACTGCTCTCATACCGTTCGAATTGCAAAAAATCACTCATGGGTCTGTTACACCTGTGACCTGACGCGTGGATCGAGCGCAGCATAGGCAAGATCAATCAATAGGTTAGCGATCATGAAGCTGCCGCCAAGAATGAGAGTTACGGCCATGATGGGCTCAAAATCGGAGCTGATTGCCGCTTTGGCCGCATAGAGCCCCACGCCGGGCCAGTCGAAAACGCCTTCAACAAGAACCGTACCGCCCAGCATCCAGCCAAATCGCAGGCCGATCATGGCAAGGGTCGGCAAAAGCGCATTCTTGAGCGCGTAATGAGCGACAATGCGAAACGGTCCGATGCCTTGCGCTTTTGCATTGGTGACATAATCCTTGTTCAGGGCTTCAAGCATTTCCGCCCGATTGACGCGGACAATGGAAGCCAAAGCAGGGAAGCTCAGCGCAATAGCAGGCAACAGGATATGCATGAAAGCTTCCTGGAAGACGGGAAAACTAAGCGTGAGCAGCGCGTCTATCGTCAAAAGTCCAGTGATGCGGGTTGGCGGATCGGTCATGATGCCCAACTGTCCCCCAAGGGGGAAGATGTCGGCTTCAAGAGCAAGATACCATTGCAGCATCAGCCCGAGCCAAAACATTGGCATGGCAACTCCGGAAACCGCAAAAATTCTGATCAGGTGATCGGTTGCCTTATTCTGCTTGACCGCAGAAATCACTCCAAGTGGAATGCCCAGGAGGATGGCAAAACCCATCGATACCAGTACAAGTTCGAGAGTGGCGGGAAAGAAGACAGAAAGATCCTGCAAAACCGGGCGGCCTGTATGGATGGATGTTCCAAAGTCGCCTGTTATCACGTGGCCAAGATAAATAAAGAAGCGAACGACCAGTGGCCTGTCCAGACCGCGTTCAGCGCGAATGACATCAACCATTTCCTGCGTTGCGTCCGGTCCAGCAGCAAGTCGCGCAGGGTCTCCCGGCGCAATGTTAGAAACAACAAAAGTGATGATCATGAGCCCAAGTAGCATCAGGATCATCATGCCAAGACGATTTATGATAAGACGGCGCATGCCTTGCTTTCTGTTTGCAACGGCCCGGAGCAGAAGCTCCGGACCATTTTGAGGTATTCGGTTTGGTGCCTTATCGCATCAAGGCTGAACATAAAGCGGATATAGATCGATTTCGCCGGTCATGCGGATCGGGCTGTCCATGAAGCCCTTTACCCAATTGCGATGAGCAAAGGTGCGATTACGCATCATGCCAAAAATCTCAGGTTGCAAATCGACAATTTTCTGCTGGATTTCAACATAGATTGGTGCACGTTTGTCCCACAGGGTTTCGGCGCGCGCTTTCTCAATCAGATCGATCAAGCTTTGATCGGTGAGATAATGAGAGCCATAGTATTTACCGAACGAGGATGGGTGATATTGAATAGCAACCGCATCCGGATCCGTGGAGACCGGTGTGGCAAACACAGCCATGATATCAGGGGAGGTTTTCTGTTCTGCTGCTCGCCCAACCATGTTTGGCCAGGTTAGCGGTACCATTTTAATCTTAATGTTCAGAGGCTTAAACGCCTCAGTCAGCAATAGTCCCATTTGACGTTCGACTTCGAACCCTTGAACATAGACATATTCAAGCTCGAAACCGCCGTCCGGATAGGCCGATTTGGCAAGATATTCCTTGGCTTTGGCAAGGTCTTTGGTTGGCATGTCCGCGATGTCGACGTGGCCTTTGATCGCGTCGGTGAACGGGCTGGTTTGTAACTTTGCCTGACCATTTAAGATTTTGATGAAGCCATCATAATCAAAGGAATAAGCAAGAGCCTTACGCAGGTTCAAATCGGAAAGGTATTTGCTTGTCGTATTGAATTTGAGACCAAAAGCCGTCAGGGCAGGCACTTTGGAAATTTCAACATCCTTGTTCTTGGCGACCTGTTCCAGCTCTTCCGGCGTCAGTTCCGTTGCGATATCGATTTCGCCCTTAAGCAAACCGGCACGCTGGCCAGCGCTTTCACGAACCAGTTTATAGATGATGCCGCCCATTTTGTCGGAATCATCGTAGAAACCCTTCCAATAATCGGTTACGCGATCCAGACGGTAGGCTTTGCCTTGTTCGAATTTACCAAGCTTGTAGGGGCCGGAGCCTGCTTCATTCTCGTTCAGCCATGCCTGACCCGCGTCTCCGTCAACAATGTGGGCTTCAACCTGCTTGGGATTGACAATATACCACCAAGGCAAGAAGGACAGGAAAGCCGCATAAGGGCGCTTGAGTTTGAATTTGACAGTATAGTCATCAACTGCGGTGATGTCGGCAGGCGCAACAAAATCCGAGAGCATCCATGCGGGACCCTTGTTCAGTTCAAGGGTGCGTTTGAAGGAATAGACTACATCGGAGGCGGTCAGCGGATCGCCATTGTGGAATTTGGCGTTGTCTGCCAGATTGAAGGTCCATTCAAGGCCGTCGTCGGAAACCGACCAGCTTTTGGCCAGCCATGGTTTAACCTCTGGTGGATTGCCTTCATATTTGACAAGGCCATCATAAACAGCCTGTTCGATCATGCGGGATGAATAGTCATATTTCTGAGCTGGATCGAGAGTGGAAACCGGCTGGCGGCCTGCAACGACGAGATAAAATTTTCCGTCTTGTTTCTCGACGGCATTGGCTGTGCCGGTCAGCGCGGTCGCGCTGAGCAGGGCGACACTCAAGCCCAGACCGAATTTTTTAAGGAAAGATTGCATGTTGGAACCCCTTAGGTTGGTTCTGCACTTTTTTGTATTGAAGCGCTTAATTCCTTCAGGGTGGCATCCGACTGTTCATTTGGAAATTAATATTTGCTGATGCGCTATATTGATTGAAATTATGGCACTGAGAAAATGTGTCTATAAATTATGCAGGCCTGAGTGCGCAGTGAGCAATTGGGGATTTCTGGATGCAAAAGACCGACAAATCAGCCGCTTTTGGTCATAAGCGAGCGTTATTTCCTCCATATTTATTTTCAATTTGCGATCCGACGGTGCCACGCGCACCCTAGTGCAAACTATCCATGGGATACAGGCGACCTCGGTCGTGGATCACATAGAATAACAGGAATTGAACATGGCCGTATTGGCGCAAAGCTCACCAAGTCAAACCCATCGGGTTTTGTCTTCAGACGATATCGAGGCCTTGGCAAAGGGCGCGTGGATCCTGGGCACCGGTGGTGGCGGCGACCCCTACCAAAAACTCCTCAACATGCGCCAGCTCTACCAAGCAGGACATGAGGTCACCTTGATGGATCCAATGGCTTTGGCCGATGATGCCCTTGTTGCTGTTCTTTCCAACATGGGCGCCCCTCTTGTTGGGCAAGAGCGTTTGGCCGATCCCGAATTTGCTGTCAAGCCTCTGCGTATGATGGAAGAGTATCTTGGACGCAAGTTTGATGCGGTCATGGCGCTGGAAATCGGCGGCGGCAACGGGATGCATCCGATGCTTGTTGCCTCTCTGACCGGATATCCGGTGGTCGATGCCGACACCATGGGGCGCGCCTATCCGGAAGCCCAGATGACATCTGTCGCTGTGGCCAATTTGCGCTGCTACCCCCTTACCATGTCTGACATTCGGGACAATGAAGTGATTATTCCACGTGCTGCGAGTTGGCGCTGGATGGAACGGATCAGCCGCAAGGCTTGCACGGAAATTGGCTCTGTTGCTTCCACCTGCAAGGCGCCACGCACTGGCGCTGAAGTCAAAAAACATGGCGTACTCTATTCCGTTTCTCATGCTATCCGCTTGGGAGAAACCATCCTGAAGGCAAAGGCTGACCATGCCGATCCAATCAAGGCGGTTCTTGATGCCGGGCGCGGTAAGAAGATCTTTACTGGCAAAGTCGTTGATGTGGAACGTCGCACGACCGAGGGGTTTTTGCGCGGCAAGGCCAAACTAGAAGGGTTGGGCGATAATAAAGAGTCCGATCTGCTGATCCACTTCCAGAACGAATTCTCCGTCGCTTACATGAATGGCGAGCCTGTTGTGATGACGCCGGATCTGATCTGTGTGCTCGACACCGTGAGTGGCGAAGGGATCGGTACTGATGTGCTCCGCTTCGGCCAGCGCGTCTCCGTCATAGCACTGCCTGCACCTTCGGTCTTCCTGTCTGAGCAGGGACTGGAAAATGTCGGACCGCGTGCGTTCGGTTTCGACCTTGATTTTAAATCTGTGTTCGAGGAATCTGCGACATGAAACGAATTGGTATTGATGTCGGCGGAACCAACACCGACGCAGTCCTCATTGATGGCCTTGAGGTCATCGCGAGCGTCAAGACATACACCACTGAAGATGTGACCAGCGGCGTCAAGAACGCTCTGCGCGAAGTGGTCGCAAAAGCAGGCGATGCTGCCAAGGGTGTCTCCGCCGTCATGATCGGCACCACGCACTATACCAACGCCGTTGTTCAGCGTCGCAGCTTGAACCGCGCTGCAGCCATCAGGGTGTCTTTGCCCGCCAGCAAAAGCCTGAAACCCTACTGCGATTGGCCAAAGGATCTGAGTGAAAAGGTCAATGGCGGTGTGTATCTGGTACATGGAGGCCATGAATATGATGGCCGTCCGTTGGTGCCTATGAATGAATTGGAAATTGCTGAGGCTGCACGGGCCATCCGCAAAGATGGGGTCAATTCCGTTGCCATCTCCGCAACTTTTTCGCCTCTGACAGCAGACTGCGAAGAACGCGCGGCTGAGATTGTCAAAAACGAGCACCCCGACATCCATGTCACACTCTCCTCCACATTGGGCCGCATCGGGCTTCTGGAACGTGAGAATGTGGCACTGATGAATGCGTCCCTGTTGGAGCTGTCCAACAAGACCACCCAATCTTTCATTGATGCGGTCGCCGAGAGTGGCCTTGAGGCGCAACTGTTCCTTACGCAAAATGATGGTACGGTGGCTCTTGCCGATCTGGCGAGGGACTTCCCTGTCTATTCCTTTGCCTCTGGCCCAACAAACTCCATGCGCGGCGCGGCACTGATTGCTGGCATCGACAATGCAATGGTCTGCGATGTGGGCGGCACCACAGCCGATATCGGTTGCCTGATCAACGGATTCCCGCGCGAAGCCAACAATGTGGTCGAAGTGGGTGGCGTGCGCACCTTGTTCCGAATTCCAGATCTGCTCTCTATTGCCATTGGTGGCGGCACGATCATCGAACCCGATCCATTGAAAGTCGGTCCGGTCAGTGTTGGCTATCGCCTTGGTCAGGAAGCCATGGTCTTTGGTGGTAACACCATTACCTGCACTGACATTGCGGTCGCCGCTGGCCTTGTTGAGATCGGCGATAAATCCCGCGTTGCCCATCTTGACAAAAATATGGTGAATGCAGCACTTGAAACCATTCATCGCGACATTGCCGAAGCTGTAGACCGCATGAAATCGGATGCCAAGGAAGTGCCTCTTCTGGCTGTGGGTGGTGGTGCTATGCTTATTCCGGACAAGATTGCGGGCATCAGCGAGGTGATGAATGTCGAACATCAGTCCGTTGCCAATGCCGTCGGAGCTGCAATCGCCCAGATTTCCGGCGAAACCGACCGGATTTACCGTGATATGAGCCGTGATGATGCAATCGAGGCTGCGCGCTCTGAGGCGATCGAAAATGCCGTTCGATCCGGTGCAGATCGCGACAGCATCAAGGTGCTGGATGTGGAAGATCTGCCGCTGAGCTACCTGCCAGGCAATGCCCTGCGTGCCCGTGTGCGCGTTGTTGGCGACGTTGCGGAGCGCGCATGATGGCAAGCAAGGGTAAAGTCAATCTGCTGGTCATCGGACAGTCCCCGCGCCCCGCTCTGGAGGCGGAATTCCGCTCCCGACTGGGCACTGAAACGGAGATCATCTCCATAGGCGCACTTGATGGAATGAGCCGCGAGGAAATCGCGGCCAATCCTCCGCTTTCAGGGGCCGATACGCTGTTCACGACCTTGCCAGATGGCAGTTCAACACTGCTTTCCAAAAAGTTGGTAACGGAGCGTCTGGTAAAGTATGTCGAAACGGCGGAGTTCGACAGCAAATCCGTTACCATTCTTTGCTGCACCGGTAAATTTCCTGCTTTGGAAAGAGCTGGCGTCCTGCTGGCGTCCGATATTGTCGCTGGAGCCATCAGTGCTGTCGTTGGCCAAAACACCAAACTTGGCCTGTTCGTCCCCAACGAAGCGCAGGTTGAAAATGCCCGCAAGCGATGGGCAGACAATAGTGTTGAGGCATTCGTGATCGCGTTAGCGCCAGATTCATCTGACGATATCGTAGACATCGCTGCATCGCGAATGGCTAAAGCCCAACCAGATATCGTTCTTTATGATTGCATCAGCTATCCATCTTCCCTGCGTGCGCGCGCTGAGAGCAAACATGGAGCGAAAGGGATCTTGGCGTCATCACTTGTGGCTCGGATTGCAGGTGAATTGCTAGGCACCCTTTGAGTCAATGCGACCGACAGCACTTTCTCACGCTCCGACTTCATCTATGATCCCGACGGGAACCTATATACCTGTCCAGGAGGCAACTCCGTCATCTCGACCTTGAGATCGAAATGCTGGCGGTTAAAGATCAAACCGTCAGGTGGAACTAGTCCATTGCTTTGCTAACACTGTAGCCTTGAGGGTCGAGAATGCCGATTGTCTTGTAGTGATGCATGGTATCGAACAGGCAGAATTCGATAGGGCCAAGCTCCACGGGACCGATGTCACTCAACAGCTCTTCAAACAGGGCTTCGGATTCTTTCATCACGCTATCTGCCTGCTGCGTGGTCAGCCAGCGGATGGGATAGGCCATGCTGACGTGGAAGCCGTAGCTTTCGATATCACCACGCCTGATGCCCGTTACATCTTCCAGTAAAGCGCGTGTTTGACGCAGTTTTCGTTCTTCAACCGGGTTCAACCCCTCCATCTCAATGGTAGCCGGCAAGACGAGTCCTGTTGGGTTGACCTTGAACCCCGCTTCCCCCTTTTTTTGTTCCAAAGTGTCGATGAAATGGCGCGTGGTTGTTGCAAGGTCTGAGCCTGACGGCAATCCTTCGGGCCAGCCATCCTGCCCGAGCGGATCGCCACAGACACCGCAGAAGATGGTCATGTGAAAGCTTGCCTTTGGCAAGAACGAAAACCAGTCCGCATATCGAGATGCACGAAGGCGGTCCTGCATGATGCAAAGTGCTTCGAAGAAGGGCGAGTCTTGATTGATGTGGCAAATGAAGGTGTTGCCAGGGAAGGGCAGCACAGCGCCGTCCGGCGTAAATTTCCCGCCCTTGTCCGGGGCCGTAATTGCAGGTGGGTGGGCGCCACCGATGTCTTTTCCTGTAAGAAGGGAAAGAATTTCGCCACGCTTTGGTTCGGGCATAGACCAGCTGTTGCTTTGCATCGGATAACTCCAGTATGTCGGGATCGATCAGCCTCCATCCCTTGGGAAAAGATAGTCGGCCGTCATTTGTTCTTGTTTGTGGCTTTCCGGTTGATCTCGTCAGATCATACCGGTTCCCTTTTTGTTGTTCGCTCTGCTGTGTTCCGCCTCATCCTGCGTGATGCGGGACGAGTTTGATGTGATGCTCGAACAGCGGCAGATAGAGGCTGGCACCCACATGAATGGCCAAGGGGCTATGGGTGGAGGCAGGCAATTGCGTGTGCTGAACGCTCCACAGCCGCTTGAGCCCGATCCGTGTGAAGCGCACCGAGACCACCAGCAGCATGGCGCCGCTGGTGAGCTGTCTCAGGAAGATCAGAATGGTCACATCCAAGCTCAACAGAGTTCATGATGACCTCAATACAGGGGCAAGAAGACGGGGAAGACGGTTCCGGCAGACGGGTCGGCCGGAACCAGTGCTGTTATCGTTCCTGAACGACATTTTCGATGAAATAGGCTTCAACCTCGCCGCGGAATGGCTGGGCACCCCATGGCATGCGATACTGACGCTGTTGGTTGGGAACCAGCGCATAGCTGTCATCCGCTGCGGTGTTCATCGGTGCGCTGCCAAAATCGCGGTTGAGCATCGACTGGGTTTTGGCAGACGTCAGCCAATTGACGAATACGGCAGCAGCTGCCGGGTGCGGCGCGTTCTTTGGAATGGCAATCGCGTTGCCACCACCATTCATGCCCATTTCGGGAATGTAGAATTTGATTTTCTTACGCACTTCGCCGCGCTTCTGAAGACCGGCGAGGTGATCCTCCCAGGCTGGAGCCATCCACAATTCGCCATCCGAGACTCGGGTGATCGAATCCGCGTTCGATACCGTGATCACATAGTCCTCGGCGTATTCGTTGAAGAAATCGATGCCCGGCTGCAATTGGGCAAGATGCTCGGCGCTGCCCGATCCGTCGGTGAAGTCGGTGCCAGACACGACCCGGAGGATGTTCTGGTAGAAGGAGGGGCCGGAGCCGCCATTCTGGTAATTGAAGCCGAACTTGCCGGGATGTTCCTGCCAGAAGGTGGCGAAGTCCTCTGCTGATTGCGGCAGCGCTTCCTCCGAGACCTTGGCGGGATCATAGGCAATACCGGTCTGGTTGCCCCAGAAGGCCAGCGCATAGCCGTCGCTGTCATGTCCGGACAGAGATGAGACGCGTCCCTTATCTGCAGGTAGCATATCAAGTTTATAGAACAGATTGGCTGGGGTGACGGTTTGCAGCAGATCCCAATCCCAGGCAAAAGCATCGATATCGCCTATGTCCCGCTCCCGCTCTGCCATGAGCTTTTCGGTGTTGCCGTCAAGTGTCGTGACAGGGATCGTCACCTTGATGCCATAGGTGTCTTCGAAGGCTTTGACCTCGCGCCGGAAGTCGTCCTGGAAGTACCAGACATACCAGGTCAGCTCTCCCTCTTTCTTTGCCTGTGCGACGATTTCGTCCCACGACATGGAACCAAGATCGGCGGCTGGCGATAGCTGGACCGATGCAAGCAGCATGGTGGCTGACATGAATAGTTTCTTGAGCATGGATCTCCTCCTCTTTCAAATAGTGCTCGTTATGATGCTGCCTGCGGCTATCCCTTGCCGGAAGACAGGGTCGGATTGGCGGATTTTAGAAGCCGTTCCAGAATGAGCATCAGGAGCACGTTTGGAACGACGAGAATGAGTGACAGAACGGCTGCGTTGGGGCGGATAAAATCCTGCCCGAGCGCGGAGTAGAGCAATGTGGGAATGGTAACGACATCCGGAGAGCCGACGATGAAGGCGATGGCGAATTCCTCGATGGACTGGATGAAGACAATCAGCAATGTTGCGAAAATGCCCGGCCGCAAGGGCGGCAGATAGGCCACCTTGAAGCGCGCCCAATGGCTGGCGCCCAGATCGCGTGCGGCGTCGACATGATCCTGCCGCACCTGCTCGAAACAGACTGTCAGGATACGGATCGCGTAGGGCAGGAAAATGATGGAATGGGCAAAGACGATGGCCCCCATGCGCCAACTGGCAAGGCCGATCTGGAAGAGCAGCGCCGAGAAGAACACCGAGGTGATGAAGGGAGGCACCACAAGCGGCAAAAGACACAGCGTCTTGGCCACCTCGCGCCCGGGAAATTCGATCCGCCCAAGCGCATAGGAGGTGGGAAGCGCGAGAAGAAAGGCCACAATCGCCGTCGATGGAGCAAGGGTGTAGGAGGTGATCAGCGCCGACT